>CANHNQ010000005.1 GCA_947462095.1 Gemmatimonadota bacterium
CGGGCATCGCGTCGGCTCTCGAGCTGGGGGCGCCAGTGGGCGAGCCAGCGGGTGGTGGCCGGCGGCAGCGAGTGCAGCGGCCGTCCATCCACACCGTGCGTCCAGAGAATGCGCAGCTCGTCGCCGGCGCCCGGTGCGCGTGCGGTCATCCCTTCGCCGCGCAGCGCGGGTCGCAGCAACCGGCGTTCGATGACGGCCGATCGCGGGGCTGTGGCCATGCCGTGTGCCGGATAGTCGGAGGCGACGACGGTGGCGGAGTCGTCGTCGTGTTCGCGGGCACGCACGAGGAACGCGGCGTTGCAGCCGCACTTCACGCCAAGCAGCGGGCGTCCGAGGCGGGAGTCACCGAGGGGCGAGCCGGCGCTGCGGAGCCGATCGAAGGCGGCACGCGCGGGCGGGGGGAGCAGGACCCAGGGGGCGGCGGTATCGCCGTCGAGGGTGAGTCGTGCCGAGGGAATCGGGAAGGCGCGTTCGCCGTGCGTGGAGGCGATCGTGACGTGGATGTCCGGTGATGCAGGCGCCGCCGGACTCGTGTCTGCCGCGATGGCGGTATCGCCACGCGGATGCGTGCGGGCCACCAGGAGCGACGGATACGTGGCCGCGTTGAAGAGCGCGGGGGCGTCGCTCCAGTCGCGGATGGCGTGCACGGTGGCGACCTGTGCGATGGTGCGGCGGATACCGCCACCCGACAGGGAGCGCCAGAGTTTGGCCGGCACCAGGAGGGCGAGGGTACCGCCGGGGGCGAGCAGTTCGAGGCTGCGTTCGATGAAGGCCACGGCCAGATCCGGCTGCGACGCGAAGCCCACGCCGGCGCCGGCCCGGGCGGCGCCGGCGTGCCAGGTGGCGGCGCGCATGCTGCGAAACTCGCGGCGCAGCTGTTCGCGCTCGCGTTGGGCGAGGGCGTGCGGTCGCACCCAGGGGGGATTGCCGATGAGCACATCGAAGCCGCCGGCGGCGGCCACGTCGGCGAAGTAGGTGACGAAGCGGAACGGCAATGCGCCGCCGTCGGCGAGTTTGGCGCGCGCCGTCGAGAGCTCGCGGCCGTGTGCACGTAGCGCGTCGAGACGGGCGACATCGGCGCGACTGGGCGTGCGACGTTGCCCGAACAAGTCGCGCGCGCGGAGTGTGCTGAGGAGGGCCGCGCGTTCGGCGCGGAGCGCATCGCGCTGCGTGGCGAGGGCGGCCATCGCGCGGTGCCGCTCTTCGCGCTGGAGGGCGAGGGCGATCGACTGTTTGCGCGGGCCGGTGGCGCGGGTATAGCGCTCACGCAGCGCGGTCAGGGTGCGGGCGCTGGGCGGAGCGAATCGGAAGTTGCCGCCGGCGAGCGAGTCGCCGACGCGGATGTGATGATCCAGATTGGGCAGCGGCGGCACGCGGGTGCTGTCGGTTTCCGCACATTCGATGACCACCGACAACCAGAGACGCAGTTCGCAGAGCCAGACCGCGACCGGATTGCGGTCGACGCCGAAGATGCTGTGCGTGAGGAGCTGTCGTCGGATGTGGTGCACGTCGACGGATGCCGGCGTGGCAGGCAGCGTGGCTGACGCCAGCTGCGTGCGTCGAAGCAGGGTGCTGAGTCGTTCGAGCGTGTGCACCAAAAACGCACCCGAGCCGCAGGCCGGGTCGAGAATGCGCAGGCGGTGCAGGGCGTCACTGGTTGCGGGCGCGAGCAGGAGCGGGGCGGTGGAGTCGTCGAGCGCATCGGCGGGGAGATCGGGCAGGGCGGTGAAGAGGGCATCGCGAACGACCTGGTCCACGAGGGCGGGTGGCGTGTAGAACGAGCCCGAGCGACGCCGTTCGTCGGTGGCCATGAGCGATTCGAAGGCGCGCCCCAGCATCTCCGGGTCGACCGCCGCTTCCGACCAGCTGGCGGAGTCTTCGTGCGCGGTGAAGCGATGCCGGTCGAGCACCGATCCGACGAGATGCGCGATGGCATCATCGCTGAAGCGCAGCGTGCGATGGCGCTTTTCGAGCGGTGTCGGGGAAAACAGCCCGCCGTTGAGAAACGGCACGGCACCGAACCGACGGGCGGCCGGCGCACGATCGCGCCGCGGAGTGTTCAGCGTGCCGAAGAACAGCGGACGCAACAGGCGCTGATGCAGCTGACCGCCGGCCTCGAGCTGCGCGGCGGTGTGATGCATCAGGAAGTCGAGACGATGGTCGAGCCATCCCTTGGCTTCCAGAAACGCGAGAAACAGGCACCGGCTGGTGCAGAGCAGCGCCAGTTCGCGACGTTCGGCGGGGAGCGCACTCTGTGCTGCGGGGCCGGTGGCATCGGTGGCGAGCGTGGTCACGGCGCGCTCCAGAATGCCGTAGAAACGATTCGACAGCGCTTCGCGTCGCAGGATGTCGGTGAAGCGCGCATGGCGCAGGAGCGCATCCGGCTCCGACACGGCGGCGAGGGTGCGCAGGGTGTCGGCGTCGGAGTCGACCACGCGGGTGCGATCGATCCGGAGCGCGGCCACGCGCGGACCGTTGCCATGCGGACACACGGTGGCAATACAGAGCGTGCGCCGACGCGCGTCGAGCGTGATCAGGCACCAGTGTCGCGCCGGGGCCTGCTGCAGCATCACGGACGCGAGCCGTTTCGTGAGTTCGCGTGGATCGGCGGCACCAGCGAGGTCGGTAGGAGGCGCCAGTTCAGCGCACAGCAACCGGAGCGTGCCGGTGCCGCGTATGAGATCAGCGGCGCTTGTCAGGGCGTCGATGCGCAATCGTTCGCGCCCGTCGGCCTCGAGCGCGGCGGGTGTCGCGGTGAAGCCCAGGGCCTGGGCGATCGGGCGCAGCGACTGGCGGGAGTCGGCCTGCGCGAGCAGTTGAGCGGCGGCGCGGAGTGTGAGCACGGGCCCACACTGCGATCACGCGCGCGAACGTGTGTCACCCGAAGTGCGCCGGCGGTGCTTTCGGAGCGCATGGCGGCGGGACGCGGTCCGGCACGGTGCGGCACGGTGCGCTCGGCGTGGCTATCTTAGACGCCGTGGGTATCGCCGCCGCGCGCCGCCCGGCTCCTTCTTCCTCATCGCACGTTTTCCCATGCCCGTCTGCTGGCTTAACGGATCCTTCGTCGCGGAACAGGACGCGCACGTATCCATCTTCGATCGCGGCCTGCTCTTCGGCGACGGCGTGTACGAAGTCGCGGCGGTGTTGAACGGCACGCTGCTCGATGCCGACCGGCACCTCGTGCGGTTGGCGCGCTCGCTCGGCGCCATCGGCATCCCGAATACACAGCCGGCGGCCGCGTGGCTGGGCGTGATGCAGCAACTGGCTACCGACAATGGCGTCGATGAGGGACTCGTCTATCTGCAGGTCACGCGCGGCGTGGCCGAGCGGGACTTCCCGTTCCCGGTGAACGTGACGCCGACGATGTTCGCGTACGCGCGACCGAAGCTGTTACGTACCGATCCGAACGCTTCAGGCGTGCGCCTGCACGTGGTGCCGGACCTGCGCTGGGCGCGCTGCGACATCAAGAGCACCAGCATGCTGGCGCAGGTGCTCGCCAAGCAAGCGGCGCGCGCCGCTGGCGCGTTCGAAGCGATGATGCACGAGGATGGCCTCGTGACTGAAGGCGGCTCGAGCAACCTGTGGATCGTGAACGACGGCGTGGTGCAGACGCGTCCGCTGTCGAGCGACATTCTCGCGGGCATCACGCGCGACGTCGTGCTGGAACTTGCGGAGGCCGCCGGCGTGCCGGTCCGCGAACGCGCGTTCACCGTAGCGCAGGCGAAGGGCGCCGACGAGTGCTTCATGAGCAGCGCCACGAGCTTCATCCTGCCGGTGACTCGCATCGACGACGACATCGTGCACGGCGGGACGCCGGGCCCGGTGTCGCAGCGGTTGCGCGCCGCCTATTTCGAGCGCGCCGAACGGCTCACGCGTTAACGCGCCGCACGCGCTACTGCGACACGTAGGCGCGGTCTTTCCATCGCACGTGCTTGCCGCGTGCGAGCGCGGACACGCAAATGGCCAGCACGATCGCCCCGCCCAGCGGGGCGAGCAGTGCGCGGCGGATCGGATCCCCATTCAGCCGGTTCGCCGCCGCAAACGCGGACAGGACGGCCGCGGTGCTGGCGGCGCTCCAGAGTAGGACTGCCGTGCTCGCGGCGGCCCCCGCGGCCAGTGCGATGAGGCACCACGCCAGCGCCAGGAACGGCATCAGCACGCCCAGCGGAAACGCCAGCAGGAAGAGCGGATACAGCCACTTCCCCACGGCGCCCCACCACATGGCGTGCCGTCCACCGGCGTACATGTTCTTCCCCCAGCCTTTCATGAGGCTGCCCAGGCCGTCGTACATCCGCGTGCTGAGCTGCGCGATGCCCAGCGCCAGCGACACGCGATCGCCACGCGCCTGAATCGTCTGCGCCATCATGACGTCTTCCACCACGAACCCGCGTACGGGTTCGTGACCGCCGATGGCATCGTAGACGCGCCGCGACAGCATGAAGCACTGCCCGTTCGCCACGACGTCGCGTGGATGGGTGGCGCGCTCCATCGCCTCCGCCCCGCCGTATCGCGTGAGAATGAGGGTGAACACCGACGGCTGCACCGCCCGCTCCCACACCGTCCCCATTTCCTGATGTCCCGCCACCGACAGCAGTTCGGCCCCTCGGCGCTCGCGCATGCGCACCATGCGCCCTACCAGATCGGGGGCGTGACGAGTATCGGCATCGGTGAAGAGCAGCAGCGATCCGGTGGCGTGGGCCGCTCCCGACTGACAGGCCCACTGCTTTCCGAACCAGCCGGCGGGAAGATCCGGGGCGTCCACGACCTTCACCCGAGCGTCGTCAGCTGCAGCCGCACGCGCGAGCGCGCCGGTGCCGTCGGTGGAGTGATCATCGACCACGATGAGCTCGAGGTCGGGCCACGTGGAGGCGCGAATGCTCCGGATGCAGGCCGCGATGTGCACCGCCTCGTTCCGTGCCGGCAGTACGATGCTGACGCGTGGAACGGGCTCGGCGATGGTCGCGGCCACGTCGATGTCATCGAGACGGGGGGTCGTTTTCAGGCGCGCTGCCAGAACGAGGGGAGCGCCCACCCACGGCGCGGCGGCCGCGACGGCGGACAGGGCGCCCTGCAGCGACATCGGCGTCAGACCCGGAAAGAGGCTCAGCATATAGCGCGAAAGCTGGCTGCGTCGCACCGCGAGCGGGAGCGTTGTGGGTGCACCGTGGGCGCATCGTAGGCGCATTGTGACGAGACGGGGGAGTTCCGTTGCTCCCCCGAGTCAAGACCGATACGTTCAGACATGGTCGCCGATGGTGGTACTTTCGATCTTCCCGAGGGGGATTCCCGCGGGGCACACCATGCGTCCGGGCTGCGGATGCCCCGCCCGCTGACGGTCGGCGCGCGGGTCGCGATGATCTCCCCGTCCGGCCCGCTGCAGGGTCCCCACGAGCTCGAGCGTGCGGTCGCGACGGCCGAGTCGCTCGGTTGGGAGGTACAGGTCGGGCAGCATGCGCTGCGACGGACCGGGTATTTCGCGGGCGACGATGCGCAGCGTGGCGACGATCTCCTCGACGCGTTGCACGACGACACCATCGATGGCATCTGGTGCCTCCGGGGGGGCTACGGCGCCGCGCGGCTGCTGCCGCGACTCTCGGCGGAGGTGCTGCAGCGCCATCCGAAGGCGCTGATCGGCTATTCCGACATCACCGCGCTGCATGCCGCGTGGCAGCATGCCGGTCTGGTGAGCTATCACGGCCCCACCGCGCGTGCTCCCCTCTCCGACTTCTCGCGCGATTCGCTGGTGCGCGCGGTGCAAGACGGGACCGACAGCTGTGGCGAGGCACCCGACGCGCGGGTGGTGCGTGGTGGCCGCGTCACCGGCCGGCTGGTGGGCGGCAATCTCGCGCTGGTGTCGTCGCTGGTCGGAACGCCGTGGGCGGTGGATTGCCGTGGGGCGATTGTGGTGCTCGAGGATGTCGGAGAAGCCACGTACCGGCTCGATCGGATGCTCACGCAGCTGCGCCTCGCCGGCGCGTTCCACGGCTGCGTTGGCGTGGCCTTCGGACAGTGCACCGATTGTCCGGACACCACCGACGACGGCACGCGAACGATCGAGGCGCTCGTGACTGAGCTGGCCGAGGCGTTGCAGGTCCCCACCCTGCAAGGCATTCCGGTCGGACATATTTCGGATCAGTGGACGGTGCCGTTCGGGGCCATCGCAACGCTGGATGCCGACGCGCGCTCGTTGTCTGTCCTCCCCACCGCTGTTTCGCGCTTTCACTGACTCATCACCGAGTACGCTCATGAAGACCGCACAGCAACTCATCGCCGAAGCCAAGGCGAGCGTCACCGAAGTGACGGCGCGTGAAGTGCAGGACCGTCTGGCCGCCGGCGCGCCGCTGGTGCTCATCGACATCCGCGAGCAGAACGAATGGAATCTTGGACACGCGGCGCCGGCGGAATACATCGGCCGGGGTGTGCTCGAGAGCCAGATCGAAGCGCGCGTGCCGCGCGACGCGCAGGTCGTGCTGATGTGCGCCAGTGGTAATCGCTCCGCGCTCTCGGCCCGGACGTTGCAGGAGATGGGCTACACGAACGTGGCATCGATGGCCGGTGGATTCCGCGATTGGGTCGCCTCGGGTGGCACGGTGGCCGACTGAGCGAGTCCGCGCGCGAACAACGCTTGCAGATCGCGCTGCAGCACGCGGACGTGTCGCGGCTTGCGACCCGTCTCGCGAGCCGTGTTGCGATCGATGCCTCCCCGGTGGCCGAGTCGAGGCTTGCCGCGGTGTCGGCCGTGCTGCGCGTGGTCAACGGGGAGCCCGAGTTGTTGTTCATCAAGCGCGCGGAGCTGGAGCGCGATCCGTGGAGCGGGCACATGGCATTCCCCGGTGGCCGCCTCGAACCCGGCGACGCCTCGCTCGAAGTCACCGCCCTCCGCGAAACGCAGGAAGAACTGGCGCTTGATCTCTCGCAGGGGCGCATACTGGGGCGCCTCGACGATCTCGCGCCGCGTAGCCGATCGCTGCCGCCGATGATCATCCGGCCTTTTGTGGCGATCGTCGAACCCGACGTAACGTTGACGCCCAGCGATGAAGTGGCGGCCACGTTCTGGGTCCCGCTCGCGCATTTGCTGCACGAAAGCTCGACGGCCGAACATGTCATGGACGTCAGCGGCGTCCGCGCCACGTTTCCGGCCTTCCGCGTGGAGCAGCACATCGTGTGGGGGCTCACCGAACGCATCGTGCGCCAGCTCCTTGCCCTTGTCAGTCCGTAAGTCCGTCCGTCGCGCCCCGAACGCGGTTCCGGCCGGCGTTGTACGTCCACGATGGGATTCACCCGCACCTTACCCGAGGGCATGACGTTGCCGATGTGTTTCGCGTTCCACCGCTCTGCTCGTACCGTGGCCACGACGGCCCTGCTCGTGGCCGGCAACCTCGTCACCGGCTGCATGCGCCCCTCGGCCAGTGCCGTGGCGCCGATGTCGGGCAAGCGCGTTGAGAGCGACCGCGGTATGGTGGCCGCGTCGCACCCGGATGCGGCCGCCGCCGGTGCGGCGATCCTCGCGCAGGGCGGCAATGCCGTCGACGCCTTCGCGGCGACCGCCTTCGCCCTCTCGGTCACCGACGTTTCGCAAACGGGGCTCGGCGGCGGCGGTGCCATGACCTTTTTCGACGCGAAGACCAAGACCGTCGAGCATCTGTCGTTCTATCCGCGCGCCGGTGAAGACCCGGCGTGGGGACGGGCCGATACGACACGTGGCCGTCGTCCGGGCCGCGCCGCCGCGACGCCCGGCATGGTGGCCGGCGTGCTCGAGGCGCAGGCGAAGTGGGGGAAGCTCACGCGGGCCCAGGTGATGGCGCCGGCCATCGCCTTGGCGCGCGACGGCTTCATTGTGTCTCCGTTGCTCGCCCGCACCATCGTCGCATCGCGCGACAAGCTGATGGCGGACTCGCTGGCGGCCGCGCGATTCATGCCGCGCGGTGAGGCGCTGCGCCCCGGCGATCGCCTCGTGCAGCCGGAGCTGGCGGCCACAATGGAGCGTATTGCCGCCGAAGGGGCCACGGTGTTCTACAACGGTGGCATCGCCGAGCGCCTGTCGGCGAAGGTGAAGGCGCAGGGCGGTTTGATCACCGTGCGCGATATGAACACGTACGTCGTAACCCCCATGCGCCCGCTGTGCACCATGTGGCGTGGGTACACGCTGCTGGGCGCGCCCCCGCCAATGGGTGGCGCGTCGGTGCTGGAGATGCTGCAGCTGGCCGATGCCGCCGGCGTCGCCGACGCCGGGTCGTTCACCGAGAATGGGACGGCCGTCGCGAAGCTCGCCGACATCATGCGCCTCGGCGATGCCGACGCCAGCGAATATCGCGGTGACCCTGCGGTGCAGCGCGTGCCCGCGCACGGGGTGGTCCATCCCGGCTTCGCGCGGCAGCGTGCGGGACTCGTGGGTGGGGCACTCCCCGACACGGCACGCGCCGGCAACCCGTGGGCGTTCGACAGCCTCGCGTCGCCGGGGAACTGCGGCACGTTCAATCCGTATCCGGCGTCGACCGCGCTGCGCACAGGGGCGCGCTCCGGCAGCGCCGGCGGTGCTCCACGCGACACGGCGACGGTTGACGAGGGGCGCAGCTTCACGTCGCATCTGGCCGTGGTGGACGGCGACGGCAGTGCGGTGTCGGCCACGACGACCGTTGGCGTGCTGTTCGGCTCGGGCGTGTACACCGATGGCTTCTTTCTGAACTCGTCCGGCAGCAACTTCGATGCGAAGACGCGTGGCACGGACCGCTACGCGAATTCCACGATGTCCCCGACACTCATTCTCGACGGCGACAAGGTGCGTCTCGTGGTCGGTGCCGCCGGCTCGCAGTACATCCAGCCCGCCATCACGCAGGTCACGATTCGCATGCTCGCCTTTGGTGAAGATCCCGCGGTGGCGCTGTCGGCGCCGCGGATCCACGCCAGTGACAACACCAAGGAAGTCGAAGTGGAGCCGGGCTTTTCCACGAGCGTGTACCAGGCGCTCGTGTCGCGCGGCTACGCGCCGGCCAGTCGCGTGCGTGACATCAGCTTCGGCGGTGTCCACGCCGTGTTCATTCGAAAGGACGGCAAGCGGATCGGCGTGGCCGATCCGCGGCGCGACGGCACCGCCGCGGGCTGGTAGGACAGGACCGCACGCCACCGGGCCATGCACGCGGCGTGGCCCGGTGGCGTGTCGGCCGGTGTGGTACGTCGTTGGCCGACATGCCCGAAGTCCATTCTGGGCATGGACTTGCTCAAAAGTTAGGTAGGCCTAAGTTTAAGGTATGGCCGATCCAAAGAATGACACGATGGCGACCACCGATCGTCTGGGCGAGCCGATGGCGGTGCCCGCATCGGCCGGGTCCGCGAACGCTGAACCCGGGTGGCGTCGCGCGCGGTTGGCGCCGTCGCTGGCCGAGGTGCATCGCTCGGTCGAGGTACAGGGCGCTACCTGGTTCCGGAAGCTGCTGGCGTTTGCCGGCCCAGGGTATCTCGTGGCGGTGGGCTATATGGATCCCGGCAACTGGGCGACCGATCTCGCCGGTGGCTCCCGCTTCGGCTACACGCTTCTGTCGGTGATCCTGCTGTCGAACCTGATGGCGGTGCTGTTGCAGGGGCTTGCCTCCAAGCTCGGCATCGTGACCGGACGTGATCTCGCGCAGGCCTGCCGAGATCATTATTCGCCGCCTGTTGCCTTCGCCCTGTGGGTGCTGTGCGAAGTCGCCATTGCCGCGTGCGACCTCGCCGAGGTGATCGGCACCGCCATCGCGCTGAATCTGCTTTTTGGGGTGTCGCTGCCCGTGGGTATCGCGATCACCGCCGTGGACGTCTTGCTCGTGCTGTACCTGCAGAACAAGGGGTTCCGCATGCTCGAGGCGCTCGTCATTGCGCTGATCGCGGTCGTGGGCGGGTGCTTCCTGTTCGAACTGTTTATCGCCAAGCCCGATCTGGGAGCGGTGGCGCGTGGGTTCGTGCCGACCACGCAGATTTTCACCAATCCGGAGATGCTGTACATCGCGATCGGCATTCTTGGCGCCACCGTCATGCCGCACAATCTGTATCTGCACTCCTCCATCGTGCAGACGCGCAAGTACGAAGAGACGGCGGAAGGGAAGCGTGAAGCGGTGCAATTCGCGTTCATCGATTCCACGATCGCGCTCAGCTTCGCGCTCTTCATCAATGCGGCCATTCTGATCGTGGCCGCCGCGACGTTTCATACCACCGGCAACACGTCCGTGGCGGAAATTCAGGATGCGCACAAGCTGCTCACGCCGCTGCTTGGCGTGGGCGGGGCCAGTGCGGTATTTGCGCTTGCGCTGCTGGCCTCTGGACAGAATTCCACGCTCACGGGCACGCTCGCCGGTCAGATTGTCATGGAGGGATTCCTCAACCTCCGCATTCGTCCCTGGCTGCGCCGGCTCATCACGCGGGCGATCGCCATCGTGCCGGCGGCGACCGTGGCGGTACTTTACGGAGCCAGCGGCACCGCCAAACTGCTGGTGTTCAGTCAGGTCATCCTGTCGTTGCAGCTCTCCTTCGCCGTCTTCCCGCTCGTGCGATTCACCTCCGACCGTGCAAAGATGGGTGAATTCGTGAACTCGCTCGGGCTGCGTACCGCGGCCTACCTGGTGGCCGGCATCATCGCCACGCTGAATGCCTGGCTGCTCGTTCAAACCATTCGCGGGTGGATCGCCTGATGTATCGCCGCATTCTCGTGCCACTCGAGCACTCCGCGTACGACCAGGTGATTCTCGCACATGTGCGGCAGCTGGCGCAGCTGTGCGCGTCCTCCATCGTCCTGATTCACGTGGCCGATGGCTGGGCGGCTCGACATCAGCGGGCGCTCAAGCTCCGCGAATCGGAAGAAATGCGACTGGATCGCGAGTACATCGAATCCTGTTGCGCCGCGTTGCGCGTGGACGGTTTCGACACGGAGTCGATTCTCGCCGGTGGCGATCCGGCCGGCGAGATCGCGGCCGCCGCCGAGCGCGAAGCGTGCGATCTGATCGCCATGGCGGTGCATGGGCACAAGGGTATTCAGGACGTGATCTATGGCACGACCGCCAACAGCGTTCGCCACCGGACGATGGTGCCCGTGCTGATGGTCAGGGGTCCGGTTCGCGTCGCCGCCCGCTGACCGGTGACGATGCACGCACGCCCCGCACTGACCGGGCCGGTGGAGGATTACCTCAAGGCGATCTATGAACTCGAGAGCCGGTTCGGGGCGGCGGCCACCAGCGACGTGGCTCACGCGCTCGACGTCGCGCCAGCGTCGGTGACCGGCATGGTGCGTCGGCTGGCCACGCAGGGATATCTCGATCATGTCCCGTACCGGGGCGTGCAGCTCACGCCGTGCGGACGCCAGGCTGCCCTGCGCACCATCCGCCGCCATCGCATCCTTGAGTCGTATCTCACGGGCGTGCTGGGGTATCCATGGGATCGTGTGCACGATGAGGCCGAGCGTCTCGAGCATGCGGCCTCGGACGATCTCATCGAACGCATGGCGGCGGCGTTGGGCCATCCCACGGCCGATCCGCACGGGGCGCCGATCCCCACGGCCGACGGCCTGATCGAGGAACAGCCGCATCGGACCCTTGCCGAGCTGCCGGTCGGTGAAACGGCGCGCATGCTGCGTGTGAGCGACAAGAATCCGTCGCTCCTGCGCTATCTCGCGGAGATCGCCCTGCAGCCCGGCGCCGAGGTCACGATGGTCGCGCGCGCGCCCTTCGACGGGCCGATCACCTTGCGGATCGGGAATAGCGAACCCGTGGTGGGACCCAATCTGGCTGCTCAGGTATTGGTTGCAGCGATGCCCTCTTCTGGCCTACGCTCTGCTGATGCTTCTGGCTCGCTTCCATCCACTGCCGCGTCCAAGCCGAAATCGCGCAAGCCGACCGCTCGTTGAGCGGCCGTCGATGAAAGCGTGGTGTTCGATGGCTGCCGTGCTCGTGCTGGCGGTCGCCGGTGCGGCGCCGCTTGCTGCTCAACGCGGCATCGCGATCGACACGCGCATGGCCGAAGACCTCGGCTTGGCCGTCGGTGCGCGCGTGCGGATTTCGGCCCGTCCCGGTGAGGCGGGGGACAGCGCCACCATCGCCGCGATCTATGAGCGCAAGGCGGATCCCGCTGAAGTCGCGCGGCGCGAGTACCGGGTTCGCCTGCACCTCGATCAGCTGCAGCAACTCATGGAGCTCGACGATCGCGTGGATCGCTTTGCCGTCGGTACCCGCGATGGCCAGTCGATCGACTCGGCGCTCACCCGCATCAATCATGTGGCGTTCGGGTTTCGCGCGCACAAGTCGCGTGACGTCGCCGTGCAAAGTTCGCGCACCTTCCGGGTGGTCGAGCGTTTTCATACGGCCATCGGCATTATCACGGTGGTTGCGAGCGCGGTGTTCCTGCTCTGTCTATTGCTGCTCAGCGTGGAAGAGCGCCGGCGGGACATTGCGGCGCTCCGGCTGATGGGCATCTCCCGGGCCACCGTGGTGCGCGCCATCGTGATCGAAGCCGCGATCGTCTCGCTGCTCGGCAGCGTGCTCGGCGCCGGGATCGGCTGGATCGCGTCGCTGCTCGTGAATGCACATTTCCAGCAGGTGTATCGCACACCCCTGGCGTTTGCGCTGCTCACGCCGCAGATCTTCGCGTTCGCCACGGGGCTCTCGCTCGTCCTCGGCATCGGCTCGGGCGCTGCCGCCGGCTGGCGTCTGGTGAAGTCGTCGCCGCTGTCGCTCATGGGACGCTAAACCATGCGCTTCCTGATGGCGTGGGCCACCCTGCGACGACATCCCGCCCGTACCACACTGGCGATGCTGGGCATCGCCGTGGCCGCGGCGTTGCTGCTCGACATGGTGATGCTGGCCACCGGCATGAGCGAGTCCTTCCGTTCGCTGCTGCTGACGCGTGGCTATCAGCTGCGCGTCTCCCCCAAGGGCACGTTACCGTTTGACAGCGAGGCGACGATCGACGGGGCGGGCGCGATCGTGCGCGCCCTGCGTGCCAATCCCGACATCAAGGCCGTGAGTCCGACGCTGGGGGCCACGCTCACCATCGACGGCAGCCGCATTCCGTCGGCGTTCGCGCTGGGGCTCGAGCGCGACGTACAGGGTGACTACACCGTCGAAGCCGGCCATGACATCACCATTGCCGATTCGGCCGCGCGGTCTCCGCTGCCGCACATCGTGGCGAGCCAAGCATTTCTCGCCCGCACGGGACACGTCGTCGGCGACACGATCACGATTTCTTCGGGGCTCGATGCGCAGCTGCGCACCGCCGCGCGATCCACGCGCGTCGTGATCAGCGGCATGGGTCGTTTCATTTACGTGCCCGGGGAAACGCCCGTGCTGGCGCTCGATCTGGCGCTGCTGCGCCACCTGCTCGGGCCGCGCTATGGCGACCGCATGTCACTCGCGATGGCCGAGTCGCGACGGAGCGATTCGGCATCGGTCGAAAGCGTGCGCGCGTGGATTGCCACGACGCAGCCGCGGGTCACGGCCATCTCCACGGAAACCGCGATCCGGCAGGTGGAAGAGCGCCTGTCGTACTTCCGGCAGCTCGCGTTCGTGCTCGGGGCCATCAGTCTTGGCATCGGCTTTCTGTTGGTCGCGACGCTCGTCACGTTGTCGGTGAACGAACGACGCGGTGAGATCGCGGTGTTGCGCGCTATCGGCACGCAGCGCCTCGGCGTGCTGAGCCAGGTATTTCTGGAAGGGTTGTTGCTCACCGGTGCGGGCATCGTCGGTGGTCTTGCGCTGGGATTGATCACCGCCGAATGGCTGAACGGTATTCTGCGCGATTTCCCTGGGCTGCCGTCGGCGTTCAACTTCTTCGTGTGGAGCCCCGACGCCGGCTGGCGCGCGCTCGCCCTGCTGCTCACTTCCGGAACGCTGGCCGGTCTGCTGCCCGCATGGCGCGCCGCCTCTATCCCCATCGCTCGCGCCCTACGCGAGGAAGCCATTGGTTGACGTGTCGGAACTTCGTGCCGGAACCCCATCAGATCCCGTGCCCGCGCCGGTGATCGCCTGCGAGCAGGTCGTGCGCAGCTATCCCATGGGGAGCGCGATCGTGCAGGCCGTACGTGGCATCGATCTCACGATTGCGCGCGGCGAGTTCGCGGCGATCACGGGCCCCTCCGGGTGCGGGAAGAGCACCCTGTTACATCTGCTCGGTGCCGTGGATATCCCGACGTCGGGTCGCGTGTTCGTGAATGGACGCGACACCGCCTCGCTGTCGGATCGCGAGGCAACGGACTTCCGGCTGCGTCACATCGGCTTCGTGTTTCAGCGTTTCTACCTCATGCCCACGCTGTCGGCCTCGGAGAACGTCGAGCTGCCGCTCGCCGAAGCGGGGATGGACAAGCGGGCGCGAAAGGCGCGGGCCCGCGAACTCCTGGGGTACGTCGGCCTCGGCGACCGGCTCGATCACCGCCCCACCCAGCTGTCGGGGGGCGAGCAGCAGCGCGTCGCCATCGCGCGAGCGCTATCCAACGAGCCGGCCCTGTTGCTGGCCGACGAGCCCACGGGCGAACTCGATGCCGAGACCGGTGTCCGGCTGCTGGAGCTGTTCGGACAATTGCATCGCGATGGACGTACGCTGGTGTTCGTCACGCACGATGCCGTCGTGGCGCAGGCGGCCCAGCGCGTGATCCGCTTACACGACGGCCGCGTGGCGTCGGACTCGACGCGCCAAACCCGGAGTGATGCGTGAGTGCCAACGCCGGCGCGATCCGTCTGGCAATGGCTCAGTTGCTGGCGTGGCGCTCGGTCGCGTCGCGGCCGCTGCGCGCGCTGTTGCTGTGCGGCGGATTCGGCGTGGGCGTCGGGGTCATGATTGTGCTGCTGGCGGTCGGTGAAGCCATGGTGCGCCAGGCCAGTCAGGAGCGGCTGGTCGGTGGCGGCACGATCACCGTGTTGCCCGAGGGCATCGACATCGAGGTGCTCACGACCGGCGGTCTGGGCGGCTTGTTCTTCTCGGTGCCCAACGCGCGCTTCGTGCATCGGCAGGTGCTCAATGCCCCACGCCTCAGCGACGCCGTGACCGTGGCCGCGCCGCAGCTGGAAGGCAAGCTGCTGTATGTCACCACCAGCGACGGCGTCGAGCATCCCGTACGGGCGAGTGGCGAGATCCCGTCGGCCACGCGCGCGCTCGGCGCGCTCCCGACCGTTGCCGCGGGCGCGTGGAATGACGATGACGGCGACCGCCGCTGGATGACGCCCACTCTGGCCGAGCTGCGTCATGACATCGATCATTTCCATCTGCCCACGCCGGGGATGGCGAATCGCCGTTCGTGGGGGGAGTGGCACTATTTCAACGTGATCACGCCCGATGCGAACCGCTGGGCGTTCGTGTCGTTCATCGTGGGCGGCGATGTGACCGGTGACCAGTGGGGCGGGCAGGTGCTGGTCACGCTGCACGAGCGCGGTCGTGCGCCCCGACGATTCAGTCGCACGATCCCGAAGGAGCGCGTGCGTTTTTCCACGCGCGATGCGAACCTGACGATCGGCAATGACAGCGTGCGCGTGTTGCCGGACGGACGATATGCCGTGCGCGCCGACGTGCGTGAGGAAGGGACCGGCACGCCGCTCACGCTCGATCTGGTCGTATCACCGGCGCCACGCATCGACTTCCCCGGCGCCACGTTGGTGAGTGGCGACTTCACCTCGGGCTATGCCGTGCCGGCCTTGCGCGCCGATGCGTCGGGCGCGCTGTGCGTGGCGCGCGTCTGCGAACGATTCGACGGCGCCCAGGCGTATCACGACCATAACTGGGGAGGATGGCGCGGCGTGACCTGGGAATGGGGGTCGGCCCGCGCCGGTGAGTACACCGTGCTGTATGGCCGCGTGACGCCCGAGGATTCGGCTGACGGGAACGCGCCCCTGTTCGTGTACGTCACCGATGCGCAGGGATTTCTGGCGCTCTTCCGGCCGCGGGTGATTCGGTACGACGACGCGCGTGAGGTGCGAACCGCCATGGGCGCGCTCAAGGTTCCGGCCACCGCTGAGCTGTTCGACGTGCGCGGTCCTGACACGCTGCGGCTGACGTTGACCGTGGACGATGCGGTAGCGACGGACACGCGGATCGGATTGGTGGATCGGGGGGACAGCGAGTCCGCACGCGCGCTGCGTCGTCCGTGGTTCGTGCAGATGGCGGGCGAGGCGCGTGTCGACGGCCGTGTCCGCGGTCGCGTACTCGGGGGTCGTGGCCGCGGATTCTTCGAGACCTATCGATGAGCGTCGTGCGCGTATGACGGCACGGCTGCGGTTGGGTACGCAGGGGTGGAATTACCCGGCATGGGTGGGACCGTTCTACCCCGAGGGGACGCGCCCGGTGAACTTCCTGCGCACCTTCACGCGCGCCTTCGAGGCGGTGGAGATCGATTCCACTTTCTACGCGATCCCGCCGGCGAGTACGGTGCGCGGATGGGCGTCGCGCACGCCGCCGGAGTTCACCTTCACCTGCAAGCTTCCGCAGGAGATCACCCACGAGCGCCGTTTCGTGGACGCCGTTGACGTGCTGCTGGCATTCACTGATCGCATGCGTGAGCTCGGGCCACGATTGGGGCCCATCCTCATCCAGTGCGGGCCAGACTTTTCGCCGGCCGAGATCGCCGCGTTCGCTGCCTTTCTCCCGGCCCTGCCGACCGATCTCCGTTTTGCCGTGGAGTTCCGGCAGGCGGCATGGGTGCGCACGCGCACGTTGGACCTGCTCAAGCGCCACGGCGTGGCGCTGGCGCTCAGTGATGGTCGATGGATTCCGCGGGAGTGGCTGCTCAAACTGTGCGAGCAGCCGACGGCGGATTTCGCCTATCTGCGCTGGATGGGGCCCGACCGGACGATCGTGGATTACTCGCGGCTGCAGGTGGACCGGAGTGCCGAGCTCGACGCGTGGAGCCGCATGATGCCGGTGCTCCAGGCGCAGGTGCGCGACGTGTTCGGGTTCGTCAACAACCATTTCGCCGGACACGGACCGGCCTCCGTGCGGATGCTGCAGGAGCGACTCGGCATACCGACGGTGGATCCACGCTCGATCGGGGATCAACCCTCGCTGTTCTGACGTGACCCGCTTGACGGGATATACTTCACGTATGACTGTGCCGACTGCATCTGACGACGCTGCGCTTCGGATCGTTCGCGGAGAATCCTCCGCGCCGCACGACCTGCTCGGTGCTCATCCATTTACCCTCGATGGCGTTGACGGCGTGGTGATCCGCGCCTTCCAGCCCAATGCGGCGTCCGTTGCCGTGGTGCTCGGTGCGCGGCAGTGGCCGATGGAGCGCGATGAGCACGGATTGTTCGTGCGCTTCCTGAGCGATCGCACGCTCCCGGTCGCGTATGGACTCGAGATCACCTTCGGCGACGGCCGCGTTGTACTCCGCGACGACCCATATCGCTTTCTCCCCACGCTCGGCGAGATGGATCTCCATCTCTTCAACGAGGGACGCCATCTGCGGCTGTGGGAGAAGCTGGGCGCGCACGTGTGTGCGATGGAAGGCGTCGCCGGGACCTCGTTTGCGGTGTGGGCGCCGAACGCCACGCGCGTCTCGGTGGTCGGCGACTTCAATGCCTGGGACGGGCGCGCGCATCAGATGCGCCTGCTCGGGTCCAGCGGCGTATTCGAGCTGTTCGTGCCCGGAGTCGGTGCCGAGGCGATGTATAAGTTCGAGATCCAGTCGCCTGACGGCGCGCTGCGCGTAAAGACCGATCCG
Organism: Gemmatimonadota bacterium; assembly: GCA_947462095.1. Taxonomy (GTDB): domain Bacteria; phylum Gemmatimonadota; class Gemmatimonadetes; order Gemmatimonadales; family Gemmatimonadaceae; genus Gemmatimonas. The sequence goes on from CANHNQ010000005.1 coordinate 17,666, forward strand.
TACGCGTTCAAGATGGAGCAGGACGCAGGACACGCATCGATCGTGCAGGCGCGCGCGACGTACGACTGGAAGGACGGTGCGTGGCTGGCCGGGCGTGCCGACGCCGATCCGCTGCGCGAACCGATGCTCGTGTACGAAGTGCATCTCGGGTCCTGGATGCGGGGTGAGCACAACCGGCTGCTCACGTACGGCGAGCTGGCCCCACGCCTCGCCGAGCATGTGACGCGCATGGGATTCACGCACGTGGAACTGCTGCCGGTGCTCGAGCATCCCTTCGGCGGTTCGTGGGGCTATCAGGTGGGCGGCTACTTCGCGCCCACGTCGCGCCACGGGTCCCCCGATGACTTCCGGGCCTTTGTGGACACGATGCACGAAGCCGGCATCGGCGTGCTGCTGGACTGGGTGCCGGCGCACTTCCCCAAGGATGACTGGGCACTTCGCCGTTTCGATGGGACGGCGTGTTACGAGCACGAGGATCCGCGCATCGGCGATCACCCCGAGTGGGGCACGCACATCTTCAACTATGCGCGCTATGAAGTGCGCAACTTCCTGCTGGCGAACGCGCTGTACTGGATCGAGGAGTTTCACATCGACGGATTGCGCGTCGATGCCGTGGCGTCAATGCTGTACCTGGACTACGGCCGCGAGGCCGGTCAGTGGCTGCGCAACCGTTTCGGTGGGCGGGAGAATCTCGAAGCGGTGTCGTTCCTCAAGCAGCTGAATCACGCCGTGCATACGCTCTATCCCGGCGTGATCACCATCGCCGAGGAGAGTACGTCGTGGCCACGGGTCACGCACCCGATCAGCGAGGGGGGACTCGGTTTCACGTTGAAGTGGAATATGGGGTGGATGCATGACACCCTCGATTACTTCCGGGTCGATCCGTTCTTCCGTAAGGGCGCGCACGACAAGCTGACGTTCGCCATGATGTACGAGTACAGCGAGCGCTTCATGAATCCGCTGTCGCACGATGAAGTCGTGCACCTCAAGAAGTCGTTGCTCGAGAAAATGCCGGGCGATGTGTGGCAGCGCTTCGCCAATTTGCGCGCGCTCATCGGCTACTCGGTCACGCGTCCGGGCAAGTCGTTGTTCTTCATGGGCACCGAACTCGGGTCGCATCACGAGTGGAACCACGACATCAGTCTCGAGTGGCACCTGATGGGCGATGCGCGTCGGCAGGGGCTGATGGCGTTCATGGAATCCCTCGGCGCGCTCTATCGGCAGCACTCGTGTTTCTGGCGGCGCGATCATGAGCCGTCGGGTTTTGGCTGGATCGACGTGTCTGACAAGGAGCAGTCGGTGCTGTCGTATGCGCGGTATGACGGGGCGGCGCATGCGGTGGTCGCGCTCAACCTCACGCCGGTGCCGCGCGGGATGTACCGACTGGGTGCGCCCACGATGGGGACCTATCACGTGGTCCTCAATTCCGATGCCGCGACGTTTGGTGGCAGCGGCTATGCGGTGGCGGACGTGGTGGAGGCCGAGCCGGTGCCGTATCACGGATTCCCACAGTCGGTCGTCGTATCGTTGCCGCCGCTGAGCATGCTGGTGTTGCTGCCGGCCGAGCAGCCCGAGACGCACGCTCCGGGCGCGGCGCGTGTCGGTCGGGTCGTCGGCAGCGCAGCGGTGCTCCAGGCCGGTGCCGCGGCGACGCGGTCCAAGCCCGGGAAGCGAAACAAGGCTCCGAAGGTCCCGAAGGCTGAGAAGGTCCCGAAGGCTGAGAAGGTCCCGAAGGCGGAGAAGGCGCTGAAGACCCCGAAGACCAAGAAGGCCCCAACGGTCGAAAAGGCCGACACGCCGGCCATCACATTGGCGGCGACGCCGAACGCGGGGAAGACTGCGGTCAGTCTGCCGTCGGCGTCGCCGTTGAAGGAATCATGAGTCGTCCAGACGCGAAGACGCTGCTGTTCGGTGCACTTACCGTGATTGCCGCGGCGGTGTGCATTCGGCTTGGGGTCTGGCAGCTCAACCGGCTCACGCAGCGGCGCGCGCAGAACGCGATCGTGCTTGCCCGCGGTACGATGCCTGTGGTCAGCGTGTCCTCACTGCGCAGCGTTGACACCACGGCATCGCATTGGCGCCGTGTGCACATTCACGGTGTGGCCGATTATGCCGGTGAAGTCGTGCACGCCACGCGTTCGCAGGCCGGCTCGCCCGGGGTGCACGTGCTGACGCCAGTGCGACCGCTGGATGGGGGCTGGGGCGATACGGCGGTGCTCCTGCTGCGCGGCTTCGTGTATTCGCCTGATGGGCGCACGTTCGATCGTGACAAGGCGCGCGAGTCGGATACGCTCGATCTCGATGCGCTCGTGCTCGCATTCCCTGCGCACGCGCCCGGTCGCGTGCAGATGACGACCGCCACGCGCGCCGTTCGCCTGCTGGACCGCGATACGCTCGCCGCGCTCACGGGGCATCCACTCGCCCCGTTCATCTTGCTGGCGCTGGGTGACACGGCCATGTCCGACATTGCCAAGGCCGTGCGCGTACCACCGCCGTCGCCGTCGGAGGGGCCTCACCAGTCCTATGCGATTCAGTGGTTCGCGTTCGCTACGGTGTTCCTCGTGGGCTTTGCCGCGTTCATCTGGGGCCCGGGGCGCGGCCGTGGCGCGCCCTCGTTCGACGACGACACGGGGCGCGATCTGGGTGGTGTGGGTCATGCGCAGAACGAGCAGGCAGCACGACAGCACGGCGATCCGACCAACCCGTCTGTCTAGCGCCCGCCACATCCGTTGTGGTGTGTGCGCAACACTTTGCCGCCATCGTGACGCGCGCCACAATCCGACGTCAACCACACCGCACCGTCGCGCCGTCACACCACGGGAACGTGCTGGCGCGAGCGCGTCGGGGACTGTTACGGAAGCGCCCTGTCGGTGCCACGGCGCCGAGGCGATCCATGAACCAGCATCACAAAACTGCTCTCCGGTGAGTGCGGCACAGCCGTTGCTCTCCGCTCGTTGTCGTCGGACATGCGGTCCGGCCCTCACGAGGTGGAGATGTGATGCACGCGATGGGCCGTACGCGGAACTGCAGGAAGGGGGGGCTGGCGCTCGCGGTCGTGGCCGGCGTCCTGATGCTTGGTTCGAAGACCGCCGCCGCGCAGTCCATCACCTGCGATGGTGCGACCTCGGTGGGCCGGCTCGGCACGCAGCTCGGTCTGAGCGCTCTCGCCACCGGCCTGGAATACCAGTCGATGGCGCGTAGCGCCACGTGGCGGATGGCCGACCAGCGGGCGTCGATGCAGATCCTCGCCGACCCGAGTTCCCATCTTCACGCCTACGGCTCGTATCATCTGGCCCGTACCGCCGTGCACGCGGGTTGTGCCGATCGTGTGAGCCGCATCCATGCCGCATGGAAGGGCGCGGGGGCGTCGCTTGCGATCGGCGTCGCGAAGGAGGTCTCGGATGGCTACTACACGGGATTCAGCACCATCGATCTGGGCGTCGACGCGATCGGTGCTGGCTACGCCGTGGCGCAAGCGTACCTCCCCGTGCTCGAACATATCACGCCGTCGTTCTCGGTGACGCCACGTGCCTTCCACGGCGAGCGCGGACCGCGCGGCGCGCTCACGGCCTACGCGCACCAGACCGTCTGGCTGTCGGCGAGCGTACACGATCTGCTGCCATCGGCGGTCGCCAAGGCGTGGCCGTCGCCGGTTCGTGTGTCGGTGGGACGCCGCGCGTTCGGCGGCGCCACGCCGAGCGAGTACGTGGTCGGACTCGATCTGGACGCGGCACGCCTGCCCGGCAGCAACCCAGCGTGGGTGAAGGTGAAGAACTTCCTGCACTCGGTGCGGTTGCCGGGGCCAGCGCTCGTGATGAGCGCCAACGGCACGAAGTCCTTCGGCCTGTACTGGTAAGCGATCGCCGCCGTGCGGTGCCGGCGTTACGCCGAGGCGCTGTTCGTCTCCATGCAGGACTGGACCACGTCGATCACCCGCTCCTGCTGTGCCACCGTGAGCGACGAGCCACTCGGCAGGCACAGGCCGGTGGCGAAAAGGGCGTCCGACACGCTGCCCCCAATCGTGCGACATCCGGCAAACACCGGCTGCTGGTGCATCGGCTTCCACAGTGGGCGCGCTTCGATCTGCTGCGCCTCGAGCGCCAGGCGCACGGTATTGCAGTCGGCGCCGAATCGCGCCGCGTCAATCGTGAGTGTCGTGAGCCAGCGTGTCGCGCGCATGCCGTCTCGCCCGTAGTGCGCTTCGGGCATCAATGCGATGCCGGGCAGCGTGCTGAGGCCCGCGTGGTAGCGCGTGAACACGGCACGCCGCGCTGCCACCCGCGCCTCGAGCTGCTCCAACTGACCGCGTCCGATGCCGGCCAGCACATTGCTGAGCCGGTAATTGTACCCGACGTGACGGTGCTCGTAGTGCGGCACCGGCTCACGCGCCTGTGTGGCCAGCATACGGGCGCGTTGCGCGACATGCGCATGTGGCGTGACGAGCATGCCACCGCCCGATGTCGTGATGATCTTGTTGCCGTTGAACGAGTAGAACCCGACATCGCCGAACGTGCCGGCGGCACGGCCATCGTACGTGGCGCCGAGCGCCTCGGCGGCATCTTCGATGAGAAACACACCGTGCGCCGCGCACGCGTCGGCGATCGGCTGCACGTCCGCGCACTGCCCGTACAGATGCACGAGTACGACCGCGCGTGGCAGCGCATTCCGCCGCGCCGCGTCGTGCAGCGCCTCCACGAACAGCATCGGGTCCATGTTCCAGGAGTGCAGGTCGGCATCCACGAATACCGGCACCGCCCCGACGTAGCGCAACGGGAATGCCGATGCCGCAAAGGTGAGCGAGCTCACCCAGACTTCGTCGCCGGCACCGATGTCGAGCGCCTCGAGGGCAAGATGCAACGCGGCGGTGCCGGAGCACAGCGCCACAGCATGGGGGGCGCCGGTGTGTTCGCACAACTCCCGCTCGAAGGCATCTACATGCGGACCGAGGGGAGCGATCCAATTGGTGCGGAACGCTTCGAGCACCAGCTGTTCCTCGCGCTGGCCCAAGTGCGGCGGCGAGAGATAAATCCGCTCATGCATCATTGTCACGGTGCCACCCCGATAGGCGTTGTTTGATCACGCGGGCCGGTACGCCGACCGCCGTCACGTTGGCGGGAAGATCGCGGCACACCACCGCACCCGCGCCGACGATACTCCACGCACCGATCGACACCCCTTGAATAATCTGACTGCCGGTGCCGATGTCCGTGCCTTCTCCCACCATCACATTGCCGCTCACGTTCACGCCCGGCGCCAGCGTGGTATAGTCACCGAGGACGTCATCATGGGTGATCGTGCAGCCGTGATTGACCATGCAGAATGCGCCAAGTCGAATGTCCACGGTGATCACCGACGCGGTGCAGACAATGGTCCCTTCGCCGATCGACACGCGGCGCCCCACGGAAACGGTTGGGTGCACCAGCGTCGGGAACGACACGAACGGTGTGCGGACCCGCTCCACCAGACGATGCTTCACGGCGGGGCTGCCGACACCGAGTGCCACCGCGATCGGTTGCCCGCGCGCATGCACCCACTCGCTGCCGCCAAGCACCGGAAGATCGCCGACCGTGCGGCCATGCCATGCGGCGTCATCAGAAAGAAAGCCCAGCACCGACCACTGCGGGGCACGCTCGTTGATGTCGGCCAGCAGCTGCGCCACCTCACGCCCCGCGCCGCCCGCACCGTAGATCACGATGTCCCGCATCAGCGCTTCCCCTGAAATACGGACATGGTGGCTTCACCCGCGGCATTCACGTTCGTGCGTCGCACCACCATGGTGACGGTGCGCACCAGGATCTGCAGGTCGAGCCACAGCGATTGATGCTCCACATACCAGACATCGTGACCGAACCGCTCTTCCCACGAGAGCGCGTTGCGCCCGTTCACCTGTGCCCAGCCGGTCACGCCCGGGCGCACCTCATGTCGACGCGCCTGTTCGGGCGTGTAGCGATCGAGGTACTCCATCAACAGCGGACGTGGGCCCACCAGCGACATCTCGCCGCACAGGACGTTCCACAGCTCGGGCAGTTCATCGAGACTGGTGGAGCGGAGCAGCTTGCCGAACGGGGTGAGGCGTTCGGCATCGGGCAGTGGCAGTCCATCGCGGCCGGTCGCATCGCGCATCGTGCGGAATTTCACCATGGTGAATGGCCGGCCGTGAAGGCCAGGACGTTGCTGCCGGAAGAGTACGGGGCTCCCCAAGTTTATGCGTACCGCCAAGGCCACCAGCAGCAGCACGGGCAACGCGAGGAGCAGCACCGCAGCCGCGACCACGATATCGAGCGCGCGTTTGAGCATCAGGCCGCCTGTCCTCGAGGTGTCCCGTCGCGCCCGACGTCGGTGGTTCCGTCCGGGGCATCGGAGCCGTCATGCGACAGGCCGACGCCGCGGAGTGCCGCATCGTACAGCCGGTCGTGCCGCGCGAGGAGATGCGCCAGGGCGGCATGCTCCTCAATCCATGCGGCGGCACGCTCGGCGCGCGCGCGCGCATCCGACGGGCGCCGCAGGACATCCGTGAGCGCGTCGGCGAGCGCCGCCACGTCGCCGGTGCGATACACCAGGCCGCGTCCGGCCGCGGCAAGATCGCGCGAGCCCCTCGCGTCGGAGGCGATCACGGGAACGCGCATCGCCATCGCCTCGAGCAGGCAGCGCGGCAGCCCCTCACGCTGTGACGGCAGCAGAAGGGCATCGGTGCTGGCCACAATTGCCGCGACGTCGCGTCGCTGTCCGAGGAAGCGCGTCGACTCGGCGACACCGCGCGTGCGGGCGAGCGCCTCAATCGCCGCGCGGCTGCCCCCCTCGCCAAGAAAGAGGACCGTCGGGAGCACGCTCCCCCGCGCCGCGAGCAACGCCAGGGCCTCGATCACATCCGCCTGACGCTTGTTGCGGTTGAACTCTGCCACGACCGCGATCAGCGGCTGTGCTTCGGTCAGGCCCATCGTGTCTCGCACCGTGCGCCGGTCCGCGATGGACGCCGCGCGATAGTGACTGGTATCGACACCGATGCCGGGGTGGTGCGTGATCCGATCCGTGGCGGCCAGCGCATCCCGCCTGGCCAGGGCGAGATCGTCGGCGTTGATGACCACGAGGTAGTCGGTCCACGCCGCTGCCATGCGTTCGATGGTGCGCAGCAGGGTGTTGCGCACCCGGTTGGCGCCCGGATACGCGTGAAAGCCGTGCGCCGTGTAGATCACCTTGGTGCCCGACGCGCGACGGCGCAGCGCGAAGCGCGTAATCCACGCGGCGATCGGCGTATGCACATGCACCAGATCATACCCGCCCTCGGCTACGACCGCGCGCACCTGTCCGGGGGCGCGCCACAGGGCGCGCGCCGTGCGCCACAGGCGCGAGAGGCCGCCCAGGCTACGCTGCCACACGGCATCGACTCGACGATCGAAGTGGGCATCGAGGCCCGGGTGCGATGTAGCACCGGCCGCGAGCGCATCGACGGTCCAGCCCCGTGCACGATAGTGATCGGCAAAGGGAAGCAGAAACGCCTCCAGCGTCGTACTCACCGTCGTCACGATCAGGAGCCGTGGCGCCGCTGCGCGCCCGGCCGTCGCGTGCCACACCCGTGCGTAGGCGTCACGTTCGAGTGGCGCGCTGTAGTGCGAGAGAATCCGGGCGCGGGCGGTGCGTCCGCATTCGACGCGCCGCGTACCGTCGCGCACGAGGCGGAGCGCGGCCTCCGCCAGCGCCACGGCGTCGCCAACCGGCGCGACCTCACCGCTCGCGCCGACCAACTGCGCGGCATCGCCGACATCGGTCACGACGCACGGAACGCCGCAGGCCATCGCTTCCGCCACCGCATTGGGGCTGCCTTCGCTCCGCGACGTGAGCATCACGATGTCGCAGGCATTGTACAGCGCGGGCATATCGCGCCGTTCACCGCAGCGCACGATGCGGCCGGTCAGTGCCGGCACGTCGCGCTCGCGCTGCGCGATGGCTGCGTCCAGCGCAGTCGGTGGCATACCGGGGGCGGCAGCGTCGGTGCCCGTGCCGACCAACAGGAAGTGGGCTGTCCCGTCGCGTGCGGCGATGTGCGCGGCGGCACGGAGAAACGTGTCGTGGTCCTTGAGTGGATCCACCCGCGCCGCCATGCCGATGACCACGGCGGTGTCGGGAAGCGCAAGCGCACGCCGTGTGGCCGCGCGGCGCTCGTCATCCGGTGCGAATCGCTCCGCGTCGACGCCGTTGGGAATCACCACGGTGCGGGTTGCTACATAGCCACGCGCCTCATGTTGCCGGGCCGAGCGTGTCGAGTTGTAGATGACTGCGCGCGGGTGCTTCGAGAAGCGCGCCATGAGGTGAATGAGCCAGCGCAGCTTTCTCGGCTCCGATGTCCACGCATCGAGCGCATGCCGGATGTTCCACAGCACGGGCCATCGCTCGCGGGTCGTGAGCGACAGCAACGAGGCGGCGAAGCTGGCGTGGTACATCCATCCCTGAATCACATCCGGCTGGACGTCGCGCGCAATCGACCGCAGTGTACGTAAGGCCTGCCATGACGCGCGCCCGCGCGCCAACCCGATGGCCCACACGCGCACGCCCATGGCCTCCAGATCGCCCGCGCGCGTACCGCGCGTGGTCAGCGACACGACGGCATGACGCGTCGGATCCTCCGCGCCCTGAAGGACACGGACGAGACTCGACTCCGCACCACCGGTACCCAGTCCGGTGATGATGTGCAGCAGGCGGGGGGAAGGCGAAGAGATGGACACGCCGTGGATCAGGCTGCGCGCGACGGGTCGTCGGAACGGGACTTCGACACCATGCGCCACGGACGACGGAGGTCCCCGGCGGCCTCCGCGGCCAACGACTCCATCTCCGCCGCCAGCGCCGGGTTCAGAACCGCCAGGCGCCGGCGCCACTCGCCGGCGAGGATCCACGCCAGCAGGACGCCGCCTGTTACGATGGCCGCGAACAGTGCCTTAAGCACCAGACGGCGGCTGTCAGGGAGCGCCGGACGTACTGGCGCCTCGACCACGGTGATCACCGGCAGGTTCCGACTCTCTTCGAGCCGCGCCTGCTCCAGCCCCTGCGCGAGCCCCGCCACCACCTGCTGGCGGAGATTCACGTCACGGCGCAGGCGGTCCTCCTGGAGCACCAACTGCGGGGCGCCGCTGAACACACGATTGCTCCGCAGGAAGCCTTCCAGACGATCCTCGGCGACCCGCAGTTCGCTGCGGGCCATCGCGAGGCGGCTATCGGTGAACACGCGCTCCTGCGACGCCTGTGCCTGCTGGGCCAGCACGTTCAGACGATTCAGTTCCTCGAGCGCGCGCGCCGCAACCTGCCGTGCCAGTTCGGGGTCGTCCAGGCGTACCGCGAGTCGAACCAAGCCGGTCTTGATCCCGACACTGGCACTCACCATGGTGCGCAAGTCACGCAGCGCGAGTTCGCCGCGGCGTGCGGTATCGGCGACGCCCGGCACCAGATGCGCGGACAGCTCGACGCGCTGACCACCGGCCGTCGTGTAGCGACCCGCGAGCAGCTGCCGCATCATGCCGTCGCCGCGCAACACGTCGGCATAGAAATCCGGGGACTGTCCAGACTGCGCGTTCGGTACGCTCACGCCGAACTGCGCCGCGAGGCCGGCCAGTCGCGAGATGCCACCGCCCGGCGATTGCGCGACGAACGTGGCCTGTGAGACCCACTGTCGATCCGCCAGCAGGCCGATACCGACCACCATCGCCGCGACGAGCATGGGGAGCATGAACAGGAGCCGTCGCCGACGTAGCACGAGGCGCACGACGTCGAGCGCCGTCAGTGTGGCGGGCGGCGGAGACGCGACGGTGCCAACGGCAGCGGAAGCGGAAGGGGAAGCCAGCGGGTTCGGTGTCATACGATGTTCACCTGAAGCAGGGACTGCAACGCCGCGGCGGTGTGGGACGCCGCCGCGCCGAGACTGAAGTTAGTCGTGATATGGGTGCGGCTCTCCTGGGAGAGCGCCGATGAACGATGCGCGAGCAGACGCGTCAGGCCGCCGGCGAAGGCGTCGGCATCACCCACCGGTGTCACTTCGCCGATCCCCGCTACGATCGCCGACGATGCACCGGTGTCGGTCACCACAGCGGGAACACCACAGGACATCGCCTCGGCCACGACATTCGGAAACCCCTCCCGCTGCGAGGTCAGGGCGAGGATGTCGAACGCGGGATAGACCGTGCTGGTGTCGTCCTCGCCGCCAACGAAATGCACACGGCTCCCGATGCCGAGGGTGTCGGCCAGCCGCTCGAGGGCGGCGATCCGATCGGCGTTGCCGTGCCCGACGCACACCAGGTGATGCGACTCTGCCGCTCCAGAGGAGAGGGCGAACGCGCGCAGGAGCATTTCGTGGTTCTTCACGGGATGCAGTCGCCCCACGTGCCCGATCACCGTGGCATCGATCGGGAGCGACCATCGATGGCGCCACTGCGCCCGCAACGCCGGGGAGGGAGCGAAGCGCGTGACGTCGACGCCGTTGTGTACAACCACGCCACGGGGGGCATCCGGAACGAGCGCCCGAAAGCTGTCGAGTCCTGCGCGACTGTTCGCGATCAGCAGATCCGCTCGCGGCGTCGTGAGTTTCACGATCGCGCGGACGACCCGTGCCTTGAGTTGCGTCGGATGTGCGCCATAGTCGCTGGTTCGAAGGCCCAGCACGACGCGCGGACGCCGTGCCGCCGGCATCCGAGCGGCGGCCGCCAAGGCCAGCAGCCACTGCACTTCCAGAAATGCGTAGACCACCTGCGGTGTCGACGCCGCGAACCATCGCGTGAGTTCCGGCACCGCCGTCAATGCGAACCCGCCGACGCGGGACAAGACCCGAAGCGCGAGGCCGTGCGACTCGACGAGCGTGCGTAACGGGCCATCCGTCAACGTGACCAACTCGACCACATGCCCGCTGCGCTGGAGTTCGGAGGCCAGCGCGATCGCCTGCGTCTCGGCGCCGCCGACCCCCAAGCCACCCAGCAGCATCATCACCCGAAGCGGAGCGGTGGCGGTCGGTGTGCCCGGCGCAGCCGTGTGCAGGCTCGCGGTCGCGTTCATGCGCCGATCTCCGGATCGTCGGCGTCCGGGAGCGCGGTGAGGAGCGCGAGCCCGATCAGGACGAACGCATCGTCTGCCACATTGTGGGAGAACACGCCCCAGCAGGCGACGAACGTCACGAACGCCGCCGCGGCACCCCGGTACACGCGCGACGTGTACCGCCGATGGCGCGGCACGGCGAGGAGCAGCAGCGCAGGCATGAGGAATGCGCCGAGCACGCCGTACTCGGCGAGGTGCCGCACGTAAATGTTGTGCGTCGACTCGGGCTCGTTCCACTCCACGGTGGCGCCGGTGCCGAAGCCGGTGAGGGGACGCTCGCCGAACATATCGAGGGCGTGCATCGCCAGCTGCGAACGGGACGATGCGCTCACATCGGCGCTGAACTCCTCACGCGACCCAATTCCAAGCCGCTGCGTCACGAAGCGTTCCGCGCCACCGCTCAGATAGCTCAGCTCACCGCTGGCCATCAAGGTGCCGACCGCCGACGCGACCACGATGATCCCGCCGCCCGCCAGCAGTGACAACCGCTGTGCGCGCAACAGTCGTGTGCCGAGCAGTACGACGATGACGATGCCGAAGCAGAGCAGGGCGCCGCGCGAAAGCGTGAGAAACACACCCGCGCCGACGACCAGCACGAAGGCTTCGCGCAGCCGCGCCGGAACGATGGGCAAGGCGAGCAGCATGCCGCTCACGAGCGCCGCGCCCGCGATGTTCGGATTCACGTAAAAACTGGCCGAGCGCCCCAGCGCCATGCTGAACGTCATCGGATGCGTGATTTCCCACACGTTGATCGCCACGGTGACCAGCGTCGCGACGGCAATGGCACGTCGCGTCAGGGTGCGTGTGGCCCCATCGGCCAGCAGCACCGAAAAGCCGACCAGCAGCATGGCGGAGAGCGTGCGGGTCTGGGCTTCCTGCAGCGCGATCTCGCTGCCGGACGACCAGAGAAACGCGAGCATGGCGAGACACGCGCTGGCCGCACTCCACACTTTCAGTTTGGCGCCGCCCAGACGCGCGGGCTCGAGCATCACCGCGGTACCGGCACAGCCCAGGACGACCAGCATGAACGCCAACGGTGGCAGCGAAAGCCGGCCCGTGTTGAACGCCCAGGTGCTGAAGCCCGAGAACAGGGTGGCGACCGCCACCAGCGCCCCAATGCCGCGCGCTACCCGCGCCAGCACCGACGTGCTGTCGCTCGCGGCCGTGGGGATCATGGCGGCCGTCATGCCGCGCGTCCGTTGGCGCATCGCTGCGCGGCCGTCAGGACGTCATCCCATGCTTGCAGGACACGCGCCGGGGCGAAGCGCTGTGTCGAGACACGCGCCGCATCGCCCAAACGCGTCCGGTACGTGGCATCGTCGAGCACGCGCGTCATGGCCGCGGCGAGCGCCGCGGCGTCGTCCACGGGTACCAGGAGCCCCAGACGGTCGTGCTCCAGCAACTCCGACGGCCCCGAGTCGCAGTCAGTCGCCACGCAGGCGCAGCCGCTGGCCATCGCTTCCAGCAGCACATTCGGGAAGCCCTCGTAGCGCGACGACAACACGAACACCGCGGACCCGGCGAGTACCGCATCGACGTCAGCGGTGCGGCCGGGCAATGCGACCGCCGCGTCGAGGCCGAGCGCGTGCCGCTGAGCTTCCAGCGCCGCGCGTTGTGGCCCTTCACCGCTGATCACCAGACGCCATTCGGGGTGTGTGACATGCACGAGGGCGAAGGCGCGCAGTAGCGTATCGAAACCCTTCTGCGGAACGAGGCGGCCCACGGCGGCGATCGTCGTGGCGCGCGCGCCGGCGGCCAGCGGTGGCGTTGCCACCTCGCGCACCGGATTGCCGATCACGTGCACCTTCGTTGGCGGGACGTGCGTCTCCGCCCACGCCCGAACCCGCGCCGTCTGCACCACGAGGCCGCTGGCCCAGCGATAACTCAGGCGCCGCAGTGCGGACCAGGCGGCACCGATGTCGTGCCGTCGCGGATCGATGCGCTCGGAGACGACGACCGGAATCCCGAGACCGCGGGCTGCGAGCAGCGTGCTCACATTGGTGCGGTCCGTGAAGCTTACGATGACGTCGGGGGCGGCGCGACGTAACGCGCGCCGCAGGGTGCGCAGGCGCACCGCGTTGGCCCGAATGGCGCCCAGCGCGGATGTACTCGTGCCGGCGAGATCGAGTGCCACGCGCGACACGCCAGCCGGCACCGCGTGGAAATCCTGACGGCCGTCATCGAACGTGAACAAGGACACCTCATCGCCACGCGCCGCCCAGGCGGTGCACAACGACGCCATCACCCGCTCGGCGCCCCCCGATCCCAGCGAAGCGATCACGCAGGCGATACGCATGAGGCCTCCATACCGGTCGCCAGGGATGCCGCGAACCCGCGCGGCTGCGCCGCCAGCGATTCCGCTTCCGCCACCCGCAACCGACGGTGTGCGGAGACGGCGAGATACACGCACGAGACCGCGTACACGCCCGCCGTGGAGAGTGCGATGCCGGCCACGCCGTAGCGACGCATGAACACCACGTTCAGCGCCACGTTCACGACCAGATTGATCGCCGATCCGATGGTCAGCAGACGATTGGCCTGCAGGGCGGAAATGAGCCGGACGTACAGAATGCCCAGCAGATGTCCCGGGACTTGCAGCAAATAGGCCGCCTGCACGCGAGACACGGTGGCGGTCTCCGCTGCCGAGAACGCACCGCGTTCAAACAGCAGGTGCACGATCGGCGCCGAGAAGAGCACCAGCACGATCGTGACGGGAATCGTCGTGCCCAGCAACAGCCACCGGAGTCGCCGCTCGAGCTCGCGCAGCGCCGTCCATTCGGCGCGCGCCACCAGGGCGGAGAGATGCGGGAGCAGGGTGGTGCTCAGCGCCATCGCGCCGACGGTCATGAGGACCGAGCTGACTTTCGTACCGTAGCCAAGGGCGGAGACGCTGCCCACCGGCAGCCAGGCGGCCATCGACTGATCCACCAGCGTCGTGGCGCTCATGAGAATGGCGCCCGCCACGGCCGGCAGATACTGCACCCGCACCCGCCCCAACGCATCGGTCAGCGCGGCGCGCTCCGCATCGGGAACATGGGACATCGCGATGCCGCGAACGGACAATCCGCGCTGGCGCAACGCCCACGCGAGCCACGCAGCCTGTGCCAGCGTTCCACCCAACAAGCCCACGACCATCGTCCAGACCGTGGGGTCGGGAACGATGGCGATCCCAAGGGCAACGCCGATCGGCTGGGCAATCGGTGCGAAGGCACTCGCGCTGTATGCCCCCTCGGCCGCCAGCAGTCCACTCCACGCCGAGCACACTCCCTGCAGGAGCGTGAAAGGCGCAAGGGCGAGCGCCAGCATCGGGAGGATTGCACGGGTGCCGGCATCGAGCCGATTACCCGGGAGCCAGCCGAGCAGCACCGAGGCGAGTGCGGCAACACCGGAGAGCAGGACCAGCCAGCGATAGCTCTGTTGCAAGACCGCGCCGGCCAGCAGCCTCGCGGCGGTGGTGCTGCGATGCTCTCGCTGCGCGATGTAGGCGGGCGTGAGGGCGGCGGGCAGGGTCCCGGCGGCCACGCTGATCAGAAACGTGGGCACCACCAGCGCGAGCAGAAACGCGTCGAGGGTCGCCCCGTTGCCGAAGTGCGCGGCCACCAGACTGTCCTTCAGCAGCGCGACGAGCTTCACCGCGGCGGTCAACCCGCCCACGGCGAACGCGGCGCGAAGCAGGCCGCGCATCAGCCCCGCCTCCACGCCTGGAACATGAGGAGATGCCACAACGACGGCGCCCAATTCCGACTGCCGTCACGGTGTTCTTTCCACGTCTGCAGGACCGGCTCGACGCGGAAGATCCCGTCGTGGCGCAAGGCGTCCGGCGACAGCAGATCGTCGGCCCAATCCCGCAAGGGACCACGGAGCCATTCGGCGATCGGTACCCCGAAGCCCTGTTTGGGCCGATCGATCAGGGTGCGAGGCACGTAGCGGTCCAGCACCTGGCGGACGATCCATTTGCCCTGACGATCGCGCTGCCAGCAATGCGCCGGCAGCTGCCACGCAAACTCAGCCACCCGGTGATCGAGCAGCGGCGCGCGCGTTTCGAGACTGGCCGCCATCGCCGCGCGATCGACCTTCACGAGAATGTCGTCAGGCAGGTAGCTGACCTGATCGCGGAACATCATGTCGGCCAGCAGACCGCCGCGCCCCGACTGGAACGGGGCGCGGATCGCGGTATCGTGCTCCAGCACGCCCGGGAGCAGATCCTGCGGATGCCGCCACGCGGACACCAAGTGCAGATAGAAGTCCGGAAAATTGCGCGTGTCGATCAGCGTGGCCAGCTTGTGCAGACGATCGCCCGTGACGCCGCGCTTCACCAGCCCCATCGGACCGAGCACGCGATTCCACGCCACGGCGCCAACGGAGGTGACCATTGCCCTGGTCGCCTTGCGCATCGCATGGGGGACGCGGGTCAGACGTGGCCAAGCGCGCATCGCCAGTGGGTAGCGTGAATAGCCGCCGAACAGCTCATCGCCCCCGTCGCCGCTCAGCGCCACGGTCACGTGCGCCCGGGCCAGTTTCGAAACGAGGACGGTGGGGATCTGCGAGGAGTCGGCGAACGGCTCGCTGTAGATCGACGGGAGTCGCGGGATCACATCGAGCGCGTCCTGCGCCGTCACGAACATCGTGGTGTGTTCGGTCCCGAGGTGTCGCGCCACGGCTTCCGCATGCGGGGCTTCGTCGAAGGCCGACTCGCGAAATCCGATCGTGAACGTCCGGACCGGCCGTGCGCTCTGCGCTTGCATGAGCGCGACGATCAACGACGAGTCGATGCCGCCGGAGAGAAAGGCGCCGAGCGGCACATCCGTCACCATCTGGTCGGCAACGGCCGCCCGCAGCAACACGTCGAGCTGCTCGACGCGCGTGGCGTCCGTTCCAACGTGCGGCGTCGCCAGTCCGGCCGCGGCGGCCTCGCGGACGCTCCAGTATCGCGTGGTCTGCTCGGTGCCGAACACCGGCGCCGTGAAGGTCGCGATCGTTCCCGGCTCGAGCTTCACGACGTCGCGGAGCATCGACATCGGCGCCGGCACGTAGCCGTGTCGCAGATATGCGGCCAGCGCGGCCGGCTCGATGTCACTCGATACGCCCGGGAGTGTGCGCAGGGCTGCCAGCTCGGACGCGAACGCGAGGCCACCGTGGCACCGCCCCACATACAGCGGCTTCTCGCCGAAGCGATCGCGCGCCAGCGAGAGCCGGCTGGTCTCGCGGTCCCAGAGCGCGATGGCGAACATGCCTACGCACTGGCCGAGTGCCGACTCGAACCCGTCACGCTCGATGAGGGCCAGCAGGACTTCGGTGTCAGAGTGTCCACGGAACACGACGCCCTGTGCCTGCAGCGACGCACGAAGCGCGCGATGGTTGTAGATCTCGCCGTTGAACACCAGCCAGAAACGACCTGCGGCCGACACCATCGGCTGGTGGCCGAGGGCGCTGAGGTCGACGATCGACAGACGACGATGGCCAAGGGCGAGGCCGCGGGAGGCGTCGATCCACGCGCCGGATGCATCAGGCCCCCGATGCACCAACGCATCGGTCATGCGAGTCACGGCAGTGCGCGCGGCATCGTCGTCGCACGCAGTCGTCCAGAATCCGGCAATACCGCACATGTCAGTTCGGGGGGGCGTTCGTGCGAGATCGGTGTGACGGAAGATCCTGCCGTGTGACGGGCAGTTCCTTCCGTGTATCGCGCCCGGCGTCGGGCACGACTAACGGGGGTCGAGGGGAAGACGATTGGCTGAACGGCTTGTCACGTATGCACTTGCGCGGATCCCGCCGCGGTGGCGTTGAGGGGATTCGCGGTACTCGTGCTCCCCGCTGCGCCGTGAGAAAAGCACGGGGTGTGCCAGAACAAAGCGCCCGGCCGTCTCAGCCGGGCGCTTTGCGGATGCGAAGCCATCGGGACGCCTACGGCCGACCGATGCTGGTGTAGGTGAAGCCCTGTTTCCGCACGTCCTCGCCGCGGTACACGTTGCGGAGGTCCACGAGGACTTTCCGGGTCATCGATGCACCGATGCGGTCGAGATCGAGGGCGCGGAACTCGTTCCACTCGGTGATGATCACCAGCACATCGGCGCCGACCGCCACATCGTAGGCATCCGCGCACCAGTGCACGTGAGGGAGCAGTGCGCCGGCCTCGTGCATCGCGGCCGGATCGTAGGCTCGCACCGTCGCCCCCGCATCCTGCAGCGCGGGCACGATCGCGAGGCTCGGTGCCTCGCGCATGTCGTCCGTGTTCGGCTTGAACGCCACGCCGAGCACACCGATCGTCTGTCCGCGCACCGAGCCACCGCACGCAGCGATCACTCGGGAGGCCATTGCGCCCTTCCGCGTGTCGTTCACCTGCACCACGGTCTCCACGAGGCGCGCCGGAGCGCCGTACTCCTGCGCGGTGCGCACCAGCGCCACCGTGTCCTTCGGGAAACATGAGCCGCCGTATCCCGGACCGGCGTGCAGGAACTTCTTCCCGATGCGTCCGTCGAGGCCCATCCCGCGCGCCACATCCTGCACGTTGGCGCCGACCTTCTCGCACAGGTCCGCCATCTCGTTGATGAACGTGATCTTGGTGGCCAGAAAGGCGTTCGCCGCGTACTTCGTGAGCTCCGCCGTCTCGAGCGTGGTCATCACGACCGGCGTCTCCATGAGATACAGCGGACGATAGACCTCCTGCATGACCGCGCGCGCGCGATCGGTCTCCGCGCCGATCACGACGCGGTCGGGGCGCATGAAGTCGCCGATCGCCGAGCCTTCGCGCAGGAACTCAGGGTTCGAGGCCACGTCGAACTCCGCCGTCGGATTGGCGCCGCGAATCAGCTCCGCGACCCGGCGACCGGTGCCCACCGGCACCGTACTCTTCGTGACCACCACGGTGTACCCCTGCAGCGACTTCGCGATCTCGATCGCCGCCGCTTCCACGTAGCGCAGGTCGGCGTGGCCATCCCCTCGGCGCGACGGTGTGCCCACGGCGATGAACACGGCATCCGCGCCCGATACCGCCGCGGCGAGGTCCGTGGTGAACGACAGGCGCCCGCTCTTGATCCCCTTGGCCACCAACGCGTCGAGCCCCGGCTCGTAAATCGGGATCTCCCCGTTCAGCAACCGCTCGATCTTGCCCGCATCGACGTCTACGCAGGTCACCTCGGGGCCGAACTCCGCAAAACACGCCCCCGACACGAGGCCGACGTAGCCCGTGCCAATCATGGCGATCTTCATGACGCGTCAGTCTCCGATCTGAAAGTACTCACGATACCAGGCGACGAAATTCGCCACGCCGGTTTCGATTGGCGTCTTCGGGGCGAAGCCGACATCACGGACCAGCGCGTCCACGTTCGCATACGTGGCCGGCACGTCGCCCGGCTGCAGCGGCAGCATGCGCTTTTCCGCCACGCGCCCCAGCGACTTCTCAATGGTCTCGATGAGATGCATCAATTCCACCGGGTTGTTGTTACCGATATTGTAAATTCGGTATGGCGCCGTGCTGGTGGCCGGATCGGGGGCCTCGGAGTTCCACGCCGGATTCGGCTCGGCCGTGTGATCGTTGGTGCGGATCACGCCTTCCACGATGTCGTCGATGTACGTGAAGTCACGCTGC
This sequence comes from Gemmatimonadota bacterium, assembly GCA_947462095.1. GTDB lineage: Bacteria > Gemmatimonadota > Gemmatimonadetes > Gemmatimonadales > Gemmatimonadaceae > Gemmatimonas. Next base: position 36,324 of record CANHNQ010000005.1, read on the forward strand.
ATCTTGCCGTGATTGAACACGTCGATCGGCTTGCCGTCCAGAATGGCCTTCGTGAAGAGGAACATGGCCATGTCGGGGCGCCCCCACGGACCGTACACCGTGAAGAAGCGCAGGCCGGTGGTCGGCAATCCGTACAGATGGCTGTACGTGTGCGCCATCAACTCGTTCGCCTTCTTCGTGGCCGCATACAGCGACACCGGATGGTCGACGTTCTGATGTACGGAGAACGGCATGGCCGTATTGGCGCCGTAGACACTCGACGACGACGCATACGTGAGGTGCTGCACATCATGGTGCCGGCAGCCCTCGAGGATGTTGATGAACCCGACGAGGTTGCTCTCGATATAGGCGTGTGGATTGGTGATCGAGTATCGCACGCCGGCCTGCGCGGCGAGATTGATCACGCGATCGAACCGCTCCTCCCGGAAGAGCCGCGCCACGCCGTCCCGGTCGGCCAGCTCCATGCGGACCAGACGGAATCCCGGATGCCTCGCAAGTCGTGCGATCCGCGCCTCCTTCAGCGTGGGATCGTAGTAGTCATTGACGTTGTCGAGTCCCACCACTTCGTCACCGCGGGCCAGCAGTCGTTCGCTGGTATGATAGCCGATGAATCCCGCGGCTCCGGTTACCAGAATTTTTGCCATGCGCTGATCGCCATGCGGGGTGTGAGGTCGCGTGCTACGTGTCCGCTCCAGACGACTGAGCCTGGCGGGGCGCCACAGGCGGCCGCTGCAGCAGCAGGACGGCGCCCATGATGGCGACCCCGCCGATCAAGGTACCGGTCCCGACCGACTGACGCAGCAGAAGCAAGCCCAACAGTGTGGTCCAGAACGGTTCGACGGTGGAGGTGATGGCAGTCCGCACTGGGCCGAGGACCCGAAGCCCCGCCAGAAAGGCCAGGAACGACACCGCAGAGAGTACGCCCTGCAGCATGCTGGCCCCGAAGGCGGTGGCGTCTGGGATGCGCAGCAGCGTTCCGGTGGTCGCAGCCCAGGCCACGAACAGCGCCGCGCCGCCGACGGCGATGGCCCGGGATACGTCGAGGGGCTCGCGTCGGCGCTGCAGCGCGCCAAGTACGGGGATGTACAAGGCGTAGACCAGCGCCGCCGTAAGCACCGCCGTCACGCCAAGCGGGTTGAGCGAGGCCGCACTCGGGGCCCCTACCATGAACCCGATGCCGCCAAGCGCGAGCAGAAGCGCCGTGACCCGCGTGCGATCGAGCCGCTCGATGCCGCGGAGCGCCGTGATCACCGCCACCCACGCCGGGAACGTGTAAAACAGGAAGGACGCCGTGGCGGCGGGAATCCACCGCAGCCCGATGAGCGCCAGGGTGGCCACCGTCGCTTGGCCGCCGCCCGCCACGAGCAGAATGCGCGGCGTCCACCATGGCGCCACCCCCACGCGCGGGCCGCCGCCGCGCCACCAGCCAAAGGCCACCAGCAGCACCGCGCTCGTGGTGTAGCGCCACGCCTGAACGGATTCCAGCGCCATCCCGCGGCCGGTCGCGATCACGGTCAGCGGCGACACACTGCCGAAGCAGCACGCACTCAGCACGATCAGCAGCGTTGCCCGCAGCAACGGCGCCGCCGCCGATCCCCGACCCGGACTCAAAGCAACGTGCCGCTGAGCAGCAGGTACGCGATGCCGAAGTAGATGCTGATGGCGGACACGTCGACGATCGTGGCCACGAGGGGGGCCGAGGCACTGGCCGGGTCGAAGTTGAATCGCTTGAGGAGGAATGGCAGCATCGAGCCGGTGAGTGATCCCACCAGGACGATACCGACCAGCGCCAACCCGACGACGACGGCGATCATGAACGAGTGGGGCCCGTAGTCGTACAGGCCGAGCGCGTTCCACATGAGAATGCGGCCGAAGGCGATCGCGCCGAGCAACAGGCCGAGGATAATGCCGGCCGGTAGTTCACGAAGCACCACCCGCCACCAATCGCCGAGATCCACTTCGCCGAGCGCCATCGCGCGGATGATCAACGACGTGGCCTGTGACCCGGAATTGCCCCCTGAACTCATGACCAGCGGAATGAACTGAGAGAGCAGCAGCACGCGGCCAATCTCGCCCTCGTACCGCGCCATGACCGACGCCGTAAGCATTTCGCTCACCGCCAGCACCGCCAGCCAGCCCCCGCGCTTGCGCACATTCTGCCACAGGCCGATCTGCATGTAGGGCTCTTCGAGCGCCTCCATACCACCGAACTTCTGGGCGTCTTCCGTGCCTTCTTCCTGAATGACGTCGATGACGTCGTCCACCGTGACCACGCCCAGCAATCGCTTTTCCGAATCGACGACCGGCAGCGCCACCAGGTCGTAGTTCGAGGTGATCTGCGAGACCTCTTCCTGCGGCATGTCGGGCGCGACACTGACCACCTCGCTCCACGCGAGTTCGCTCAGCGCCGTCCCGTCGGGGGACGCGAGCAGTTCGCGCAGCGACAGCACGCCGCGCAGGCGCCCGTTCCGATCCACCGTGTAGATCGTGTACATCGCCTCGCGACGACCGGCCCGTGACATCGCCCGGACCGCCACCAACGCTTCCTCGGCCGTGAGGTTCTCATCCACCGACACGAACTCGGTGGTCATCAGACCGCCGGCCGTGTACGGATCGTACTCCAGGAGGCGTTCGGTCTCGGCCTTCTCCGCCGGCTCGAACTCGGCGAGAATGTCGTCCGCCGTCTCTTCGTCGAGCTCCTCGAGCGCGTCGGCGCGCTCGTCGGGCGTCATCTCCGACATGAGCGAGGCCGCTTCTACGGCCGTCAGCTCCTCGAGCACCATCGTGCGCAGCTGCTCGTCGAGATACTCAAGCACCTCGCCCGCCCGCTCCTTCGGCAGCGCCGAGAGGAAGGCGCGCACCATCTCCTCCGGCAGTGCCTCCGCGATGTCCGCGAGGTCGGCCGGGTGCATTTCCTCCGTCTGCGGTCCGATGCTTTCCGGGTGCTCCTCAAGCAGCTCGAGCAGGTCCGGAACGATCAGCGCCGCGAGCGGCCGGTCTACTTTCGAGTGAGGAGGCATCGGCGAAGGGCGGCGGTCTGGCGGTCAAGTTAGTCGGACGCGCCCAGCGATAGAAGCCGCCCACGGGGCGGACCGCGACGCGACCCGCTAGAGGACCGGCAGGACCCTCGCCTCGACGCGGACACTCCGGACCGACACCCCGGCCGCCTCGAGCGCCATGTCCAGCGCCGCGCGATCCAGCTCGCCCTCGACCTCGAGGATGGCGCCCTGCATGGTGACTTCGGCGCTCACCAACCCGGGGACGGCCCCCAGCGCCGTCCAAACTGCGCGCACGGCGTGAACGGCCACCAGGCCGTCGAGCTGCACGTGGATCCGTTGAAGTGCCATGTTTCAATCTTCACGACCGGTCCCGTTAGCTCAACCGGCCTATCGCCGTCGCTCTGCCCCTCTACCCGTCTCACCATGCCTCGCGTCGCCTTTCTCGGACTCGGCGCCATCGGCGCACCGATGGCCCGTCACCTCGCCCGTCCCGAATTCGAGCTGGCGGTGTGGAACCGCACGTCGTCCAAGGCTGACGCGATGGCGCGCGAGCTCGGGGTGCGCCACGCGCTCACGCCGGCCGATGCCGCGCGCGAGTGCGATGTCGTGATCACGTGTCTGCCGGTGTCGCGCAACGTGGAAGCGCTGCTCGATGGTCCCGAGGGGCTGCTGGCCACGATGCGGTCGGGCGCTGTGCTCGTCGATTGCACCTCGGGCGACGCGGCGACGTCCCGCCGCATGGCCGCGCGCCTCGCCGAGCACGGGATCGGCTTCCTGGACGCGCCGGTCTCCGGCGGGGTCGTCGGCGCCGAGCAGGGCGCGCTCACCGTGATGGTGGGCGGCGATGAGGCCACGCTCGAACGCGTGCAGCCGGTGTTGGCCTGCTTCGGCAAGCGGATCGTGCATTGCGGTGCGGTGGGCGCCGGTGATGCGCTCAAGGCGGTGAATAATGCGCTGCTCGCGATGCACATCTGGGGCACGGCCGAAGGGCTGGTGGCGCTCGAGAAGGCCGGCGTGAAGGCCGAGATCGCCCTCGACGTGATCAACGTGTCGAGCGGACGGTCCAACTGCAGCATGAATCTCTTCCCCGAGCGCGTACTCACGCGCGCCTTCCCGCGCACGTTCCGCCTGGCGTTGCTCGACAAGGATGTCGGTATCGCGGCGGAGCTCGCGCGCGAACAACAGGTGCCGTCACCGCTCCTGCAGCTCACCGCCGAGCTCTTTCGCATGGCGCACAACGAGTTAGGCGAAGAAGCCGATCACGTGGAAGCGGCCAAGGTGGTCGAGCGGCTCGGTGGCGCGCAGATCGGCGGACGACCGTCATGAGCGCCGCGGCGGTTGCTTCCGTTGACGCGATCCGGGCGCACTTCCCGGCGCTCGCGCGTCGCGAAGGCGCGCATCCGGTGGCGTTTTTCGACGGACCCGGTGGGACGCAGGTGCCGCGGGTCGTCGCCGATGCCATGACCGACTATCTGCTGCATCACAACGCCAACACGCACTGGGCGTATCCCACCAGTGTCGAGACCGATGCGATGCTGGCGGCGGCGCGCGAGACGCTCGCGGACTTCCTCGGCGCGACCCCGGGGGAGATCTCGTTCGGCGCGAACATGACCACGATCCTGTTCCATGTGGCGCGCGCCATCGGCCGCACGCTCACCGCCGGCGACGAGATCATCGTGACGGAGCTCGACCACCATGCGAACGTGGCGCCGTGGCAGGCGCTGGCGAAGGAGCGTGGGGCGGTGCTCAAGTGGGTGCCCCTCGACCTCGAAACGTATCGCCACGAAGCCGGCGCGCTCGCGTCGCTGCTGTCACCGCGCACCAAGGTCGTTGCCATCGGCGCCGCGTCGAATATCCTCGGCACGGTAAGCGACGTGACTGCCATGGTCGCACTGGCCAAAGCGGCCGGCGCGATCACGGTGGTTGATGCCGTGCATTTCGCGCCGCACGCCCTCATGGATGTGAAGGCGATCGGTGCCGACTTCGTGCTCTGCAGCGCCTACAAGTTTTACGGGCCGCACATTGGAATCTGCTACGGGCGCCATGATGCCACGGCCGCCCTCGATCTCCCGCGTCTCGAGCCGGCGCCCGACTACGTGCCGGAGTGCCTCGAAACCGGCACCCAGAACCACGAAGGCATCGTGGGGGCCGCCGCCGCCGTGGACTTCCTCGCGGGACTGGCCGTGGACGGCACCGCGTCGCGTCGCGAACGCCTGGGAACGGTCATGCACGCGCTGCACCATCGGGGCGACGCGCTGTTGCGCGAGCTGTGGGTGGGGCTGCAGGCCATCGATGGCGTGACCGTGTTCGGCCCGCCGCCGGGGACCGCGCGCACCCCCACCGTGTCGTTCCATGTGCAGGGATTCGAGTCGGAGCAGGTCGCGCGCTTCCTCGCCCCGCGCGGGGTCTATGTGTCGCACGGCGACTTCTATGCAACAACCGTGGCGCGTCGGCTGGGCCTGGCCCACGAAGGACTCGTGCGCGCCGGGTGCTCCTGCTACACAACGGCCGACGAAATCGCGCGGCTGCTCGACGGCGTGCGCGCCCTCGTGCAGGGAACGGCCTGAATGCGGCCGACCGAGCTGCGGCCGACGGTACGACGGGCGCGCGCGCTTGTCACCTGCGCGGTGCTGAGCGCGGCGGCGGGGGCCGCCGCGTGCAGCGGCCGGGCGTCGCGTGGTGACGCGCTGCCCCGTGCCGAGTTCCTGTTCGCCGCGGGCGACTCCACGTACTGGGTGCGCAGCGGCGATGACGGGATGCGCGTGCGTAGCGCACCGATCCTGCTCACAGATGTCGACGGCCGCTTGTTCGAAATCTTCCTTGGCGACGATGGGGCGGAGTATCCCGACGCCTCGTTCGCCAGCGCGAGGCTCTGGTCACGCGAGCTGCAGCATCGCGATAGTACGCGGTTGTTCGGCGATTCCACCGTGATGCACGAACTCACGATGTGGCGTCGGGCACACCCCCGCGATGCGGAGATCGACCCCGCCGACGAGGAGCTGCCCGAGGATCCGCTCACCGTGGTCAACGACGAAATCGATATCATCGACGTCCACGGCCCGTACCTCACCGTCGAACATCTCCTCAACGTCGACATCGAGGGGGGGGCGCCGCATCGCCACGAAGGGCGCCGTCTGGTGGTCGATGTGCGCAGCGGTGCCACGGCATCGCTCGAGGTGCTGGTCGGGGCCGACGAAGCGCGACGCGTCACGGCGGCCGCGCGGGCGTCGCTGGCGCAGCTCGTCGATTCGATCCGCATCGCCGGGACCGCGGGGGATCAGCGCGCATCGGCTGCCACCGAATCGCTCGACAGCTTCCGGTTCGATTCCACCAGCTTCGGCATGACGGATATCGATCGTGAGCCGGCGGTGGCGTTCATGGTGCCGGGGCACGGCACCGACGGCGAAGCGCTCGCCCTGTATTTGCCACCCATCACGGTGAAGGCGCCGGTGTGGTGGAAGACGGTCCGCGCCTCGTTGCCGGAATGGGCGAAGGACTCGGTACGGGTCACCTGGGATCGCGCCAAGTACGGGATCGCGGCGCGCCCCTCGGCCGATGGCGACGCCCTCGCCCTCGTTCTGGTCGGCGGCGCCGTGGGGACGGCGCGCGAGTGGCCGATCGCCACCGTCGCAGCCCCCGCATACCAGCTCATTCCGCTGGATACCCCGCCAATCGACAGCGCCGCGCGCGCCGCGCTGTCGCGGGCCTTTGATATTTCGACATCGCTCGACGGGCTGATCGAGCGCGCCGGCTGGCATCGTCGCGCGCTCACCCCGGCCACGCCGCTGCGCGCGACTTCCTTGTCCCACACCCGATGACCGACTCGGTACCGCCACGCTTGTCTCGCCCCGTGTCCGCCTCGCAGCACGTCACGAGCGAGTTGATCATGCCCCACGACGCGAACATCCTCGGACACGCCTTTGGCGGGGCGATCATGGCGATGGTGGACAAGGCGGCCGCGGTGTCGGCGTTTCGGCATGCGCGCACCGCGTGCGTGACGGCGTCCATCGATCGCGTCGACTTCCGCGAGCCCATTCACGTGGGCGACCTCGTCACCTGCCAGGCCTCGGTGAACTTCGTCGGCACCACGTCCATGGAAATCGGGGTGCGCGTGGAAGCGGAGGATCTCATCACCGGCGCGCGTCGTCACACCAACACCTGCTACCTCACGTTCGTCGCGATCGACCGGAACGGACGCCCCGTGCCCATCGCCCTCGTGCAGCCGGAAACCGACGAGCAGCTCCGGCGTTATGAGGCGGCGCAGGCGCGTCGCCGGCGGCGGCTCGAAGAGCGGCAGGACGAGGCGCGCGCGGAGCGCTGACGTGACCTCCATTCCCACTCCCGCCGCGGGCGACACGTACGCCGCGCTTCGCATTCCGAACTTCCGTCGCTATCTGCTGGCGCTGTTCACGCTCACGCTCGGTATCCAGATCCAGGGCACCGTCGTCGGCTGGCAGATCTATGATCTCACCCGCGATCCGTTGGCACTCGGGATCGTGGGGCTGGCCGAAGCCCTGCCGGCGATCAGTATGTCGTTGTTCGCCGGGCATGTCGCGGACAGCCATGATCGCCGCCGCATCGCCCTGTGTGCCCTCGCCGTGCTGGTGCTCTGCTCGCTCGGACTGTGGTGGCTCGCGCATCCCGCGCCCATCGGCGATCTCGCGCTCTCCGCGCCGGCGCGCGTGCGCGCGATCTATGGCGTGATCATGCTCAGTGGTCTGGCGCGCGCGTTCCTGCAGCCGGCCCGTCAGGCGCTCAGCGCCGAGCTCGTGCCCCGCACCTTGTTCAGCAACGCGATTACCTGGCGCACCGGCAGCTGGCAGCTGGCGGCGGTGCTGGGCCCTGCACTGGGCGGTGCCCTGTATGCCGTCGGCGGTACGACGCTGGGGTACGCGGTCGATGCCGTCCTGATGACGTTCGCCGTCGGTGCGTTGCTCTCGGTGCGGCATCGCTCACCGGTACGGGACGTCACCGACGAGCCGATCCTGACGTCGATCACCGGCGGTCTCCGCTTCGTGCTCGGCGAGCCACTGCTCCTCTCGGCGCTCACCCTCGATCTCTTCTCGGTGCTGTTCGGCGGCGCGATCGCCCTGTTGCCCGTGTTCGCCGCCGAGATCTTGCACACCGGTCCCTCGGGGCTCGGCCTGCTGCGCGCGGCGCCCGCCGTCGGTGCGGTCCTCACCAGCATTGCGCTCACGCGCTGGCCACCCTTCTCGCACACCGGACGGAATCTGCTCATCGCGGTGACCGGCTTCGGTGCGTGTACGATTCTGTTCGGCACGAGTCGCAGCCTGTGGCTGTCGCTGGGCGCGCTGGCGCTCGCCGGTGCGTTCGACATGGTCAGCGTGGTCATTCGGAGCCTCATGCTGCAGATCCGGACGCCGGAAGCGCTGCTGGGGCGCGTGTCGGCGGTGAATCAGATTTTCATCGGCTCGTCGAACGAGATCGGTTCGTTCGAATCGGGGCTCACCGCCCGCTGGTGGGGCGCGGTCACGGCCGTCGTGGTAGGCGGTGTGGCCACGCTCGTCGTCGTGGCCACGGTGGCGTGGCGGGTGCCGAGTTTACGCCGGCTCCGGCAACTGGCGAAGTAAGCCGGCCTCGCTGCACAGATCACGCGGAGGCGCAGGGAGCGCAGAGGCCGCAGAGAAGACGATTGCGGTCGGTCTCTGCGTGCTCTGCGCGCTCCGCACCTCGGCGTGATCAGTGCACGATGCCGTTGCCGCCCTCGACCTCAGTCGCCGCGAGCTCTTCCGTGAGCGACAGTTCGATCTCCGTGCCATCGCGCGCGATGCTCGAGCGGGGGAATACCGAGCGGGCCTCGCGCTCCAACTCATGCGCATCACGCGAGTAGCGGGCCGAGATATGCGTGAGCACCAGTCGGCGTGCACCGGCTTTGCGCGCAACATCGGCGGCTTCGCGCGCCGTGCTGTGTCCGGTTTCCAGGGCCCGCGCCGCTTCGTCGTCGGCGAACGTGGCCTCATGGATGAGCAGATCCGCGTCGTGCGCGGCGGCGATCGTGTTCTCACACGGACGGGTGTCGCCGGTGATCACGATACGGCGGCCGCGCCGTCGCTCGCCCACCAGCACGGAGGGCTCGATCACTCGGCCGTCGTCGAGCGTGATCGGTTGCCCTTTGTGAATCCGTCCCCAGAGCGGACCCTCGGGGATGCCCATGGCGCGGGCCAGATCGGGATTGAAGCGACCCAGCCGCTCCTCCTCCACGAGCGCGTAGCCGAGCGACTGGGACGGGCCGTGCGACACCGAAAAGGTGGCCACGTGGTAGTCGGGCCGTTTGACCGCTTCGCCGGGCTCCAGCTCCGTGATTTCGATCGGAAATGTCGCGCGGTCGCCGCCTAAACTGATGCATTGCCGCAACGTTTTACCGGCGCCACGCGGTCCCCACAGTCGTAGCGGATCCGTTCTCCCTTGAAGCGCCATGGTCCGGATCAGTCCGGTCAGTCCCAGAATGTGATCCGAGTGCACGTGGCTGAAGAAGAGATCGTCGAAGGCAAAGGAGATCCCGTAGCGCATCATCTGTCGCTGCGTGCCCTCCCCACAATCGAACAACAACGTCTCCCCCTCCCGAATGATGGCGAGGGAGCTGACGCCGCGTTCCACCGTGGGGCGGGAGGCGGCGGTTCCAAGGAAGCGGACGAGCAAAGGCATAGCGGCAATATAGGCGAACCGGAGCGGTCGCCAGTTCAGACGTGATCCGCGGACGTCCGCCGCGCGGCCCCATCCTTGCACGACATGGGCTTGCCGCCCCGAGCCGCGAACAGCGGCCTGAAGTTTGCAGAGGGGATTGGTGACGTATCGCCGCGGTATGCTGGATCTGTGACGGATGCCCTTCGTTGTGGTCCCGCGTTCCGCATTGATTGATTACTTCCGGAGGCTGGGGGGGGTATGACCGGAAAGAGCCGGCGCGGATTCGCGTCAATGGATCCTTCGCGTCAGCGAGAGATCGCCAGCAAAGGTGGGCGGGCAGCCCACGAAAAGGGGACGGCGCACGAATGGTCGTCCGACGAAGCGCGGAATGCGGGGCGCAAGGGTGGTGTTACCGTCAGTCGCGATCGGGCGCACATGGCCGCGATCGGTCGTGAGGGCGGTGAATCGCGCAGTGCGGCGGCCCGCGAAGCCCGGTTGGGCGAACGGAACGTGGAGCGGGAAGTGCCGATGCAGGTGTCCCGCGAGAGTGACCGGTCCACGCCGATCGCACCGATGGCTGATCGGGCGCCCATGATTCCTCGCAGCGACGAGTCGTCGGCCCGCTGATGATCGCGGGGTGACGTCGCCCCGGCGGACATCGCGTTCTGCCGACGCTGTGACAGTGGTCCGAACGCCTCCCGGATTCATCCGCGAGGCGTTCGCACGTGTCTGCGGCTCAGGTCGGGTAGCGATCCAACTGCGCCTGCAGCCGCGCGGGGTCGACATTCCGGCCGCTGACCAGCAGCACCACCGGCCCACCCGTCACCGAAATCTGCCCGTGGCGTAGCGCCGCGACGGTCACCGCGCCGGCCCCTTCGACCGCCATGCCGGTGGTCCGGTGCAGCCACGCCATCGTCTCACCCAGCTGCGCCTCGGTAACCAAGGCCATCTCGTCAGCGCAATACTGCCCGATGTGCAGCGCCTCGGCGTCGATCTGACCGGCCAGACCGTCGGCCAGCGTGGGCGTGACCACCGTGTCGATCACCTGGCCGGCGGCGAGGCTCTGCGCCATAGCCGATGTCTCCACGCTCTGCGCGCCGATGATCCGCACCTGCGGGGCCAGTTCGCGCAGCACCGCGCCCATGCCGCCCAGTAGCCCGCCGCCGCCCGTGCAGATCACCACCGTGTGCATCGCCGGCACCTGCTCCAGCAGCTCCAACGCCACGGTGCCCTGACCGGCCAGCAAATCGACGCCGAGGCAGGGATTGATGAATCGGATCCCTTCGCGGGCCGCATGGGCCTTGGCCACGACCATCGCCGCGTCGTAGTCGACGGCTTCGTCGTTCACGAGGGTGCCGAGGGCGCGGATACCGTCCTTCTTCACCTGGGGGGCGTCGATCGGCACGTAGAGCGTGGCCGGCGTGTTGAACGCCTTGGCCGCGTACGCGACGCCCAACCCGTGATTGCCCGCGCTCGACGCCACCACACCCTGCGCGCGCTCCTCCGCCGACAGCCCCGCGAGCACGTTGTACGCGCCGCGCACCTTGAACGACCCCGTGGGGTTCTCGAGCTCCAGCTTGAACAGTACCTCCACGCCGAAGGCGTCCGACAGCGCGTCGGAGCGAATCACACGGCTTGGTGCCAGCACGGGGCGCAGTCGCTCGGCGGCAGTGCGCACCGCGGCGATGGCAGGGATGATGCTCGGGTCGGGGGCCGGACGTGTCGTCATGCGACTAGAATAGCATCCCATGCTGCCGGAGTCACTCACGGGGGCGGGCCGCGCGTGCGTTAGCGCGGCCCCCACAGACTACCGCCGCCCTGCACGCGTGCGATGTACCCGGCCACGTCGAATTTGAGCTTCGCGCGCGCGGTGACCATAGGGCGGATGCCACCCCAGATCGGCTTGTTCCCCCATGGGCGATCCCACAGCCCCAGGCACCACATGATGCCGCCCACGCTGTTCGGATCGCGACCGTCCAGCGCGTACTTGTCGTTGAGGAGGAACAGCCACGAGCGCGCCTGCTCGTAGTCCTCCGTCCACAGCAGCACCGTCTTGCCCCACAGCATGCGTGGGTAGTTGTGGATCACCCCCTGCTGCACGAGTTCCCGCTGGGACGCATTCCAGAGGGCATCGTGCGTCTGTGCCGACTCGAGCGCCTCGAGATCGTAGCGCACGGGCCGGGGATCGCCCACATGCTCGGCCATCGTTTTTTGGATCCACGCCGGCAGGGCCTCGAGACGATCGAAGTCGCGCGTGCGAAGGCACCAGTTGTACGCCAGCTCACGCCACGTGGTGACCTGCTGCACGAACGCGTCGAGACTCTCGGGCGATGCGCCACTCGCCCGCGCCTCACGTACCACCCGCGCCGAGGCGATCTGTCCAAAGTGCAGATACGGCGACAAGCGCGACGTGCCGTCGCTGACACTGGCCTCGTTCCGGCGGTCGGCGTACGGCATCAGTTCGCGCGACACGAACGTGGCGAGCCGATCGGCGGCCGCGGTGCTGCCGCCCACCAATGACACCGCGGGTACCGTGTGATCGATGTCGCATGACTGCACGGCCGCCGCGATGTCGGCGTCGCTCATCGTGGCGATGGGGCAGAGTGACAAGCCCTGCTCGCAGACGGTGGCGCGGAGCGAGGCACGCAGTGCCTCGCTCACGGGCACGCGCGGCAGGGCGTCCGCCACCGGCTCGATACTATGATCGAGCAGCTTGGCGATTTTCGGGCGGATCGTACGCGCCGCGTACTCCGGCTTCTCGAACGCGCCACTGGGCACCGTGCACACGCTGTCAATCGCGAGCACGCGGCAATTCACGCGCGCTGCGAAGCGCTCCACGCGCTCACGAATGCCGGCGGTGGGAAACAGATCGGTGATCACCACGTACGCGCGCGCGGCGAGGCGGTCGACCACCCGACGGTCGTCGTGGCGCGACGGCCGCAGCACAAACTGATAGTACAGCCCCCGCGCCTCGGCATCGCGCGCCGTCTCGCGCGCGCCCTGCAGGATGAACGTGTGATGCCGATCGGCGGCGTACGGATAGCTCGGGTCAAGCCCTTGATGGATCACGAGGGGACGGTTCACGCGGTCCGCCGCGCGGATCGCCGCCCGCAGCGCCCAGTTCTCCTCGAGCCGCTGCGTGGACTGCATCCAGTACAGCACGAATTCGCCGTCGGGATTGTAGGTCTTCCCGTTCACATCGACGGTGCGCGGCACCAGCTGGTCGCGGACGTAGTCGGCGTCGAGCGCGTGCGAGGCGGCGGATCGGATCGTGGGCGTCGTCATAGAGAGTCCGGAACGCACAGAAATCGCGGAAGGTGCCCATCCGGCGGCGGCGAACACGCGCATCACGCTTGACACCCGTGCGGAGGCGGCTACCTTCCGCTTGTTACCCGATCGGCCCCGCGCCAACAGGAGCGGGGCCATTTTTGTCCGGGTCACCGCCGTGAGTATCACGGTCCCGGGGCTGTAGCTCAGCTGGGAGAGCGCTGCATTCGCATTGCAGAGGTCAGGGGTTCGAGCCCCCTCAGCTCCACTTCTATGCAGGAAATCGAAGCCGTTTCGTGACGGTTTCGACACTGGTGTGACGCGGGAACCTCCTGCATCGTCCAGTGTACAACAAACGAAGCCCGCCGCCGCTCGGTAGGACGGAGAGTTCCAATGACGGTGTGCGTGGCAGTTTGAGAACCCCCGGTGCCTGCAAAGGCGGCCGGGGGTTCGTTCTTTTCGTGACGGCGAAGTATGGAGTACGGAGTATGGAGTCCGGTGCCGCCACTCCCTACCCCGTACACCCTACCCCCTACTTCGCAGTTACCGCGGCCACATCCGCCCTGAACGCCGCCATCGCCTCGGCGATGAACCGGCTCTCCTCTTCCTCGACCTTCCCCGCGTAGTCGCTCATCGCGGTGAATCCCAGATTGCCCAGAAAGCGCATGATCGCGCTCTCGCGCACCGCGACATCGAACGTGCGCGTCAGCAGCGTCTGGCCGTCGGGGCCCGTACGAAAGCCCAACGTGAACACGATGCCGCTCCCCTCGAACGGACGCTCGAGGGGCGAACGCAGCAGGCGTTCTGTGATCAGCGGCAGGTGCCACTCGGGGTCCTTCGTGAAGCGCATGGCCCAGCCGCGTTCGCGTGCGTGCTTCGTGTGGATGAACTCGCCCTGCATGTTCGTGACGCCCACCGTGAAGATCGAGATCTTGGCGAGGGCATCCACGTGGATCTGCAGCGTGTCGGGCATCCGCCGTGCGGCGCCTTGGATGGGCTGCAGCTGACCGTCGTGCGAGCGGAAGCGCACGGTGAGGACGCGGTCGCGCGCGTCCGCGTCGAACCAGTCCGAGCCCGTGCGGTCGGTGAGCCGATACCGGTAGCGCGCCGGCTCCACGTACTTGCTGATGTACTTGGCGAACGCGGGGAATCCCCGTGTGAGGCGGTCGCCGCTCACGGTGATCCGCAGCGCCACCAACGTCGACCCGTCTCCCTGGGGCGTGGTGGCGATCGAATCGATCGTGAGCAACCGGCCCAAGGCGGCGGTCATGCGCGGGAGGGCCGCGCGATAGTCAGCGCGCACGGTGGCCGCGGGGCGTTCGGCCGACAGGAACAGTGCGCGGGTGATGTCGTCGGCCCGGCTCGGAGGCATCGGACCAACCGCCTGATCCACGCGCGTGCGCCACGCCCAGTCGTTCTCGCCGAGCTGCTCGAGTTCGATCAGGTGTCGCGAATCGCCGACGCGCACCGGCATCGGGACGCCGGCGCGTGCCGTGAACTGGTACTGCTGCGCACTGCTGAGGCCGGCCTGCACCTCGAGATCACGGTCGGCGCCGGTGCGGGTGGTTCGCATGCCGGTCCAGAGCGCGGTGTCCCGCTGCAGCTTCGACGGCGCAAACGCGTGCTGCGCGAGGCGCCTGCGCGCCAGCGAGAATTTCGGCGTCCGCACCACGTTGGTGAAACGGGCCTGAATGGCCGAGGCGAAGGCATCGGCACTCACCTTGGCGGCCGCGATGTCGGCGCCGTAGGCCAGCGTGGCCGCCCGACAGCCGCCGAGTGCCACGGTGGATGCCACGGCGACTGCCACGGCCACTGCCAGGCGTGCAGCCCGAGGTCCAAGGAGGATTCGCATAAGATTCCAGTACACCGCAGAACACTCAGGTGGCATGCCCCGCTCGGCAAGCGCCCGTCGACGATTACTTTTCGTGCTTCTCGACGCCCATTGAACGCTGCACTTCTCGGTATCCGCCGTGTCTGACTCCACTTCTGAAGCCGGTTCTGAATCCACGTCCACCCCGCGTCGCGACTTCATTCGCGAGATGGTGGCCGACGACGTCGCAACCGGCCGGTTCGGCCGTGGTCCCGCCACGCGTTTCCCCCCCGAGCCGAACGGCTTTCTGCACATGGGCCACGCCAAGTCGATCTGCCTGAACTTCGGCATCGCCCAGGAGTTCGGCGGCACCTGCAATCTGCGCTTCGACGACACGAACCCGGCTACGGAAGACGTGCGCTACGTGGAAGCGATTCAACGTGACGTGCAATGGCTGGGCTTCCAGTGGGACAACCTGTTCTATGCGTCCGACTATTTCGAGAAGCTCTACGAGATTGCCGAATCGCTGGTGTTGAAGGGCAAGGCGTACGTCGACTCGCAGAACGAAGAAGAAATCCGTGCGGGACGCGGCACGGTCACCTCGGCCGGTACGCCGGGACCGTATCGCGATCGCTCGGTCGAGGAAAACCTCGACCTGCTGCGACGCATGCGCGCTGGTGAATTCGCCGACGGGACGCACGTGCTGCGCGCGAAGATCGACCTCGCGCACGTCAACATGATCATGCGCGATCCGCTGCTGATCCGCATCCGGCATGCACATCACTATCGTCGCGGCAACGACTGGTGCATCTACCCGTTGTACGACTTCGCGCACGGGCTCAGCGACGCCATTGAGGGGATTACGCGCTCGCTGTGCACGCTGGAGTTCAAGGACAGCCGCGAGATCTACGACTGGCTGGTGAAGGAAGCGGGTTTCGAGCACCCGCCCACGCAGATCGAATTCGCACGGTTGGAGCTGGATTACACGATCCTCAGCAAGCGCAAGCTGCTGCGGCTCGTGAACGACGGGCACGTGACGGGGTGGGATGATCCGCGTATGCCGACCATTGCCGGGCTGCGTCGTCGCGGCGTGCGTCCGGAAGCCATTCGTGAGTTCTGCGAAACGATCGGCGTGGCGCGCAAGGATGCGCGCGTGGAGATCGCGGCGTTCGAGCATGCGGTGCGCAACGACCTGAACATGGAAGTGCCGCGCGTGCTGTGCGTGCTCAATCCGCTCAAGGTCGTGCTCACGAACTATCCCGAGGGCCAAGTCGAAGATCTCGACGCGCCGAGCTTTCCGCACGACGTGCCGAAGACTGGCTCGCGCAGCATGCCATTCTCGCGCGAGCTGTACGTGGATCGCGACGACTTCATGGAAGACCCGCCGAAGAAGTTCTATCGCCTGGCGCCGGGCAAGGAAGTGCGGTTGCGCTTCGGCTATCTCATCACCTGCAACGAGGTGGTGAAGAACGACGCCGGTGACGTGATCGAGTTGCGGTGCACGTACGATCCCGCCACGCGCAGCGGTCAGGCGCCGGACGGTCGGAAGGTGCAGGGCACGATTCACTGGGTGAGCGCGGCGCAGGCGCTGTCGTGCGAAGTGCGCGTGTACGACCGTCTGTTCTCGCAGCCTGATCCCGATGCCGTGCCCGAGGGGCAGGACTTCATTTCCGCGCTCAATCCGCAGTCGCTGGTGGTGATTCCCGACGCCAAGATCGAGCCCAGTGTGGCCAACGATCCCATTGGGTCGCGCTATCAGTTCGAGCGCACGGGCTACTTCATGAGCGAGGTGGAGAGCAGCACGCCGGAGAAGCTGGTGTTCAACCGGATCGTGGGGCTGCGGGACAGCTGGGCCAAGGAAGTGAAACGCGCCTGAGTGCGATTGGCGGCGCAGGCGTAACGGGGGTGACGGAGTGCCGTCGCCCCCGTTGCACGTTGGGGCATGAAGGTGTTGCCGCCGAGTTGCCAAAACCGCCGAAAGCCGAGCAAACTATGGGCATGCCAATCGCGCACGAGCGTCGCTGGTCGGTGGAGGACGTCTGGGCGTTGCCAGACGATCCACACCATCGCTACGAGACCGTGGACGGCGAGCTGCTGGTGACCCCGATGCCGCGGTTCGCGCACCAGCGCGCCGTGTCGCGCCTTGGGCTGCTGCTCGGTGAATACGTGCAGCGGCAGCGCGTGGGGGAGATGATGTTCTCGCCGTACGACGTCGTGCTCGACCCGTATACGCTGATGCAGCCGGACGTGCTCGTGATCGCCCCGGTGGGCCTTGCTGTCGTGCGGGGGCAGGCGCCGCCGCCACCGCCGTATCTCGCGCTCGAAGTGTTGTCGCCGAGTACGGCGCGGGCCGATCGATTGCGGAAGCGGCCACGGTATCAGCGCGCGGCGATCGAGTGCTGGCTGATTGACCTCGACTCGCAGCTGATCGAGCGCTGGACGCCCGATGTCGACCGCCCTGAGATCTGCGCCGACCGGTTGGTGTGGAACCCTCCGGGCGCTCGGGAACCGCTCGAGGTCGATGTTCCCGCGCTGATGCTGGCGATTCTCGGGTTGGATGAGGCTGGAGCCGAGGGCACTACCGTCCGGCTGTGAGTGTTCTATATTTGGATTTCCGACGGGCCTTGGCCGGTTGGAAGCCAGCTGCCCCTTAGCTCAACTGGCAGAGCGTCTGACTCTGGATCAGAAGGTTCCAGGTTCGAAACCTGGAGGGGCAATACAGTAAAGCCTTACAGTTCAAGCACTTAGCCTCGGCCTCGCGCCGGGGCTTTTTGCGTGCGGCGGGCGGACCATCGACAGGCATCCGCAACAGGTGCAGACTGTACCCGACCGTGCCACCACAAATCATTCAGGAGGTACCATGTCCGATTCGTCTGCCCCCGTACGACACGACGACCAGCCGCTCAGCGACGACCAGCTCAGCCAGATCGCCGGCGGGGGGCCCAAGGGAGGGGGAGGGATGTCTGTCAGCTACCCGTGCGATATCTGCGGTCAGAATTTCACCACACTCGATGCGCTCACGCGGCACCAGACGCCGCATCCGTGACGTAAGATCCTCGTCGCGGCGCGAGCCCGGGCGCGCGACACACCCGCCGTCTATTTCTTGGCCTGCAGCGCCCGCGTCAGCAACGACTCCCAGATCCCGTCAAGCGCTTCGATCGCGACGGTGTCTACTGACGCGGGATCCAGTCGGTTCGACAACCGACGGCGGTTGCGATGATACGACTTCTCGTACCGCCCCTCGGCCTGCTCACTCGGCAGGTTCTTCGCATACCAGCCCGCCACGATGGCCAGCGTGCCCTCGTTCCACGCGGACGCCGGCAGTGAAAGATCCTCGTACTGCAGCACGAGTTCCCATTCAAAAGAGCGGTGCTCCGCGGTGAACGAACTCTGATCGATCATCGAGCGGCTCCGTTTCGGGACATGGGGCAGGTCGTGCGCGACGCGCACCGCCATCACCCTCGGGAAACCTAGCACCACACCACCGGCGCACCGTCGTAGCGCGCTGGACCGATCCATGCAGATGGAGCACGCCATGCCCTGCATCGCACCCCTGTTCAGGCCGTCGCGATCGCTCACCGTCTGCTCCGGAGTTTCCATGCCGCTAACCGCGCCGCAGCTACAGCACCTCGAGAAGCGCCTGCATCAGGAACGCGCCCGACTCCTGGAGGAGCTCCAGGACTTCGTCCGTGAGGAATCGTCCGCCGATAGCCAGCATCTCGCCGGCGACCTGTCGCAGCGTCCCCTGCATCCCGCTGATCTCGGCACCGACGTTGCCAACGAGGAGCTCGAAGCATCCGTGTCCACCCGTCGCTCGGCGGAGCTTGCCGAAATCGACGCGGCGCTGGCACGGCTGGCCGCCGTGCCGTCCACCTTCGGTGTCGACGAGCAGTCGGGTGCGGAGATCCCCTTCGCGCGGCTCGACATCATTCCGTACGCGCGCACCAACGTGGCGCGCTAAAGGCGCCTCCGGGCGATGGCTCAGCCTTGCGGATGCCGGTGCCGGGCGCGTTTCTTAGCGCTTCACGCCCCGATCTTCCACGTATGAGGCCGCCATGTCACTTCGTCTACGTCCCGCTGCCGTGCTTGCGGCGGCGTTCGTCGCTGCGCCGTTGCTCCTGTCGTCACGCGCCTTCGCCCAGTCCAAAGGACTCGACGAAAGCGACATCATGCGTCTCAAGTCGGTCGGTGGCGTCGCGATGGCCCCCGATGGCGCACGGGTGCTCTATGCCGTCAGCGCGTGGGAGCATCCGAACGCCAAGGGTGACACCGCGCTGGGCGATCGTCACGAACGTCGCTCGCATGTGTTCATGGTGCCCGCTGCCGGCGGCGCGCCGAGGCAGCTCACCTTCGGCGAGCGCGGCGAGTCCCAGGCGCAGTGGTCGCCCGATGGCCGCACGATTTCCTTCGTGACGGCGCGTGGCACCGGTACGGGTGACGATGCGCCGAAGCCGCAGATCTGGCTCCTGCCGGCCGATGGTGGTGAGTCGCGTCAGCTCACCACCGTGCGCGACGGCGTCTCGTCGTATGTCTGGTCGCCCGATGGCTCGCGCATTGCCATCGTGACCACCGATACACTCACACGAGAGCAGGAAGCGAAGCTCCGCCGCCGCGACGACCCCAAGGTGTACGAAGACGACTTCCGTCTCAATCACATTTGGGTGGTCGATGTGGCCTCGGGGAAGGCCACCAAGGTGACGTCGGGGGCGTACACCGTGAGTGGTGTGCCGAACTGGTCGCCCGACGGCAAGAAGCTGGGCTTCCGCGCATCGCCCACGCCGATGATCCGCGATGAACGCGGCAACGCGTATGTGGTGGACGTGACGTCGCTCGCGCTCGATGCCATCACGACCACCAACGACGCCGAGTCGGCACCGCAGTTCTCACCCGACGGGAAGACGCTGGCGTTCACGATGCTCCCGCACGAGATGGCGCCGCACAAGGACGGGATCATGCCGCGCACGCTGCGGAATGCACGATTGGTCACGTTCGACCTCGCGACGCGCGCGATCACCAATCATGCCCGCGCCGATTTCGACGTGAGCCCGGGTGCGCCGCGCTGGTCACCCGATGGCAAACAGCTGTGGTTCACCGCCAGCGACCGCGTGTGGACTTCGTTGTACGCGTACGACGTGGCGGGCAAGAGCTACAGCAAGCGTACGAAGGACGTGCTGGTGCAGGGGCTCTCACCGAACAGCGACGGCAGCACGCTGGCGATGGTGCTCGATACACCAGACCTGCCGGGCGAAGTGTACGTGCAGAAGGGCAGCGCGGCGCCCACGCGCATCACCACCACCAACGGGTGGCTCAGCGAACGTGCCCTCGGTGCGTCGCGCGTGATCACGTGGAAGTCGAAGGACGGCCGCGAAGTGGAAGGCGTGCTGTTGCTTCCCGTGGGCTATCGCGAGGGGGCGCGCGTGCCACTCGTGGTCTCGGCGCACGGTGGGCCGACCGGTGCGCACACCAACGGCTTCAAGGCCGGCACGAGCCCCGGACAGACGTATGCGGCGCGCGGCTGGGCGGTGTTCTATCCCAACCCGCGCGGCTCCACCGGCTACGGCGAATGGTGGATGCACGCCAACACCGGTGACTGGGGCGGTGGCGACTACCGCGACATCATGACCGGCGTGGA
>CANHNQ010000006.1 GCA_947462095.1 Gemmatimonadota bacterium
CCCCGATGTCGAGCTGCACGCGGTGGTGTGCTCGCCGACCGCCTTCGCGGGTCTCACCACGCAGGATCGCGCGCGCGTCATCGAGGTGCTGCAGAGTGCCACAGTCGACGGCGGCGTGCATCTGGTGGAGACCATCGCCGCCGGCACCGAGAGCATGCACGATGGCTTTCCCCTCGAGGAATTGCGCTCGCGCTACCGCGGGTGGACCATTTCGGTCGAGAAGACGGTCGGGCTGCGCGAGACGTTCATGGCGCGCAAGGATGTCGCGGTCGCCTGACCTCGCACGACACGGGAACCGACTGATCGCGTGTCGTTTCAACACGCCCTGATCAGTGTAGAGATGTGTCAGTAGGACACCGCCGACGTGACCCACGTCGGCGTTTTTCTTTCAAGGCATTGAATTGCAACACGTTACAAATGCACGTGGCGTGGCACTCCGTGTGCAATGAGACGTGGGCAACCGGTCGCCGTGCGCGCGCCCCAGCATCGTACACCTCAGGGTGGAGGATCACCCACCATGCGCCTCAAAGAATCCGTCCTCGTGTTGCAGCAGCGCGAACCTATGGGCATCGTGATCGCCGACGGTGGCCCCGGGGATCGTCCGTCGCGGTTTGCCGCGTTCGTCTGGGGACCTGTGCCCGACGATGAGCCGTTGGCGATCACGCGCGCGACGGCGCTCGTCGCCGCATCCTGACACGCATCACGGAAACGTGAAAGGCGCCGGCAGACATGCCGGCGCCTTCGCGTTTATACACCTGCAAACGGCACGAACGCGTAATTACGCGGCGACCGGCGCCGGAGCGACAACCTTCTTGGCGCGCTTGGTGGCCTTGCGGGCACCCTTCTTCGCAGCCTTCTTGGCGCCCTTCTTCGCGGCCTTCTTCGTGGCCTTCTTGGCACCCTTCTTTACGGCCTTCTTGGCAACCTTGCGGGTCGCCTTCTTGGCGGTCTTGCGGGTCGCCTTCTTGGCCGCCTTCTTCACTGCCTTCTTCACGGCCTTCTTCGCGCCCTTCTTCGCGACCTTGCGGGTCGCCTTCTTCGCGACCTTACGGCCACCCTTCTTTGCCGCCTTCTTGGCGGCCTTCTTGGCAGGAGCCATTTCGAAAATCCTCTCGAGGAGGTTTGGATCGCACTCCCTTTCCCCCGGTGGAAAGGTGAGCTCACACAAGGCGCGGCGCATGCACCGCGGACTTATGCGCTACACGGTCTCCAGCGGAGTCGTGCAGGTGATTGTCCGCGTTGACGAGCAACGGGACCAGGCAGCAGCAGTGCGCAGCGCGGAGCGCGGCCGCACACGGCGTTCACGAATGACGGGGGCAGTACGCGCGAGGCAACGAACGCCACGGGTGTCGTGGGAGGAGGCGACACGCAATCCGCGCGGCTCACGCATCGCAACGGCGACAGCGGAGCACGCCGTCGCTCCGCGCACAGGCGCGAGCAGCGACGACGAAACCGTGGCCTGAACCGAACTGCGGTTCGCCACGCCAGAGGTGGTCGCCGAAGCGACCATGACCTGCTCGAGGAACTCGTGCCGTTTTATGGCCACGCGTTACCGATGAGGATTGCGCACCCTGTTGCCGTGTTGCGGGAACCACGGAGACCCGGATGTGGACAGTGCACGCAAGTCGTTGAATTCACGCGAATATACGCGTGGATAATTCAACTGCGCAATAGCGCGTATAAAGAACGCGCGCGATTACATCACCGCCACGTCGCCGCGTCGCCGAAAACCCGGCCTTCCACGCGCTCGGGACGCGTGCGACTTTTCGCTTTCCAACGGCACAACGATCTCTCCGGCGTGCGCGGCCACGCCGCGAATGTCGGTTCTTCTGGGAGTGACATGAAAGCGCTGGTGAAGCAAACAGCCGGGCGTGGTCTGACGCTGACCGAGGTTCCCGAACCCACGATTCGCGACGACGAGGTGCTCATTCGCGTGCGCAGCGCGGGCGTCTGCGGCACCGACGTGCACATCTACGAGTGGGACGCATGGGCCGCCGGTCGCTGCAAGCCGCCGTTCATCTGCGGCCATGAGTTCGCCGGCGATGTCGTCGCCGTGGGCAGCTTCGTCGAGAGCGTGAAGGTCGGCGACCGCGTCACCGCCGAGGGGCACATCGTCGACGAGCGCTCGCTGTTCAGCCGCACCGGCAATGCGCACGCCGACCCCTCCACCAAGATCATCGGCGTCGACCGTGACGGCTGCTTCGCCGAGTACATCGCGATGCCGGCCACGAACGTCTGGCACCTCGACGATTCGATCAGCTACGACATCGGCGGCATCCACGACCCAATGGGCAACGCGTTCCACACCGCGCTCACCGCCAACATTCCCGGCGCGGTCGTCCTGGTCACTGGCTGCGGGCCCATCGGCGCCTTCGCCGTCGGCATCTGCAAGGCCGCCGGCGCCGCGCGCATCATCGCCACCGACGTGAACCCCAAGCGTCTCGAGCTGGCCCGCACCATGGGCGCGCACGACGCCGTACATCCCGACGACGCCAAGGCAGCCGTCATGAAGGCGTCCGACGGCAATGGCGCCGACGTCGTGCTCGAAATGTCGGGGGTCCCGTCGGCCGTGCACCAGGCGTTCGCGCTCTGCCGCCCAGCCGGACGCGTCAACATGCTGGGCATCCCGTCCAAGACCATCGACATCGATTTCGCCACCGAGATCATCTTCAAGGGGCTCACGATCTACGGCGTGGTCGGTCGTCGCATGTACGACACGTGGCACCAGATGTCGCGCTTCGTGGCCTCCGGCAACTTCGATCCGACCCCCGTGATCACGCACCGCCTCCCGCTTGAAGCGGTCGATGACGCGATGCACCTGATCAAGTCCGGCGACGCCGGCAAGATCATCTTCCAGCTGTAAACCGGGTTTTCCATGTCACTCAAGACGGAACTGCAGGCCGAGCTCGACGCCCTCAAGGCCGCCGGCACCTACAAGCGGCTCAACTACCTCGAGTCGCCGCAGGGTGCGCGTGTGCGGATGGAGGGACGCGGCGAGGTGATCGTGCTGTCGTCCAACAACTACCTCGGCCTCGCCAACGAGCCGGCGGTGGTGCAGGCCGGGATTCGTGCGCTTGAGCAGTACGGCGCCGGCACCGCCTCGGTCCGCTTCATCTGCGGCACCTTTACGCTGCATCGCGACCTGGAGACCGCCCTCGCCCGGTTTGTGGGCACCGAGTCGTCGCTCTCGTTCGTGTCGGCCTGGAATGCCAATGAAGCGCTGACGCCCACGATCGCCCGCGAAGGGGACTTCGTGGTATCCGACGCGCTCAACCATGCGTCGATCATCGACTCGGTGCGTCTGGCCAAGTCGATGACCAAGTGCACGACCGCCGTGTACAAGCACAGCGACATGGACGACCTGCGCGAGAAGCTGCGCGGCGCCAAGGACGCCAAACGGAAGATCATCTGGACCGACGGCGTCTTCTCGATGGAAGGCTCGATCGCCAAGCTCCCCGAGATCCTGCAGATCGCCCGTGAGCATGACGCGATCGTGGTGATGGACGACTCGCACGCCACCGGCGTGCTGGGCACAACAGGGCGCGGCACCGCCGAGCATTTCGGCGTGATGGGCGAGGTCGATATCATCACCTCCACGCTCGGCAAGGCACTCGGCGGTGCGGCCGGCGGATTCATCGCCGGCCCGGCCGCGCTGTGCGACATGATGACGCAGCGCTCGCGTCCGCAGCTGTTCTCGAATGCGCTGCCACCCACGGTGACGGCCAGTTCGCTGGCCGCCGTGGAGTTCACGGAGGCGCACCCCGAGCTCGTGACCAAGCTGCACGACAACGCGGCGTATTTCCGCGGGGCGATCCAGGAGGCCGGTTTCCATCCGCTCCCCGGCGAAACGCCCATCATTCCGATCATCGTGGGCGAGACGGCGCTAGCCATCAAGGTCAGTGAGATGCTGCTCGACCGCGGCGTGTTCGTCACCGGCTTCGGGTTCCCCGTGGTACCCAAGGGAGAGGCACGCGTGCGCTGTCAGGTGAGCGCGGCACACAGCACGGACGATCTCGACGCCGTGATCGCGGCGTTCAAGGAGGTCGGAAAATTGGTGGGGTTGTTGCGATAGGCAGCACCGGAGCGAGCCGGAATGCGAAGCCGGATCGTGAGGACCGAGGTTTCCCTCGGTCTCCACGATCCGGCCACGGACTCCTCGCCGGTCATCCCTATACCGCGGGACGACACCGCACCGCAGTCTAGCGCTTCTTTGCGCCCTTCTTGGCCGGGGCCTTAGCGGCCGCTTTCTTGGCCGCCGGAGCCGTTGTCTTGGCCGCCGGCTTTGCCGCCTTCGCCGGGGCCTTGGCGGCCTTCGGTGCGGGCTTCGAAGCGGGCTTCGAAGCGGGCTTCGCCGGTGCCTTGGCCGCCGCCTTCTTGGCGGCTGGTGCCGGCGCCTTGGCGGCTGGTGCCTTCGCCGCGGGCGTCTTGACCGCGGGCGCCTTCACCGGAGCCGCCTTCTTGGCGGCCGGCTTGGCCCCACGACCACGGGCCGGAGCCGTGGGAGCCACCGGCGCGTCGACCACCGCCGGAGCGGCAGGCGCGGCGACCGGAGTCGGAGCAACCGGCGCCTCAACCACCGGCGCCGCTGGAGCTGACGCGCCATTCGTGGCCGGAACCACGGCGCCAACCGGACGGGCACCGACGACGCCGAACATGAGGAGATCGGCCGGCGGGCCCACGGGGCCACGTCCGCGCGAGCCGCCTCGCGGCGCCACGCCACGGGCACCCATGCCGCGCGGTGCCTGCGGCAGCAGCGCCGCAGCGGCCTTGGCTTCAGCCTTCTGCGCGTCGTCCACCGTCTTGAGCTGCTCCACGATCGAGGCGGCATCGGCGGCACGCGCCACTTCGAAGTCGTTTCCACGACGACGGAGGTCAATCATGTTCGCGTCATGTGCGTCCTGCAGAATGCGCTCGAACATGCGGGCGCTCAGCGACTCGCTGTCACGGCCGAGGAGTTCAAACGCCTTCGTGCGCGCCGCGCTGGCGCTCGTCGCGTCATCGCCCTGCACCAGCGCTTCGACGGCACGGCGCACGAGGTCGAACGCCTCGCTGCGCGTGAGACGCTCACCGCTGCTGCCGATGTGTCCCGCCACGGCCGAGCCGAAGCTCGGCGTGGCCACCGCCGGCGTGACCGGCACGACGGCCGGAGCGATCACGGGTGCGACGACATCCGCCGGCACCTCGGCCGTTGCCGCCGATTCCGACTCGACGCGCGGTTCACGACCTTCACGATCGCGGAACCGGTCGCGGCCACGGCCACGGCGGTTCCGGCCGCGACGCGCTTCACGCTCGCCTTCGCCGGCGACGTCAGCCGCCGCGTTGGTGCCCGGTTCAGCCGTCGCACCGGCGTCCGCGGGCGCGTCAACCGCGACCGCGTCGAACGCGGGCGCAAGGCCCACCAACTCGGCCGCTTCGGCCGCGTCATCAGCGGCATCGTGCTCGGCATCGGCGGCATCCTGCGCCGCGTCGCGCACTTCACCTTCCACCGGCGTCCGGTCGAACCGATCGCGTCCACGGCCACGACGGCCGCGACGGCCACGACGTTCGTCGCGCTCACGATCACTTTCTTCACGACGCGCTTCCGTCGGCGCGGTCGCACCGACCGTCGAGGCCGGCGCGATGTTGCCATCGGGCGTGTCGATTTCCAGCTGGCCGCTCTCAAGCTTCGTGACCTTGAGCAGTCCCTTGTGGGCCGCGTCCTGGACGAAGCGCGAGAACTTCGGCATGCCGAGGTTCTTCTCGTCGAACGACGAGTCGATTTCCTGCATGACCTGCTTGAGACGGTCGGAGCGCATCACGTCGCCGTTGCGCTTCATGCGATTGACCGACTCGGTTACGAGCTCCCACGGATCCCAGCGGGTCGATTCGTCGTCGCCCGTCTTGGTGAGACCGGCGAGCGCATTGTACGAGTAGTACTCGTCGCAATTCATGACCAGCAGATCGCTGGACGACTCGCGGATACCGACGCCGATCACGTACTTGCCGTATTCCTTGAGCTTGATGACCATGCTCGAGAAATCGGAGTCGCCGGAGAGCAGCACGAAGGTGCCGATCTCGGGGCGCGTGAACACGAGTTCCATCGCGTCGATGGCGAGACGGATGTCGGTCGCGTTCTTCTTCGACGAGCCGTAGGCCGGCGCGAAGATCAGATCGATGGACGCTTCCGTGAGCGGGACGATGTACTGCGGATAGCGACGCCAGTCGGCGTAGGCGCGGCGTACCGCGACCTTACCCTTGACGATGTCCGACGACAGGAGATTGTTGAGCTCTCCCTGCAGGTCGGAGCGGATGCCCATCGTGACGTTGTCAAAATCGATGAGCAGCGCGGCGTTCGGTGCGTGGGCCGGCGGCGCGGCATTCGGGGAGGTCACCGGAGTGACGGCCTGCGGTCCACGATGGAACGGCGCGATGGTACGGGACGGTGCCGCACTGCGGGACCGGGTGTCATGTCGACTCATGTACTAGCCTGGATACGAAACGGAGTGATCGAGCGCGTTGCCATGGAGCGCCGAGGCGCTCATCGTGTTCGCACTCAGCGCGATTGCCCGCGCGAGTTCTCGCCGCCGCACTTTGCCACTTCCCGTCATGGGAAAGACATCGAAGAAGCGGACGAAATCGGGAACCTTGTCGGCCGCCATCGTTTCCTGGGCGAAGCGTTTAATCTCGCCGCCCGTGATGACTGCCCCTTCTACTGGCACGATGCACGCGCACACCAGCTCTCCCATGACATCATGGGGCACGCCGATCACGCAGACATCGTCCACTGCCGGATGCGCACGCAGACGATCCTCGAGTTCGCGCGGGTACAGCTGCATGCCCCCGCGTGAAATCGTCTCCTGCCGCCGCCCGACGATCTTCACATAGCCATCCTCGTCGATGATCCCCAGATCACCGGTGAGGAAGAATCCGTCCGGCGTCATGACCTTGGCGGTCTCGGCCGGCATGCGGAGATACCCCCGCATGAGATTGGACCCGCGGACGGCGATCTCGCCGACCGCTTCGGGCCCGTGCAGCGCTCCCGTCATGAGATCCATCGCCATGATCTCGACGCCGGGAAGGGCGCAGCCCACGGTGCTCACACGACGTTCGTCGTTGTCGGCCACACGGGTAATCGTGACGATGGGTCCGGTTTCCGTGAGGCCGTACGCGACGAGCACATCGCACCAGCGACGCACCCGGCGCACCAGCGCCTCGTCCACCGAACTGCCGGCCATAACGCCGGCTCGCAGCGACGTGAGTCGCGACGGGTCGAACGACTCCTCACGCATGAGGAGGTGATACTGCGTGGGCACGCCGTGCAGCACCGTGACCTTGGCGTCGGCGATGAGCGCGAGGGCGCCCGCCGGGTCGAAGGCCGGTTGCAACACGATCGTCGCGCCACGTGCCATCGTGCCCAGCATGACGCCGAAGCCGAAGATGGCAAAGAACGGGACCGCTCCGAGCACACGGTCGTCGGGCGAAATCTCGAGGATCTCCGCCACACGCACCGCGTTTTCCACCAGCGCCCGGTGCGACAGTGGCACGCCCTTCGGCTTGCCCATCGTTCCCGACGTGTACATGACGGCCAAGTCGGCCGTCTCGTCATACACCGCTGGCCGCGGAACCGGTCGCCCGGCGCCGCTCGAGACGAGATCTTCGAACTGAAAGATCCGGTCGTCGTACCACAGGTCCTCGTCGCCCACCGTCACCACGTACTGCAGGTCGGGCAGATCGCCGAGCAATTCTTCGAAGCGCTGCAGAAAGTCGACGCCGTCCCATCGCTCGATGGTGACGACGGCACTCGCTTCGGCGTGTCGCAGCTGGTAGCGCAGATCGTGCATGCTGAGCTGCGGACTGACCGGCACCACGACGGCGCCAAGCTTCGCGGCGGCCAAGGTGGCGATGATCCACTCGACGCCGTTCGGCAGGTTGACCGCGATGCGATCACCCGTACCGAGCCCCAATTCGGAGAAAGCGGCAGCCAGGGAGGACGCGTCGGCGTCCACCTGCTGATAGGTCCACGTCCGTTCACCATTCGAGGCAAGCACGCGTGCGGGATGCTCCTGCGCACGTTGCTCGACCAGGGGGGCGAGGGACCACGACGTTGCCATTCCACTCCGGGATCGGGTACAGCCACGTAAATTACTGACTATGAACGAGATGCGGAAGCCGACCGTTGACGAAAGCGGGTCGAGCCCTCACACGGCCCCGGGGGAGAAACCCGCCTCCGGACCGTCGCGTAGGGAGCGGCGTCGGCTCGCGCACGCCGGTTCGCGGGCACCATTCCGGTCGCGGTTGTTCGCCATGCTGATCCTGTTCGCCCTCGTGCCCACGGTCGCCGTCACGCTGGTCGGGGTCGGCACGGCTAACCGCGCCCTCCCCATGTTGTCGGCCCGATCGGCGTGGGAACGGATCGCCGTCAGTGGTGAGCAGGCGCTGGCCGCGACCCGGAGCGCGCCGCTGTCCATCGAGCAGCGGGCCGTGCTGGCACGACATGAAGCCGAGTTACGCCAGTCGGTAGAGTTGGCGCGCCGCTTCGACTTCGTGGCCGCCCGCTCCATGCGTTTGGTGGTGGCCGGGGCGGCACTGGTGGTCCTGCTGGTCGCGGTCGGGGCGTCGCGGGTAGCCGGGCACTTCAGCCGCCAGCTCAGTCGCCCGCTTGACGAACTGGTCGGATGGACGGGACTGATCCGCACCGGGCGCCCCATTCCGGCGCAGCCGGAGCGCCGCGGCGCGCCGGAATTCGAAGTCCTGAGAACGGGGATGCGCACCATGGCCCAGGAACTCGACACGGGACGGCGACGGGCGCTCGAGGCGGAGCGCGCCGAGGCGTTTCGTGAGTCTGCGCGCCGGTTCGCGCACGAGCTCAAGAATCCGCTCACGCCGATCCGCTTCGCCGTCGATCGGCTGCGGCGTTCGGCCCCGGACGACCTGCGCGACACCGTCGAAGTGCTGGCCGAAGAGGCGGCCCGTCTCGAAACGATGGCCAAGAGCTTCGCGCAGTTCGGCCGACTCCCCGACGGCCCCGCCGCCGACATCGACGTCGCGGACCTCGTGACGCGCGTGGCGCGCAGCACGGTCCCGGAGCGTCTGGCCTTGTCACTCGTGGCGGACGCGGCGCTGCCACTGGTGCACGGCTTCCACGAACCACTGGTCCGCGCCGTCACGAACGTGCTGATGAACGCGGTGGATGCCTGCGGCGCGTCGGGACAGATCGACATCGTTCTCCGCCACGCCGCGTCATTTGTCAGCATTACTGTACGAGACAGCGGCTGCGGCATTGCCCCCGATACGCTCGCCCGCATCTTCGACCCCTACGTGACCACGAAGCCCGGCGGCACGGGGCTCGGGCTCGCGATCGCCAGACAGACCATGGAAGCCCACCGGGGATCCATCGACGCCGTCAGCACCGTCGGAGTCGGCACCACGATATCCTTACGCCTGCCGCTGCATGGGCGGGCCGATTTCACGGAGAGCTGATGACGCGTCAGACGCAGGGACAACCGGACCAGACACTCGTGCAGCTGCCAAGCGGACAGCTCATCGTCGCCCCCGACGCGCCGTTGCCACCGAACACGATCGTCATCCCCAGCGACGGCAATCGTCCGCCGGTACGTATCAACTTCGACGGCGGCACCATCCGTTTCACGCAGGGCGCGAACACAACGACCATTCCGCTCAAGGACGTGGTGCCGCGAGGCGCCGTGCAGATGTCGTACGCGTTCGCGGCGAGCGTCATCGCGGTCTTCATCGGGTGGCCGATTGCGCGCGCGATTGCCCGCTATATCGACCGACGCGGCCGCGCGGTGCGCGCCGAGCACGCGCTCGACGCGCAGCTGCAGCAGCGCTTCGACGCCATGGAGCGCAACATCGACACCGTGGCCGTGGAGATGGAACGACTCAGTGAAGCCCAGCGGTTCACCTCGAAGTTGCTGGAACAGCGTCCCGCCGCGGTCGCTGTGCCCGTCGACCCGACCCGATAGCCACGCGCTGAGATGCCCAGTGTCCTGATCGTCGACGACGAACCGAACATCCGACGCATGGTCGGCGCCCTGCTGAGCGCCGAGGGGTACGACGTGCGCGATGCCGCCGACGGCGCCACCGGGCTTGCCCTCGCCGAGGCGAACGAGCCGGATGTCGCGCTCGTGGACCTGATGATGCCGGGCAACCTCGACGGGCTGGCGCTGCTGCAGAAGTTGCGCGAGCGCCGACCCGACATGCCGGTGGTCATGATGAGCGGACGCGCGGCGCTCACCGATGCGGTGCGGGCCACCAAGCTCGGCGCCTTCACCTTTCTCGAGAAGCCGCTCACCCCCGAGGGCGTGCTGCTGGCCCTCGCCTCAGCCTTTGAACTGCGGCAGGCCCGTCGCGCTGCCGCCGCGCTGCGCGAGGACCTCGGCATCTCGGGCGAAATGGTGGGCGACTCGCCGGTGATGCACGATGTGCGTGCCCTCATTGCACGCGTGGGGCCCACCGATGCGCGCGTGCTGATCACCGGTGAGTCGGGAACCGGTAAAGAGCTGGTCGCGGCGGCGCTGCATCTGGCGAGTCCGCGCCGCGATCGCCCGTTCATCCGTGTGAACTGCGCGGCCATTCCGCGGGACCTCGTGGAGAGTGAGATGTTCGGCCACGAGCGCGGGGCGTTCACCGGTGCTACCGATCGTCGCCTTGGACGCTTCGAGCTGGCGCACACCGGCACGCTCTTCCTCGATGAAGTCGGTGATCTGGGGGCCGAAGCGCAGGCCAAGTTGCTGCGCGCCATCGAAGCGCGCGAAATCGAACGGGTGGGTGGCGGCAAGCCGATCAAGATCGACGTGCGCATTCTCGCCGCCACCAATAAGGACCTCGCCCGCGCGGTGGCCGACGGCAGCTTCCGTGAAGATCTGTTCTTCCGATTGAACGTGATCCCGATCCAGCTGCCGCCGCTGCGCGACCGCCCGGGCGATCTGCCGGCGCTGGTGCGGCATTTCTCGGCGCGCCACCGTACGCGCACCGGACGGCCGCTGGTGCAATGGCACGAGTACGCCCTAGGCGCGCTCAGCAGCTACCGTTGGCCGGGGAACGTGCGTGAACTCGCCAACGTGGTCGAACGTCTGGCGATTCTCCATGCCGGGAGTGTGGTGGGTCACGCCGAGGTGCTGCAGGTGCTGCCCACGGTTGCCGCCGATCCGTGGCGCGTACCGGCACACGACACGGGAGGACGGGCGACGGATACGTTCCCTGCGCTTCCCCTCAGCGACGCCATCGATGCGTACGAGCGTCGTCTGATTTCGGCCGCCCTGGCGCAGAGCGATGGCAACGTGGCCGAGGCGGCGCGGCGACTGCAGACCGACCGACCCAACCTGTATCGTCGCATGCGCCGTCTTGGTTTGGCGTCAGCCGGCGAGTGACCCCCCTTCCCGTTCAAACCCTTCAATGCGCACCGCGTGTCTGCCCTTCGATCACGTAGACGTGCCCGTGGGGGCCGTGAACTTCAGCAGGAGCAACCGATGACGGCAGCCATGACCCGACGTGGTCAGGCGCGGATGGCCTTTGCGGCGATGTGTCTGGCGTTGAGCCTGGTGCCTGCGGTCTCGGCGTCGGCCCAGCGTGAGCGTGGCGCGGATCAGGAACGTGCACGGCGGCTTGGCGGCGTCCCGCGCGAGGTCGTTCTGGAGGTCACCGCCGTGTGGAACGCCGCCACGACGCGACGCGTGCGCGGCGACTTCGCGCTGGCGCCCACCGACACCGTGCGCGGTGACCTGGCGGTGCTGCGTGGCCGGGCGCGCCTGGCGGGCGTCGTGACCGGACAAGTGGTGGTGCTGAATGGCGACGTGGTGCTGGTCGACGGCGCGCGCATCGAGCGCGCCCTCACGGTGATTGGTGGAACGTTCGAGTCCCCCGAGCGGCCGAGCGTGGGCGGCGAGATCCGGGTGTGGAGTGCGGCCTATCGCTACCGCGAGGTGAGTGACACGCTCGAGGCGGAACTCGATTTCTTCTCGCGGTGGTCCCGCTGGATGCGCGATGACGCCAACCGCAGCACCAGTAGTGCCACGAGCGATCTGCTGCTCACGACCGCCCATACGTACAATCGTGTCGAAGGGCTGCCAATCTATGTGGGGCCGCGATTCCGTGGCCACAGCGGCGATACCCGCGTACGCGCCGAACTGCTCGGCATCTTCCGTACGGGAGACGCCCTGAACTGGAAGCAGGAGAATCTCGGGTATCGCGGGCTGGTCGAGGTGCGTCAGGGGCGCCGCGCCGGCGTGGCGCTTGGCGGCCGCGTGTTCGACGAGGTCGATGCCGTCGAGCGGTGGCAGCTCACGGACACCGAAGTGGGACTCCACACCTTTCTGTTCACCCGTGACTACCGCGACTACTGGCAGCGTCATGGCGGTGAGGGCTCCGTGAGCCTGTTTGCCGGGCGCGGGTCAGACGTGCGTGTTTCGTACGGTCGGGAGCGGTGGAGCTCGCGTCGGGCGCTCAACGTCCCGTCGATCGTGAACGAGAATGTGCCGTGGCGGATCAATCCAGCGGCGGACCACGGGGTCATGACGCTGTTCACCATCTCGGGCACGTTCGACACGCGGAACAGTCCGACCGACCCGCGCGCCGGCTGGTATCTGCGCGGCGCGTATGAACATGGCAACGGCACGCTCACGCGCGTGCCCGACGTGGTGACGTCGCCGGCGGTGGGCGCCGATGTCGTGTACACGCGCGCACTGCTGGACCTGCGCCGCTACAACCGCCTGGGGCCGAATGCGTCGCTGAACATGCGCGCCGTGCTGGGTGGCGGGATCAACGGCGACCCGCTTCCGGCGCAGCGCCGATTCTCCGTGAGTGGTATCGATGCACTGCCCGGCTTCGACTTCCGCCGGCAGCGGCACAACGCCGACGTGGGGACCTGTGCCGTGGGTGACGAAGCAGCGTACGCCGCACGCGGGCGTCCGTCGCTGTGCGACCGCATGGCGCTGCTGCAAATCGAGTGGAAGGGGGACTTCCGGATCAATCTGTTCGGTGACGACGAAGACTTCGGCGATCGTCGCTGGGTCTTCAGCCGCGTGAAAGCCGATGGGGCGTGGGTGGTGTTTGCGAACTCGGGACGCGGGTGGCTGGTTGGCACGCGCGACGCCGCGCAGTTGCGGTATCCGAACGGATCGATTCCCGACCTCGCGTCGTGGCACACCGATCTGGGCGGCGGCTTCGATTTCGGGACCTTCGGCGTGTACGTCGCGCAGGCCGTCTCGGAACGCGGCCTGTCACCCAATGTGTACGTGCGGCTCGGTCGCCGTTTCTGATTCGCGTGATGCATGCCTTGATCCCAACGGCGTTGCCATCCGTGTCGTCGCTGGTCCGCACGCGGCTCCGCACGCGGCTCCGCACGCTGACCGGCATCCTGCTGCTCCTGCTGGGGGCCGGCAGGATGGCGTGGGCGCAGTCGCGTCCGGAAATCGACATCCGCGTCGCGCCGACCTCGTATCCGCCGCTGGTGGCAATTCGCGGCGTGCTCTCGGAGAAGCCGTTCGACGAACTGCTGCGCAGCGGGTTCCCGGCGCGGCTACACGTGCGGGCCGAGGTGTGGACGATCGGCCGCTGGTTTGACGACGTGCTCGGTCGCGTGGAATGGGACGTCGTGGTGCGCTACGACGCGATTGATCGCACGTACGAAGTGGCACGCTTCGTGGAGGGGCGCCTGACGTCGCTGGGCAGCTACGTGCGCTTCGCCGATGCGCGGGCGGCCAGCGAACTGCCGTACGCGCCCGCCCTGGCCACCCCGCCCCGCGGACGGAAAAGCTACGTGGCGGTGCAGGCGGAATTGCAGACGCTCGACGTGAGCGATCTGGATGAACTCGCGCGGTGGCTCCGAGGGGAAGCGTCGCCGGCCGTCCGCGGCGAACGAAACCCCGGCACCGCGCTCACGCGCGGTGTGCGGTCGTTGGCGAGCCGGCTGCTCGGCGGTGAGGTACGACGGCTCGAGGCGAAGAGTCCCGCCGTTAGGTACTGACCGCGCCCTCGATCTTCTCGAGCTCGCGCAGCGTGTCCTCGCCGTAGAAGACCTTGATGTACTGCGCCTGAATCGGCGTGAGACGCCGCACCGCCCAGCTGAGATGCACGAAATGCGGCTCGCACGGGGCGTGCAGCGGCGTCATGCCGATCTCGTTCGGCATGCGATTGGCTTTCTTGGTATTGCAGCCGCTGCAGGCGGTCACCACGTTCGTCCACTCGTTCGAGCCACCGCGCGAGATCGGAATGAGGTGATCGCGCGTGAGCGACTCACGGGGCTTGAGCTCCGTGGAGCGTCGCCCGCAGTACTGACACTGGTAGTCGTCGCGGGCAAAGAGGAACGTGTTCGTGACCTGTCGACGGAATCGCCGCGGCACGTGCACGAAGCGGGTCAGGCGGATCACCGCCGGGCGCGGAAACGTCTTTCGTTCAGAGCGCACGGGCATGCCCGTGTCGGCCTCGACGATTTCCGCCTTGCCGTCGATCACCAGCCGTAGCGCCCGCCGAAGCGGTACCATGGTCAGGGGTTCATACGACGCATTCAGTGCGAGACATCCGGCGATCACGCCCTACCCTCCACTCTACAGTGTTAAGGTCGATGGGTCCGCTACCTGAAGCTTATCAGGTCGTGGAAGCCCGTCGCCACTGCTGGAGGCGGTCCCGCCAGGCCCCGACGCGTAACGGTAGAGTCTCGTCGTGCTGGATCAGTGCGCCGCTCGCGACCAGCTCGCGCCCCGCCACGGTCACCAGCGTGGCCTCTACCTTCCCGGCCAGCGCGTGCACCAACGCGACCGCCGGATCGAAGAGTGGCTGCGCATCGTCGTGATCCAATGGGAAGGCGGCCAAATCGGCGGCCTTGCCCACCTCCAGCGTCCCGATGCGCGATCCCAGCCCGAGGGCGTCCGCCCCACCCCGCGTGGCCAGCGCCAGCGCTGCGTGCGCCGACAGGGCATCGGGGGTGCCCGCCCGCAACGAGTGGAACAGCGTGGCCTGACGGGCCTCGCCTAGCAGATCCATGCGATCGTTGCTGGCCACGGAATCGGTGCCGAGGCCGGTACGAATGCCATGCGCCAACATGCGGTCCAGTGGCGCGATGCCGTGACCGAGCTTCGCGTTCGAAATCGGACAGTGCACGATGCTCGCGCCGGCGTCGGCAATGCGGGCCATATCGCGGTCATCGGCCTGGATCACATGAATCAGCAGCGGCTGCGCCGCCAGTACGCCGGTGGCGTCGAGCAGCGCAATCGGCGACTCGGCCTGCGGTGCGACCGCGATCTCACGGGCCCGCAGCCGGTCGGCGAACGGCCCTGCGCCATCGCGCACGAACAGCATCTCGGCGGGACTCTCCGCCACGTGCACCGCCATCGGCAGCGACTCGCGGCGCGACAACGCCGCCGTAGCCGCGAAGAGATCGCGTGACACCGTGTACGGCGCGTGCGGCGACACCCCCACGCGCACGAGTGAGGTGTCCTGCCGGCGGGCCTCGAGCACGCGGGCCGAGAGCTGCGCGATGGCCCCGTCGCACTGCGCGGGATCGGGGCCGAACACTTCCAGATATCCCACGCCGCGCACGCCGTACTCGCGCATCGCGACGAGCGGCGCTCCCGAATCGGTGGTGTCGGCCAGACAGGTGATCCCGTTGCGCAGCGCTTCGCGGATGCCGGCCCGGGACGCATCGAGCAGCACGCTCTCGGTCATGAGATCACGGCGTACCGTGGTGAGCGTGCCCAGCCAGTCGCGGAAGTCGAGCCCCTCGAGGAACCCGCGCAGCAGCGTGAGTTCGAGATGCGAATGCGCGTTCACGAGCCCCGGCATGAGCGCGGCATTGCCCAGCGCCACCGTGCGCACCGTGCCCGGCGCGATGGCCACGGCACGTGCCGCGCCGACAAACTCGATGCGCCCCGCCTGCACCAGGACCGCGCCATCGCGGATCGGTGCCGACGCGATCGGCAGCACCCAATCCGCGGTGTACAGCGTGCGTTCGGTCACAGGGCCATCACGATGGGCTCACGGCGGTGGAATCTTGAACGGGTTCGTGGAGTCCGGCCTCGCGCGCGATTTCGCCGTACTGTCGCCCAACCACATCGGTGGCGGCGCCGGATCCGTGCAACTGCCGCGGGGCTCGGTGCCCTGCACGAAAAACTCGGTGGTGAGCGCCGTCATGCAGCTGCTGTTCGCGAGGCGCCCGGTGAGCGCATCGATTTCGCGCACGACCACCCCGTCGGGGCGCGGCCAGTCGGGGGGCTCCGGCTTGCGGCGATACACCTCAGTCATGAACGACGTCCAGGCCGGCGAGGCGAGTTCGCCGCCCTGCGCATTCGCCTTGATCTTCTGCGGCTTGTCGAAGCCCATCCAGACGCCGGCCACCAGATCGGCGGTGTAGCCGATGAACCAGACGTCCGAGCCGTCGTTGGTGGTGCCCGTCTTTCCGCCGGCGGGCACCCGGAAGCCCGAGCTCCAGATGCGCGCGCCGGTGCCCCGCACCACGACGTCTTTCATCATGCTCACCATCAGCCACGACTCTTCCGGCGAGAGCACCGCCTCGCGTTCCACGGCGGGCTGCCACACCACCTTCCCCTGCGCGTTCTCCACCTTGAGGATCGCGTGCGGCGTGGTGCGCAACCCAAGATTGGCGAACACCGAGTAGGCGGCGATCATCTGCACCGGATACACGTCGGCCGAACCGATGAAGACGGACGGATACGGCGGAATCGGCGTGGTGATGCCGAACCGCCGGGCCATCGAGATCACGTTGTCAGCCCCCACGGCCATGCCGGTGCGGATTGCCGCCAGATTGCGGGACTGGTACAGCGCTTTCCGCAGGGGCAGGCTGCCCTGGAACTTCATGTCGTAGTTTTGCGGCGTCCATGTTTCACCGCTGACCTGCTCGAGGGAGATCGGCGAGTCGTCCACGATCGCGGCGGGGCTGAAGCCCGCATGCACGGCGGTCGCGTACACGATCGGCTTGAACGTGGACCCTGGCTGACGCAGCGCCTGCACGGCGCGATTGAACTTGGAGTCGCCGAAGTCACGCCCGCCCACCATGGCGCGCACCGCGCCGCTGCGCGGATCGACGGCCACGAACGCGCCCTGCAAATACGGTGAATTCGCAGCCCCGCGCTCGCCGCCCTCGGCCGACCGGGCGAGATACCCTTCATAGGTCAGGTGTGCATACTTGCCATGCCGTCCCGCCTCGATGGCCTGCAGCTGATTCTCCAGCGCGCGTTCGGCAGCGCCCTGCATGTCGACATCGAGGGAGGTGTAGACTCGGTAGCCTTCGTCGTAGAGCCCCTTGCCGAAGTGCGCTTCGAGCTCCTGACGGACCCACTCCACGAAATACGGCGCCACGTCGCCCGACTCGGTGCGTTCGGCGAGCTGCAGCGGATACGCCTTGGCCAACGACGCGTCGGCATCGTTGATGGCCCCTTCGCGGCGCATCAGTTCGAGGACCGTATTGCGCCGCAGAATGGCGCGATCGGCGAATCGCCGAGGGTTGTAGCGCTCGGGGCCCTTGAGCAGTCCGGCCAGCACGGCGGCTTCGGCCACAGTCACATCGCGCACCGGCTTGCCGAAGTAGCGCTGCGACGCGGTTTCCACGCCGTACGCGCCGTTCCCGAGGTACACCTGATTCAGGTACAGCTCGAGGATCTTGTCTTTGGTGTAGCGCTGCTCGATGGCGCGGGCCACGCGCGCTTCCTTGATCTTGCGCAGCAGCGTCTTCTCGCGCGAAATGCGATCGGAAAAGACGTTACGGGCCAGCTGCATCGTGATGGTGGAGAACCCCTGCACGTAGCTGCCGGCCTTCAGGTTGCGCGCGAGGGCGCCGAATACGCGGTAGTAGTCGATCCCCGAGTGCGAGTAGAAGCGCCGGTCTTCGGTGATGACGACCGCGTCGCGCACATGCTTGGGAATGTCCTGCAAGCGCACTAGGGTGCGACGCTCGAGGCCGAGTTCGGTGATGAACCGGCCATCGGCGGCGTAGACCTTGGAGGTTTGGCGGGGGACATACTGCTCGAGCGAGGCGATCGAGGGGCAGCGCCCGTCGCGGCAGATGACGCTCCAGGCGCCCACCAAGCCGCCGGCACCGATCATGCCGCCGAAGATGCCGACTACGAGCAGCCACCCGAGCCACGGGCGCCGCGAAAGGACAGAGGAGAGTGCCATAGGTTGTCTGAAGGCTACCCGCTCGCGCGGGGGCGCGCCAAGAGCCGGACCGGCGATAACTTGTAAGAATGTCCGAGCAATCAGCCCCGATTTCCGAACTCGCCTGGCGCGAGCTGCTGTTCCAGCACACCGAGGGCCTCCCGGCCGCCTTCGCGGCGGGCCAGGTCACCGGCTACTGCGGCTTCGACCCCACGGCGTCCAGCCTGCATGTCGGCAATCTTGTCCCGGTCATGGGATTGGTACACCTGCAACGGGCCGGCCACCGGCCGATTGCCTTGGTGGGCGGCGGCACGGGCATGATTGGCGACCCCAGCGGCCGGAGCAGCGAGCGTACCCTGCAGACGCTGGAGACGATCGCCGAGAACGCCGACGCGATCCGGCTGCAGCTGGCCAAGTTCCTCGATTTCGAGGGACCGAGCGCGGCCAAGCTGGTGAACAACGCCGACTGGCTCACCAAGCTGTCGTTGCTCGACTTCTTGCGCGATACGGGCAAGCACTTCTCCATCAATTACATGCTGGCGAAGGACTCCGTGAAGTCGCGGCTGGAGAGCGGGCTGTCGTTCACGGAGTTCTCCTACATGCTGTTACAGGCGCACGATTTCCTCGAGCTGCATCAGCGCGAGGGCGTGACGCTGCAAATCGGTGGCAGCGACCAGTGGGGCAACATCACCGCCGGCCTCGAGCTGATCCGTCGCACCACGGGCGGTGACGCGAACGCGCTCACCTTCCCGCTGATCACGAACGCCGACGGGTCGAAGTTCGGCAAAAGCACCGGCGGTGGCTCGGTGTGGCTCGATCCTGCGCGCACGTCGCCGTACAAGTTCTACCAGTTCTGGATCGGCGCCGACGACCGCGACGTGTCGCGGTACCTGCGCTTTTTCACGCTGCTCGATCGCGACACCATCGAAGCGCTCGACCAGTCGGTGCGCACCGCGCCCGAGAAGCGCGAGGCGCAGCGTGCGCTGGCCACCGACGTGACGTCACGGGTGCACGGCGCCGACGCCGCGCGGGTGGCGCAGGAAGTGTCGGCGCTGCTGTTCGAAAAGGCCGACCCGCAGGGGTTGTCCGACGCGGCGCTCGAGGCGCTCCGGCTCGAGATTCCCTTCACGACGTACGCCGCACCGGCCGATGGTCCAGCGCTGTCCGAGGGGATCGACGTATACGAGTGTCTGACGGCCCTCGGCGTCGCGGCCTCGCGCGGGGCGGCGAAGCGGCTGCTCGAACAGGGTGGCGTCAGCATCAACGGCACGAAGCTGTCGGCCGCCGATCGCCTGATCGGCGACGATCGGCTCCTGCGCGGACGCCACCTGCTGCTCAAGAAGGGCGCGCGCGAGTTCGGGCTGGTGCAGGTCCCGTAACTGCGCCGTCGGCGCCGGTCATCATTTTCCACCCCTCCGAGTACTCCACCGCATGGACAAGTCGAAGCTCCCGAGCCGTCACACGACGGTCGGCCCCGAGCGTGCGCCGCACCGCTCGTACTACTACGCGATGGGGCTCGACGAAGTGCAGATCGCGCAGCCGATCGTCGGTGTCGTGTCGAGCTGGAACGAGGCGGCACCGTGCAACATCTCGCTGCGCCGTCAGGCCGAAGCGGCGAAGCGCGGCGTCGCGGCCGCCGGCGGCACGCCGCGCGAGTTCACCACGATCACCGTGACCGACGGCATCGCGATGGGGCACGCCGGCATGAAGTCGTCGCTGGTCAGTCGCGAAACGATCGCGGACTCGGTCGAGCTCACGGTGCGTGGGCACACCTACGACGCGCTCGTCGCCATCGGTGGCTGCGACAAGGCGCTACCCGGGCTGATGATGGCGATGGTGCGCCTCGACGTGCCATCGGTGTTCCTGTACGGCGGCTCCATCATGCCGGGACGCTATCAGGGGCGCGATGTCACGGTGCTCGACGTGTTCGAGGGCGTAGGCAAGCACTCGGCCGGCAAGATGACGCTGGAGGAACTCACCGCGCTTGAGAAGGTGGCGTGCCCCGGCGCCGGCTCCTGCGGTGGACAGTACACGGCCAACAGCATGGCCTACGTGTCGGAGGCGATCGGCCTCGCGCTGCCCGGCTCGGCCAGTCCGCCGGCGGTGCTCGAGTCGCGTGACGTGTACGCCGAACGCGCCGGCGAAGCGGTGATGCGCCTGCTGCGCGATGGTCCGCGTCCGCGTGAGATCGTGACGCGCAAGTCGCTCGAGAATGCCGCCGCGGTCGTGGCGGCCACGGGCGGCAGCACGAACGCCACGCTGCATCTCCCGGCCTTGGCGCACGAAGCCGGGATCGCCTTTGACCTGTTCGACGTGGCCGAGGTATTTGCGCGGACGCCGCTGCTGGCCGATCTCAAGCCGGGTGGGAAGTATCTCGCGAAGGATGTGCACGAGATCGGCGGGGTGTCGATCATTCTCAAGGCGCTGCTCGACGGCGGCTTTCTGCACGGCGATTGCATCACGGTCACGGGGCGCACGCTGGCCGAGAATCTGGCCGATGTGGTCCTGCCCGAGGGGCAGGACGTGGTGATGCCCGTGTCGCGCGCCATCTCGATGACGGGCGGGCTGGTGGGGATGCGCGGCAACCTCGCCCCCGACGGCGCGATCGTAAAAGTGGCCGGGCTGCACACGCGGGTGTTCACCGGTCCGGCGCGCGTCTTTGACAGTGAGGAAGACGCATTCGCCGCGGTGACCGAACGGCGCTACGCAGCCGGCGACGTGCTCATCATCCGCTACGAGGGACCGCGCGGCGGTCCCGGCATGCGCGAGATGCTGTCCACGACGTCCGCGATTTACGGTCAGGACATGGGTGACAAGGTGGCGCTGATCACCGACGGCCGGTTCAGTGGGGCCACTCGTGGCTTGTGCATCGGGCACGTGGGCCCGGAAGCCGCGCTCGGTGGTCCGATCGGCCTGCTGCGCGACGGGGACATCATCGACATCGATGCGAACGCCGGCACGATGTCGGTGCGGTTGTCCGACGACGAGCTCGCCGCACGTCGCGCCGTGTGGACGCCGCGCCGTCACGACTTCCAGTCGGGTGCGATCTGGCGCTACGCGCAGACGGTGAGTCCGGCGCGGTACGGGGCGGTGGTGCATCCGGGCGGGTCGGCGGAGACGCACAACTACTTCGAGAGCTGAACGGCCAACGGCTGAGGAAGCAGGGAGGAGGGTTTCAGGGTGGAGGAGGCAGGACATCGCCGTTCCCCTGCCACCTCCGTCCTCCTTCCTCAGCGTTTGGCGGTTTCACGACTCCGCCTGCACCCCGGCGTCCATGCGCGTCACGTGCAGCGTTAACGCGCGCGCGAAGCTCACGAAACCCACCGTGTTCGCCAGCGCACGCGAGGCCAGATCACCCACGGCGAGCCGCACCAGCGGAATGAAGCCTTGGCTCAGGACGTGGCGCACGAGGGTGTGGAGCACCACGCGACCGTAGCCCATCCGACGGTGACGCGGCGCCACGAGCACGCGTACGCGGGCCAGCCGTCCCTGAGGCGCATCGACCGTGGCCAGCGCCACCAGCACGCCCCCTTGCAGCGCCCCGACGCGATGCGGTGAGACGATGTTGCCACCGCCTTCGTTCCACTCCCACGCCGAGACATCGTGCCGCAGCATGTCCAGCACGGCGCGGCGCGGATCGTACACCAACACCCCGGCAATCGTCGGCGACGGCGCGAGGGTGCATTCGTCGAGGAGTTCGACGGCGGCCGGATCGTCATTCACGGTGAGCCGCGCGCCGCGCAGATCGATCACCGAGCCGGGCGAGACCTCGAGGCGTGTGAGCGCGATCAACTCCTGCACGTCGGACGGATCCAGCCCGAGGTCGACCTCATCCTCACAGGGCACCGACACCACGCCGACCGCGTCCCGCACGAACGTCCGCACGACCCGCTGATCATCGGGGAGCCGTTCGACCGTCGCGACCCGGTGCCGCTCGAGAAAGCCGACCGGACACCCGAGCGGCATCGCGCAGGAGCGCAGCGCGTCAGCAATGCTCCGGTCGGCGAGGCGAGCTCGGCGGCCCTTCGAAGAGTTGGACATCGTAACAAAACATGGCACCATCGGACTGAGGGTCCAATAGGCAATGCGCTAATTGTCAAGAATTTCCAGCACCCGCTCAATTTCAGCGCCGGTATTGTAGCAGTGCGGCGACAGTCGGATGGCACCCTCCCGGACCGTATGGACGACCTGAGCTGCGTCGAGCCGACTGGCCATGTCGTGTAACGAGTCCGAGGAGAACGAGATCACCCCGGCCCGCCGCGCCGGATCAGCCGGTGTCACCAGGCGGACGTCAGCGCGTGCCTGCGCCCACTCCACGATCCGCGATCCCAGCGAGGTGATGTGGGCGGCCACCGCGTCCACCCCGATGTCGAGCAGGATCCGGGTGGATGCGTTGGCGATCGCAAAGTCCTGATAGGCCAGCGTCACGACTTCAAAGCGCCGCGCATCGTCGAAGAAGTCGAAGTCGTACTCCGTGAGACGGGTGTAGTCCGTGGAGGTCTTCATGCACGCCCACCCCACGTCGATGGGGTCGAGGGCGGTGACCAAGGCCCGGCGCACATACACGAAACCGGTACCCCAGGGACTCAGCTGCCACTTCTGGGCGCCGCTGGCGAAGATATCGATCGGCAGCGCGTGCAGATCGATCGGGCGCACCCCGCAGCCCTGAATGCCGTCCACGATGAAAAACACGCCGTGCTCGCGACAGGCCGCCCCGATACGCGCGAGATCGGCCACGTACCCGGTGGCGAACTGCACCCACGACACCACCACCGCCACCACCTCGGGGCGCGCGATGGCCGCGACCAGGGCGTCTTCATCGGGAAGCCCGTGCCGTCGCGGAATCAACTCGAGATTGATGCCGCGCGACCCCAGCGCTTGAAAGGGATACACGCAGCTTGGAAACTCACCGTCGAAGGTGAGAATCGTTCCGGGGCGCAGCGGCAGCGCCCGGGCCGCCAGATTCAACCCGTAGGTGGTGTTGGGCATGAGCGCGATCTCGTCCGCATCGGCACCGACGAGCGCCGCGAACTGGGCGCGCGCCGTCGCGGCGGCATCCAGCATCCGCTCGAACGGGAGGCGATGCGGCTGCGCACGCATCCGACTCCACGTATTCGCGACATCCACCGCCGACGCCGGCATTGGACCGACGCTGGCCGCATTCAGAAAGATTGCCGGATCGTTGGCCATCCAGGCGTACTCACGGGCGCGGAGGGCCGCGACGTCGTGCGGTGTAGTCATCGGGGGAGTCCGAGTGCGGGTGAGACGACGGATCTACGGTGTACGACGCGCGCCTCGCGGGTCGAGCGCATCCCGCAAGGCGTCACCCAGCAAGTTGAACCCGAGTACGGCGACGCCGATGGCCAGCCCCGGCGCGAGACTCGTCCACGGGGCATTGCGCAGCTGCGATAAATCGCGGCCATCGGCGATCATCGCCCCCCAACTCGGCGTGGGCGGTTGCACGCCGAGTCCCAGGAACGACAGCGCGGCTTCGGCCATGATCGCGCCGGCAATACCGAGCGTGGCCGCAATCACGACGGGGGCGATCACGTTGGGCAGCACATGACGCAGCAGAATCCGTCGATCGCGCGCCCCGAGCGCCCGCATGGCCTGCACGTACTCGAGTTCGCGGACCACCAGCACCTGACCGCGCACCAGCCGCGCCATGCCGGCCCAACCGACCACGCCGATCACCGTGCACACGACGGTGAGCGAGGGCTCGAAGGCGGCGGCCATGGCGATCAGCAGCAGGAGCGACGGAAAGGCGAGCGTGACGTCGGCGAGCCGCATGATGAGCTCCTCCGTCCACTTGCCGCGGTATCCCGCGATCAAGCCAAGCACGAGACCGATCGACAGGGAGATGCCCTGTGACACGAGTCCGACCAGCAGGGAGATGCGGGCCCCGTGCACGAGCCGTGACCAGACGTCACGTCCCTGGGCATCCGTGCCGAGCCAGTGTGCGCCGCTGGGCGCTTGCAATGCGCTCCGCAGGTCGATCTGAATCGGATTGGCGCCGTCGATCGCCGGTGCCAACAGCGCCGCCGCCATCAGCAGCGCGATGACACCGAGGCCGAAGCGGGCGCGACGATCGTCGCGCAATCGTGTCCATGCGGCGTTGGGCACCGTACCGGTGACGGCCGTCGTGGTAGCGCGGTCGGATGCGCTCGTGGACGTCGGTGCCACCGTCACGCCGACGTCACGGTCGGACGGGCCGACGACACGCTCGGCGATCCCGAGACCCGAAACAGAACATCGGCC
This sequence comes from Gemmatimonadota bacterium, assembly GCA_947462095.1. GTDB lineage: Bacteria > Gemmatimonadota > Gemmatimonadetes > Gemmatimonadales > Gemmatimonadaceae > Gemmatimonas. The sequence goes on from CANHNQ010000006.1 coordinate 24,364, forward strand.
GCATCCTCGACGAACTGTGGCCAGCTGTGCACACGCGCGGCGCGGCCCCGGGCGGCCTCGCCCATCACGTGGTATTCGTGCGGGTCGGAGATCAGACGCGCCAACTCGGCGACGATCGTCGGCCCATCCGCATCCGGCGTCACGAAGCCGGTGATGCGTGGAGCGACGAGCGACGAGCACGACAACGCGCCCGGCACGACGACCGGGATCCCCCGTTGCATCGCGGCGATGGCAGCAATGGCACCGGTATCACCGTCGGCGGTAATCCACACCGCCGCGGCATCGATGTGATCCGCCAGCAGCAGCGCGTCGACCGGCGCGATCTGCACGAACGCCGTGAGCCCCAGCGATGCCGCGTGTACGCGCGTGGCCTGCAGCGCGGCGAGCTCCCCGAGCAACACGATGCGTAGCGACGGATGCCGCCCGACCAGGCGCGCCGCCGCCCGCAGCGCCACTGCCGTGCGTTCGTCGTGGTCGGCTGGGGGCAAGATCCACAAGGCCGCGGGAACACCCTCGCCGGGTGTCGCGTGGTCGTGGGTGCCGCGACGTGCCTCCGGGCCCGTCCAGCTCACGGCGATCGGATCGCGCCCCCATGCGGTGAGACGCGTGCAGGCACTGGCCACCCGCGTGCGCCAGCTGCTCGTGGCAGGCCGCCCGCCGGGCGCCTCCTCACCGACACGCCAGCGGCGGACCACCCCGGCGCGACGCCCCGCGGCCATGGCGGCCAGCAGCGCGTCGGACTCGCTCTGTACGAGCACCGCGTCGGGGCGCAGCGCCGCGATCATTGCCCGGGCGCTCCGCACGTGTGCGAACATCCCCTGCCCGGCGAGGCCGCGCACCGAGAGGCGCGGGAAGGCCGCTTCCGTACACCGCTCCAGCGCGCCGCCACTCAGACACGCGACCGTCACGACATCACCGCGCGCGGCGAGCGCCGCGCCAAGCGTGATCAGCAATCGGATCCCGGGCGTCCACACTGCCGCCGTCGTGAGCACGAGGACGCGCACGGATCAGTCGCTGCCGCGACTGAATTGCAGGGCATGCAAGCGGGCATAGGCGCCGTTGCGGACGAGCAGATCGGTATGCGTTCCCTGCTCGACGAGCTCACCGCGCTCGAGCACAAGAATGCGATCGGCATGCTGAATCGTGGCCAGGCGGTGCGCGATCACGAAGACAGTGCGCCCTTCGAGCAGCCGGTCGATCGCCTCCTGGACCAGCCGCTCGCTCTCCACATCGAGGGCGGAGGTGGCCTCGTCGAGAATCAGAATGGGCGGATCGGACAGCAGCGCCCGTGCGATGGCCAGCCGCTGACGCTGCCCACCCGACAGGCGCGATCCACGCTCGCCGAGATTCGTCTCCCATCCTTCGGGGAGTTCCTGAATGAACGCCATCGCATTGGCCGCGCGCGCGGCGGCGTCGAGCTGCGCCTGCGTGACCTGCGTACGCCCGAAGGCGACATTGGCGCGCACGGTGTCGTTGAAGAGGACCGTATCCTGACTCACGATCCCCGTAAGCGAGCGCAGCGCGTCGAGCGTGATCTTCCGCAGATCGACGCCGTCGAGGGTGATCCGGCCGCTGGTGGGCTCGAGGAAGCGCGGCAACAGGTCGATGAGGGTGGACTTACCCGCGCCACTCGCACCCACGAGTGCGATCACCTCGCCCTTCCGCGCCGTGAACGACACATCGGAGAGCGCCGGCGCATCGTCGCCGTAGGCGAACGAGACGCGGTCGAATTCGAGCGACGCGGCGAAGGTCGGCGCGGTGATCGTGCCGCGGTCAGCGGCGGTTTCGGTGGGCGAGTCGAGCACCTCGAAAATGCGCTCGGCGCTGGCCAGCGACTGCTGCGCCGCCGCCGGCACCTGGGACAGCTGCTTGAGCGGCTGCAGCAGGCGCATCACCCAGATCAGGAACGTGACCAGCAGCGCGCCGTCGAGTGACTTCTCGACCAGCACGAGGCGCGCGCCGAACCACAGAATGGCCACGGCCATCACGGCGCCCAGCGTTTCGGTGACCGGGCCGGACATCAGCGCCAGACGGCCGATACGCACATAGCCCCTCGCGAACGCGGCGTTCCGCACCACGAACCGCTGCTCTTCGCGGACCTCGGCGCCGTACGACTTGATGAGCCGGATCCCGCTCACCACTTCCTGCACCATGCTGGTGATCTCACCCTGTTCGTTGCCCATGCGGCGATGGCCCTTGCGCAACTTGCGCAGCACCGGCTGCAGCGAGAGCACCGTGAGCGGCACCACCACCAGCGACGCCAACGACAACTTCCACGACACGGCGAACATGATCCCTATGGTGGACACCACCTGCGCGGTGCTCCAGATCGAACGCGTCACCAGCTCGGTCACGACGGCTTTCGCGTTGGTCGTGTCGGTCAGCATGCGCGAGATCACCTGGCCCACCTTGTTGGCGGTGAACCAGCTCATGGGCAACCGCAGCAGGTGCGCGTACAGCGCATCGCGCAGATCGCGCACCACGAACTCCTGCAACTGCGCGCCGATCTGCCCGCTCAGCCACACCAGCACGTTCTTGAGCGTGACCGCCAGCAGGACCAGGATGATCACGTTGCGCAGTGACCCCATCTGGTCTGCGGGATCGAGCAGGAAGCCGATGGTCGTGCCGAGGATGGCCGACACCACCTTGTTGCCCGGAATGAGCTGCGGCTGCTCGAACAGCGCGTTCAGGAATGGGATCAGCAGCGTGAACGAGAACACGTCGAACACGGCGGCCAGCAGGTTGAGCGACACCACACCCACCAGCTTGGAGCGGTGCGGGCGCACGAAGGCCCACAGCCGTCCCCAGAGCCTCGGCGGGGCACTCGTCAGAGGGGTGCTCATCGCTTGGGTGTAAGCAGCGCCACCGGCAGGATGCACTCTTCGGGGGTCACGCCGCCGTGCAGGAAGGATCCGCGGTACCGGCTCTGGTATTCGCGCAGCTTGGTGGGATACACGAAGAACGTGTCGCCGGCCGCCATGAGCGTGTTGTTCCCGGGGCCACGGTGCGGCAGGCGCAGATCATCGGGGTTCGTGAACAGCAACGCCTGCTCGGGCCGTTCGGCGCGCAGATCCTCGCCGAACTTGTAGCGCAGGTTGGCGGTGGCATCGCGCTTCGCGAACACCGTTGCCGGCGAGTTACAGTGCAACGCGCCGTGATCGCTCGTGATCACCACCGAGATATTGCGGCGCGACGCTTCCTTGAGCAGCGTGAACAGCGACGACCGCTCGAACCACTGCTTGGTGATAGCCCGCAGCGCGATTTCGTCGCGCGCGACTTCGAACAGGATCATCGACTCGCTTCGGCCGTGCGTGAGCATGTCCACGAAGTTGAACACGAACGCATGAATGCCTTCGCCGGCGATCGCGCCGGGGAGGTGCCGTTCGAGGTCGTCGGAATCAGCGGCCGTCGTGATCTTGTGATAGCGCACCGGGGCCTGAACCTTCAGCTCCTCGAGATGCGCCACCAGCAGATCACGCTCGTGCATGTTGAGCGCTTCGTCGTCCTTCTCGCCCCACCAGTCTGGAAAACGCGCGGCGATCTCTCCCGGAAAGAGTCCGCTGAACAGCGCGTTGCGTGCGTACGGCGTGGCGGTGGGGAGAATCGAGTAGTAGTGCGTGGTCTCCACGTCGAACAGCGGGGCCAGCAGCGGCTCGAGCACGCGCCACTGATCCACCCGCAAACAGTCGATGACCACGAAGATCGCCTTGCGATCGCGGGCCAGCACCGGCAGCACGAATTCCGTGACGACGTCGACCGAGAGGGGCGGGCGGTCGCCTTCGAGCTCGCGCAGCCAGCGCGGATATTCCGTGCGCATGAACGTGGCGAACTCGCGGTGCATGTCGGAGTACAGCCCGCGCAACGATTCGTGCAAGCCCATCTCGCCGGCGGCGGCCAGATCGACGTCCCACTGCATCAGTTCCGCGAACCGCTCGATCCAGCCACGCCAGTCCAGCCCGGCATACCGGTCGGCCTCGATGGCCCGGAACCGCTCCACGAACGCGCGGGCGAGGGCCTGCGAACGGATCAGCGGACCCTCGAGGATGCGCGTGATCACGGTGAGCACCTGCCGCGGCGTGACCGGCTTCACGAGGTAGTCGCGAATGTTGGCACCGATCGCTTCCTTGAGCGTCGCATCCTCTTCGCTCTTGGTGACCATCACGACCGGCATGGTCGGCAGCATCTCGCGGATGTCCTTGTACGCATCCAGCCCGCGGGTACCGGGCATCTGCTCGTCGAGCAGCACCAGGTCGTACGGGCGCCGTCGCAGGAGCTCGAGTGCGTCGTCGGCGTTCGTCGCCGTCTCCACGTGATAGCCCTTGTCTCCGAGCAGGAGTCGATGCGGCTCGAGAAGCTCCGCTTCGTCGTCCACCCAGAGAATTGTTTTTGCCATCAGCGCCATGGGCGTAAGGTACCTGACCAGCGGGACCACGGTCCAGCGGCGACCGCCCGCCCGGGAGGCTTTCGGACGCGTTACATTCGGTCCGTGCACGCTGAATCCCTTCCCTTCGCGCTCGAACCACTCCGGTTTCCCTTCCCTGCCCTCGCGTCGCTGGCCGGACGCTTGCCGTTGGGCGGCGGCCGTGAAGTGGCGCTGGCCGCACTCATGACCGCCCGGCTCGCGCAGGGGGTGATGACCGACGGTGCGCTCCCCCCCGGTGAACGGGCAACCCGTGCCGCGGCGGCCAAAGTGTGGCTGGCCTCGCTCGCGCTGCCGGCGACCACCCGCGTGCCGTTTGCCCGCTGCGTCGAATCGACCACCGGGACCCCGCTGCAGGTGGCGGGGGCCCTCCGCAGCCTCGTGGCGGCCGCCGGCACGCACCTCGACAGCGCCTCGGTCCAGGAACTCGAAAAGCTCGCGCGAAAACTCGTCGACGGATGACGCACCCCACCGACATCTCGCCGCTCACCCGCGTGGTCGCGCGTCTTGATCGGGCCAGCGTCGGTGAGGTCGACCCAAGTCTCGTGCCCACGCGATTCCCCTCCATCGATCGCGCGATCGGTGGCGGCTTTCGTCGTGGCGACCTGATCGTCGTCGGCGGTGACGACAGCGCGGGGTGCAGTGCGCTGGCGCTCGCGATCGCCCTGCGCGTCTCGCCGCGGGCGCTCCTGCTCACCGGCGAGATGCACGCCGAGCGCGCCTACGCGCGCGCGCTCGCGATCGAAGCGACGGTGTCACTCGAATCGCTGCGCCTCGGGGCCGTGAGCGAGGAAGAACGCGCCCGCCTCGCCACCGCGGCCGTCACGCTGCGCGATCGTGCGCCGGTGATCGAGACGATCACCGCGGGTACCCTGGCCGCGATCGAGCACGCGGTCGAGGGAACGCCGGACACGCCACTCGTGGTGGTCGATCCACTGGAGTGCCTCCTCGATCGTGATGTCGGACGTGACGAGGCGCTCGGCTACGCGGTACTCTCGCTCAAGCGGCTCGCCCTGCGGCGCAATGTGGCCGTGCTGCTTACCGCCCATCTCCCGCTGCTGGACCGCGGGCGGCTCGATCGTCGCCCCCGCCTCGCCGATTTCGGGTTGGGGGGCGCGATTGGCACCCATGCCGATCTGGTGCTGGGACTCTATCGCGAGGAGCTGTACGAAGCTGATCTCGGCGTATCTGGCGCGGCCGAGGTGCTGCTCCTGAAGTATCGAGACGGGGCGAAGGGCTACGTCGATCTGTACTTCGACAGCCGGTACAGCCGGTTCGAGGATGTGCTGGAGGAGTAGAGGGCTGTCCGCCCGCGGCCGATGGCCATGAGCCATGAGCGGTGGGTTTTCACACCGCTGCCCCTCTCAGCATTATTTTCCACGGCATCGGTTCGTTTTACCCATCCGACTTCACGGGGCAGGGCGATGGCGGGACATAGCAAATGGAAGACGATCAAGCGCGCGAAAGCGGCCACCGACAACAAGCGCGGCGCGCTCTTCACGCGGCTGATCCGCGAAATCACCATGGCCGCCAAGCTTGGCGGCGGTGATCCTGGCGGTAATCCGCGCCTGCGCACGGCCATCGACAACGCGAAAGCGGTGTCGATGCCGAAGGACAATATCGACCGCGCCATCAAGAAGGGCACAGGCGAGCTCGAAGGCGTGGACTACGTGGAAGTGCTGTACGAGGCCTACGGCCCCGGCGGCGTTGCGATCATGATCCAGGCGGTGACCGACAACCCCACGCGCACCGTGGCCGATGTGCGGCACAAGCTGTCGCGCAACCACGGCAACATGGGGTCCAGCAACTCGGTGGCGTACCTCTTCGAGCGGAAGGGACAGATGTCCGTGTCCGCCGAAGGCGTGCACGAAGACACGCTCATCGAGGCGGCCCTCGAGGCCGGTGCCGACGATGTGGTGCGCGACGATTCCGAGTTCACGATCACGACCGATCCGGGCGCGCTGCACGCGACGAAGGAAGGACTCGAGTCGAAGAAGTACAAGGTTGCCGATGCGGAACTCGCCTGGGTGCCGAAGAGCACCGTGAAGGTGGAAGGCGCCGCGGTCGATCAGCTCATGAAGTTGCTGGAAGCGCTCGAAGAGCTCGACGATGTGCAGAAGGTCGACGCGAACTTCGAGATGGACGACGACGCGATGGCCGACGCGTGAGCCCGTCGCTGGTGCTCGGGATCGATCCGGGCACCGCCGTCACGGGGTACGGTGTGGTCGCCTTTGACGGCCGCATCGCCACGCTCGTGGAGTGCGGCGTGATCCGCACCACGGCCAAGGACCCGCTTCCCCAGCGCCTGCTCGAAATTCACGAAGGCGTCGAGGAAGTTCTGGCGCGGCACCGTCCCGACACGATGTCCGTCGAAGACGTGTTCTACGCCAAGAACGTGCGTACCACGATCGTGCTCGGTCACGCGCGCGGCGTCATTCTCCTCGCGGCGCAGAAGGCGGCGCTCACGATCTGCGAGTATCCGCCGGCCGAGATCAAGAAGGCGATCACCGGCACCGGCGCTGCCACGAAGGAGCAGGTGCAGTTCATGGTCGCGCGCCTGCTGCGTCTCAAAACGGCACCGCAGCCCGCCGACGCGGCCGACGGCGTGGCCGCCGCGCTGTGCGCGTGCCTCATGGCGTCGCGGCCGAAGCTCCCCGAGCTGCCGCCGATGCGTCTTCCCCTTGCCAAGCTCGTCAAATGATCGCTCTCGTCTCCGGCACGCTCGTCCATCGCGAACTCGATCGCGTGGAAATTCTGACGGCGGGCGGTGTGGGCTACGAATGCCTCATTCCGCTCTCGGTCTTCGAGTCGTTACCGCAGGAAGGGGCGACGGTCACGCTGCACACGCACCTCGCCGTGCGCGAAGACGCGTGGCACTTGTACGGCTTCTCCGATCGCTACGACCGCGCGGTGTTTCAGCGGCTACTCGTGGCCAAGGGCGTCGGCCCCGCGCTCGCGCTTGGCATTCTGTCGTCGCTCACGCCGGAACGCGTGGTCCGCGCGCTGCGCGAGAAGGACATCACGACGCTCATGCGGGTGCCGCGCGTGGGCCGAAAGAAGGCCGAGCAGATCATCCTCGATCTGGCCGACAAGATGGACACCGTAGGCTCCGCGCCGACGGCCGCGGGTGTCGTTGCAAGCCCGGTGGCCGACGACGCCATTCGTGCGCTCATCGCGCTCGGCTACAATCAGCTCGAAGCCGATCGCGCGGTACGGGGCGTGATGGACGGCGGAGCCGGTGGGGATGTAGGAGCGGTGGTGCGGGCGGCGCTGGGGCGGCTGACCGCGAAGTAAGGGGTAGGGAGTAGGGGGTAGGGAGTTCTCCGTACCCCATACCCCGTACTTCATACTTCGCCGTTATCGACGGTACGTCGATGCATCCCGCTGCGGCTTCCCACAGCTCGGCACCGTGATCACCTGCCCCGGACGACCACCGGGGATCGGATCCACCAGCACGCGCGAGCTCTTCTCGGCATCTTCGCTGGCGAGGTACACGAACATCGCGGTGAGCGTCGCGTTGTGCTTCAGATCATCGACAATGATCTTGTCGAACGAATCGCGATTGGTGTGCCACGTGCTGTTGCTGTAGTCCCAGTTCAACGCGCCGAGGCCGACGGCCGGCGCGCCCCAGCAGCGGAACGACGCATCGTCGGAGCCGGCACCAATACCCGACGGACCCGAGAGCCGGATGTACTGCGTGAGCTGCGACGGCATCTGGCCCATGTACTGCGCCAGGCGCGGTCCGTTCTCCGGGTGCAGCCCCGGACCCGTGCTCACCACGCGGCCCGTGCCGTTGTCCTGATTGAAGGCGAACTGCAGCCCCTTCACGACTTCCGGATGATCGGCGGTGAAGGAGCCGGAGCCGTTCAGTCCCTGCTCTTCGCCGCTCCAATGCCCCACGATGATCGTGCGCGACGGCTTCGGATACACCGTCTTCAGAATGCGCAGCGCTTCCATCATCGTGATCGAACCCGTGGCGTTGTCGGTCGCGCCCGAGTGCCCTTCCCAACTGTCAAAGTGCGCCGACAGCACCACGTATTCATCGGGCTTCGTGGCTCCCTTGATCTCGGCGATCACGTTGAACACCGGCTTGTCGCCGAGCGCTTCGGATTCCGCCATCAGACGCACCTTCGGGCCCTGCTTGTTCTGCGCGAGACGGAACAGCATGCCGTAGTCTTCGCATCCCACGTCGAACGTGGGCAGCGCGGCATTGCGCGGCGAGCCGAAGATCTTGTTGACGCCCGGATACTGCGAATAGTTCGACTCGAACACCGCCACGGCGCCAGCGGCCTTGAGATCGCTGTAGAAAGTCGGCACGCGCTGCGTGACGCCCTGATACGTGGCCGACAGATCGCGCTGCAGCGAATCCAGCGACGTCTGCGTGCTCGGCATTGCAAACTCCGCCATCTGCGCTGCCGGACGGCAGGTGAGACGCGGCGCCGACGCCAGCACGACCTTGCCCTTCACACTCGGCAGCCACGCCGCGAACTCCTCGGGCGACTGATACGGCCTCACGACCACCACGTCGCCCTCGGCCCACTTGCCGGCCGTATTGCCGCTCCACGACAGCATGTTGATCTCGAGCGCCTTCGCGCGCGGCGCCGTGAGCTGCGCGAACGCCGCCCCCCGCTTCCACGAGTTCCACGTGCCGTACTGCTCTTTGCGCGCCGACACGCCAAACTGCTGGTAGGTGGCCAACAGCCAATCCTGCGCGCGATTCATGTTCGGCGAGCCAGTCAGGCGCGGGCCGACGGAATCGAGCAGCTGCTGCGCCAGCGTGCCGGCTTGCGACCGCTGCATCCCCTCTTCCCACAGCTTCAGGATGACGGGATCGGTGGGCGCGTCCTTTCGGACATACGACGGCGCCGGATCAACCGGCAACGCCTGAATGTTCTTCGCGACCGGTGACGGGCCGCGACCCGGCTGTGCGGCGGCAGAGCCGACGACGGAGGCCGAAGCCGCGAGCAGCAGGCCGAAGACAGAAGATGTGCGCATAGGGAGGTCTGGTGTTCGGTGAGAAACGAAAGAGTGCGCGGTGCGTCAGGCCCGCGGACTCAGTCCATCCACGAGTGACGTGCGGTAGGCCTTCCATGCCGGCACGAAGCCGATCACGACACCGGCGCCCATCACGACGGCGAGATAGGTCCACTCCATCGAGCGGAGCGGATGCAGCGCGAGGTGTAAACCGAAACGTTGTTCGATCGGCCCCTGCGCCACGAACAAGCCGAGGTACACAGCGGCCACGCCGATGATGCACCCCAGCAGCGCGAGCAGTCCGCTCTCGAGCACGAGCAGCGAGATGATCATGCGCGGACCCGCGCCCACCGCTCGCAGAATCGCCATCTCGCGGCGACGCGCCTCGAGCGACGAGTAGAGCGCCACGAGCATACCGGTCAAGCCGATCGCGACGGCGAAGATCGCGATCACTCGCAGGCCAACTTCGGCGCTGCCGATGTTTTGCCACAGCTCGCCGAGCGCCACACCGGGAATGACCGCCGTGAGCGGCTCCACGAGATCGGTGTTCATCTCACGCTGCAGCATCAGCGCTTCGAACCGGTTCTTGGTCCCCACGAAGAACGCCGTGATCTGATCGTCGCCGTGATCATGCGCTGGTTCACCGACCTTCGGTTCAGCCACGACCTGTTTCGTCACGGCCTTCTGCTTCACCGCGGCCGCCTTTACCTCAGGCAGCGCACTCGGCGGCGGCTCAGCCCCCGGCATCACCAGCGGCGTCCCCGGCGGCGGACTCGCCCCCGGCATCACCATCGGCGTCCCCGGCGGCGGTTCCGCCCCCGGCATCACCATCGGCGTCCCCGGAGGCGGTGCCATCGCCGCCGCCCGCTGCTGGTTCGCCGCAATGATGGCCGACGCTTTTGCGCTCTTCGGCGCTTTCGCCTTTCGCGCCGTTTGCGGTTGCGCCGTTTGCGGTTGCGCCGTCCCCCCCTGCCCCCTCCCCCCTGACACCCTCCCTCCTGCAACCTCCGCCGACGCCATCGACGACCCAGCCACGCCAGTTTCAGGCTCGTGCATCGCCTCGATCCCACCCAGCGTCACATACACCGACCGATCGATTGGCGTGAACGTGCGTCCCAGAATGCCGACCACATGGAACGGGTGCGCCTCGTGACTCGACGTGCCGATGTCGCGGAGCCCATGCACCACGACCACCGGCGTCCCGATCGTGTAGCCCAGCTTCTCCGCTACCTCGCTGCCGATCACCACTTCCGTATCGGACACCGCCGCGCGCCCCGACACGAACACGATCCGCCCGTCCTTGCGGAAGCGATAGCGCTCGTAGAACTCGGGAGTCGTGCCGACCACGCGGAAGCCGCGGTGACTGTCGCCGAGGGAATAGGGGACCACCCACTTCACGGCCGGATGTGCCTTCCACCGCTCCATCGTGGACAGCTTTACCGATCCGGATGGCGAGCCGATGCCAAAGACGGCGCTCAACAGCACCTGCAGCGTGCCACCGCGCGCGCCCACGATCAGATCCACACCGCGGATCGTCCCGGCAAAGCTGTCGCGCACGCCTGCCCGCACATTTTCAATACCGACCAGCAACGTCACGCTGAGCGCGATCGACGCGACGGTCAGCGAGGTGGTGAGCAAGCGGCTCCGCAGCGAGGTGAGCGCCAGACGCAGGATCATGATCATCGCACGGCCCTCATGCGTCCGCCCCGACCTTGGCCGCCCGGTTGATCTCCATCAATTCCACGGTGCGTGAGAACAGCGGCATCAGCGTGTGGTCATGACTCACGAACACGAGCGTGGTCTTGGCCCTCTCGCACGACGCAAACAGCAGCTTGAGGAACCGTTCACGCCGGTCGGTGTCGAGCGCACTGGTGGGCTCGTCGGCGATTACCACTTCGGGGCTGCCCATCAGCGCGCGCGCCGCGGCCACACGCTGCTGCTGGCCCACGCTCAGCTCCGAGATCGGTGAATCGAGATACTGGGCGATATCGAGTTGCGAGGCGATGTCTCGCACGGCGTCGTCAAGCGAGCGTCCACCCAGGCGCTCGCGTCGCGCCGGCTCGAGCCGGACAGGGAGCAGGATGTTCTCCCGCACCGGGAGATACGGGATGAGGTTGAACATCTGAAACACGTAACCCAGATGCCGCGCCCGGAACGCATCGCGGGCCCCGCCGGACATAGTCGAGAAGTCCTGGCCGAGCACGCGGACGCTGCCGCTGGTCGCCTGAAGGACCCCCGCAAGAAGGCCGAGGAGCGTGGTCTTTCCACTGCCACTCGGCCCGTGCAGAAACACCGTCTCGCCGCGGGCGATCGCCAGCGAGTCGATCGCCAGGACGTCGCGCCCTTTCTTGTACGAGAAGCGCAACGCGGACAGCTCGACCGCCGGGGTTCCGGCGGGAGCTGCCCCTCTTTCCCCTTCTCTCATTTCGACGAGTAGGGTTCGACCTTGAGTCCTTCCAGCTGGTAGCCAACGGTGCCGTACGGGCTCTCCACTGAGGAGATCTTGAGGCGACCCGACATCCAGACGGCATCGAACAGATTCAGTTTGACCGCCTTCTTTCCGCCCATCTCGACCATGACAATCTGATTCGGGGGCGGCGGCGGCGTGTGCACGCAGGCGCCGTAATACGGCACCAGCAGGAACTCAGCCCCCTCCTCCTGAAAGTCATCAAGCGGCACCACGAACCCCGGAATCCGGACCAGCTTGCCTTCGAGTTTCTTGAGGGTGTCCGTCGACTTGCCGTTGGTATAGTCGAGGCCGGCCAGCACGCGCCAGTCGATATTCACGGCCTCTTCCACGAGCGCCTTCGGAGCCGTGGACGCCGTCGCCTTGGTCACGGCGGGGGGTGCCGCCACGCGAGTGGGCGGCGTGGCAGACAGGGGGCGAGCAGGCGCGGTGAACGCCGTTGTGGCACAGAGCACCACGGAGATTCCGGCCAGCGACAGCACAGGCGAACGACGGGACATGGCGAATCCTGGGAGCAGGACGAACGGGAGCCCACGCGACGGCGTCGCGGGTCACTCCCGGAAATTTACGCAATTCGGGCGGGAACGCTCTAGGCTGGCGGTGACGAAAGGTGACCGCCGTCCCCGACAGTACCCCCCGAACGTCGGCTCGTGCCCAGTTGCCACGGTATATTCCACCTCATGAGCCGCGCCGAAATCACCACGCCGGAAGCCCTCGCCGATGAAAGCGTCGTCGAACTGTCCCTTCGTCCCCAGCGACTGGTCGAGTTCATCGGCCAGAAGAAGGTCAAGGACAGCCTCGGGATCGCCATCGCCGCCGCCCGGGCGCGGAAGGAGCCGCTCGACCACACGCTCTTCTTCGGCCCGCCGGGACTCGGAAAGACCACCCTCGCCGACCTGATGGCCCGGGAACTCGGGGTGAACCTGACCACCACCTCCGGTCCCGCCCTCGAAAAGCCGGCAGATCTCGTGGGCCCCCTCACCAACCTGCGTGAGGGCGATGTGCTGTTCATCGATGAAATCCACCGGATGCGTCCGATCATCGAGGAGTTCCTGTATCCGGCAATGGAAGACTACCGGATCGACATCCGGCTCTCGGATGGTCCGAAGGCGCAAACCGTCACGATGAACATCGAGAAGTTCACGCTGGTGGGCGCCACGACCCGCCTGGGCATGCTCACCGCGCCGCTCCGCGCGCGATTCGGCATCGTCCAGCAGCTGGGGTTCTATCCCGTGGACGAACTCGAAGTGATCGTGCGCCGCACGGGCGAAGTGCTGAAGGTGGACATGGACCCGGCCGGCGCGCACGAGATCGCCAAACGCTCGCGCGGCACCCCCCGGGTGGCGAACCGGTTGCTGCGTCGTGTGCGCGACTACGCGCAGGTGTGCGCCGATGGACGCATTACGCTTGACGTCGCGCAGGCCGCGCTCGAGTTGAACAATGTCGATCATTTCGGACTCGACGACATGGATGCGCGCCTGCTCAAGTCCATCATCGAGAAGTTCGACGGGGGACCGGTCGGACTCGGAACGATTGCCGCGGCGATCGGCGAGGATCCGGGTACGATTGAAGAGGTGTACGAGCCGTTTCTGGTGCAGCACGGGTTTCTGCAGCGCACACCGCGCGGGCGCGTGGCCACCGCCCATGCGTATCGCCACCTCGGCTACGTGCCTCCCATCGGCGCTTTCGAACAACCCACGCTGTTCTAGGGGCATGCGCACCCTGTCCGGTGCCGCGGTGCGAGCCAAGTGGCTGGCACGCCGAGTGCTGCTGCCTGCCGCGCTCGCCACGCGCGCGCTCGCGGCACAATCGATGGCACCGGCAGTGGCGGCACGTCCGTCCATCACGCACCTCGCCGATTCGATCGCCACGAACGGCGACACGGCTCGCGCCCTTGCGCTGCTCGATTCGGCCGTGCGCCGCGACACCCGTGATGCGGCCGCGTGGCATCTGCTTGGCATCATGCAATGGAACATGGCCCGCAGTGCGCGGAATCCGAACGTCATGAAGGATCAGAAGAAGATCCGTCTGCTGATCGCCGCCGACACGGCCCTGCGGCTCGCCACCAGGCTCGCGCCGGATAGCGCGCGCTATTGGCTGAGTCTGAGCCGATTCAACATCCAGTCGGGCGTATCCACGATGCGCTTCGCCTCCAGCGGACAGGCGCGCGAGGGCCTGGCCGCGGCGGAGCGCGCGGGTGAGCGGCTCCTGCTGGCCGAAGCGGCCGACATGGCCGGAATGGCCTCGTGGCGCAGCTACGATGCGATCGCGAACCGTGGTCTGCCGAGCGGCATGTCAAAGGTGCAGCTGGAGAGCAGCAACAACTGGAATCGCAAGAACGCGCGCGATTACGTCAACTCGATTGCCAGCAAGATCCAGCCGCCAACGGGCGACGAGGATCATGCGGCGGCACTCGCCATGTTCTCGCGCGCCGTGTCGGCCGACTCCAGCAATCTCCGCTACAGCCGGCACTTGTACATGGCGTACGCGGAGCGCCAGCAGTGGCAGGCGCTGGCCTCGGTCGCGGCGCGGCGCGCGCGTCAGTTTCCGCTCGACTTTCAGGCGCGTCTGGCGCTTGGCCTCGCGCACCATCGCCTCGGCAATGAAATCGGCGCCACACAGGCCTTCGACAGCGCCCTCGTCCTGATGGACGATACCGACGCGAACCGGCTTAAAAATCTGTCGCGCATCCTGCGCCCCCGCGCGCGCGCCGCCCGCGCGGGGCAGATCGCGGACTCGGCCAGTTGGGTGACGCTGCCGTCAGCCCAGCGTGACGGACTCGAATCGATGTTCTGGATGATGAGCGATCCACTCGCACTCACGCAGGAGAATGAACTCCGTCTCGAGTTTCTCGCGCGTGTCGTCTTCGCCGATTTCCGCTGGACCGTCGATGAGATGAACCTGCGCGGGGCGGATACGGACCGCGGCGATGTGTACGTGCGCTATGGACCACCGGATTTCGAGATGACCATCCCAGGCAGCACCACCGACAGCCGCACGCGGCTCGACGGTGGCGTTACCCTGGTCTGGGACTACAACAGCAAGCTCACCTTCTTTTTCGACTTGCAGCCCGGATTTGCCACGGGGCGCGTATCGCTGTTCGACCGCAACTATGTGGAGGCGCTGCGCGACGCGGTGCCGGTCTCGTTCGCCAACGTGCCGGCTGCACGACTCGTTGACACGATCCCGGTCCGCATTGCCCGCTTCCGGTCCGGCACCGATTCCAGTGATGCCGTAATCGCCGCCCGCGTCCCGATCGACTCGTTGGTCCGTGCCACGACGCTCGATCGCGTGCCTGTCGACATCGATCTGCGCATCTTCGATCAGTTCGTGAAGGTGCGTGGAATGGAATCCGATCAGCGCACGTTCGCCCGCGACAGCAGCCCTGCGCCGCTGGATCGCGTGTGGTCACGACGCGTTGGCCCGGGCATCAATGTGGTGCGCGTCGAGGCGTTCCAGGCCGAGAGCAAGCGCGGCGCGCGGGCGATCACGCGCCTCGACCCGACGACGAACGTCGGCTTCGGCATGAGCGACGTCCTGTTGGGTGACAAACCGGAGCTGCGCCGCGGCATCGCGATGCCGTCGCGGTGGCGTGACATCGCGATCACGCCGAACGCCGGCAGCTTCGCGCGCGCCAGTGCCATCGGGCTGCTGTGGGAGATGTATGAGCTCGTGCCGCGCGACGGGACCACGACGTATCGCGTCGCCATCACGGTGGAGCGGGAAGATCGCGCCGGTGCGGTGGGCTTCGCGGTGCGCCTCCTCGATAATGTCGGACGCGCCGTGGGCCGCACGCAGCAATCCCGCGACCGCTTTACGATCGCATTCGACCGGCAGGGCAGCGCACGGCCGGTACTGGTGGAGTACCTCTCACTCGATATGACGCAGGCACCGCCCGGCGGCTACCGGCTGCGCGTCGAGGTCACGGACCTCGCGAATTCGAAGAAAACGGCTCGTAACACCGACTTCAGGATTCGCTGAGGGACAAAAATGGGCCGGACCGTTGCGTTGCAGCGCCGATTCGATTGTCTTTCGACGCCGCCATGACCGCCATGCCTGACTCCGTCGACGCGTCTCCCCACAAGGGCGGCCGCACGTCCGACTATGACTACGAGCTCCCCGAGGAGCGCATCGCGCAGCGTCCCGTCGAGCCGCGCGACGCCAGCCGGCTGCTCGTGGTCAACCGGCGTGACGGCAGCATGGCGCATCGGACCTTCCGTGACATCGCCGAGCTGATCCCCGCCGGTGACGCGATCGTCGTGAACACCACGAAAGTGTTCCGCGCGCGCCTGCTCGGACATCGTGAGAGCGGCGGTCCGGCCGAGATTCTGCTGCTGCGCCCCATTGATGGCGAGCACTACGAGGCGATGATCCACCCCGGCGGCAAACTGCGCCCGGGGCGTGTCGTCACGATCGCTCCCGACTTCCGCGTCGAAATCATCGACACGACGCCGCGTCGCACGCGCATCGTGCGCCTGCATACGAATGGCGACGTGGCCGGTACGATCGAACGGTACGGACATGTGCCGCTGCCGCCATATATCGAGCGCGCCGACGAATCGGGCGACATCGCCCGCTACCAGACGGTGTACGCCGACACGATCGGCTCGGTCGCCGCACCGACCGCCGGCCTGCATTTCACCCCCGACCTGCTCGACACCCTGCGTGCACGCGGCGTCGAAACGGCGAACGTGCTGCTGCACGTGGGCGCCGGCACGTTCCGTCCGGTCAGCGATGACGACCCGTCGCAGCACGTGATGCACGAGGAATGGTGCGAGGTGACGTCCGACACCGCGCGGCAGCTGAACGCCGTGCGCGCGCGCGGCAATCACGTGTGGGCGATCGGTACCACCAGCGTGCGCACGCTCGAAACGGCCACCGATCTGCACGGTGTGCTGCACCCGTTCCGCGGCGACACGAACATCTTCCTCCGTCCGCCCGCCACCCTCCGCGGCCTCGACCGGCTGGTCACGAACTTTCACCTGCCGAAGTCCACCCTCATCATGCTCGTCGCCGCGTACGCGGGATACGACCTCACGATGCAGGCGTACCGGACCGCCGTGGCCGAGCACTACCGGTTCTATTCATACGGCGACGCGATGTGCATCCTCTAGAACCGGCAGCGCTTCGTCCGATCGATCGCTGGTGAGTTTCGAGTTGTGGGTTCAAGTCCCGAGTTCTGGGTGTTTCAACGCACGACTCCGAACTTCAACGCACCACCCGAAACTCACGTGAGAGCCAGTAGATTCCCCACGTGACTTTTTCCTTCAAACTCGACGCCACCGACGGCCACGCCCGCGCTGGCCAGTTCACGACGCCGCATGGCGTGATGAACACGCCGCAGTTCATGCCCGTGGGCACGCTCGCGTCGGTCAAGTCGCTCGACCCCGAAGATCTGCAGCGCCTCGGCGCGACCATGATCCTCGCCAACGCGTATCACCTGCGCCTGCGGCCCGGCGACGAGATGATCCGCACCATGGGCGGCCTGCATCGCTTCATGCACTGGGACGGCCCGATGCTCACCGATTCCGGTGGCTTTCAGGTGTTCTCCCTGGAAGGGCTCCGCACGATCAACGAGCAGGGCGTGGAGTTCCGCAGTCACCTCGATGGGTCACTGCAGCAGTTCACCCCCGAATCGGTCATGCGCATCGAGCGAAACCTGGGTGCCGATGTGATCATGCAGTTTGATCACGTGGTTCCCGGGCAGACGGAGGCCGGCCTCGCGCGGGAAGCCATGGAACGCAGCATCCGCTGGCTCGAGCGGTGCCGGGTGGAGTTCGACCGGCTCCTGCGGGAAGACCCCGACGCGCCGACTCCGGTGCAGGCGCTGTTCCCCATCGTGCAGGGGGGCATTCACGCCGATCTGCGCCGGGAATCGGCCACGGCCATCCGGAACGCGGCCGACTGGGTCGGGCTGGGCATCGGGGGCCTCTCGGTGGGCGAAGCCAAGCCCGACATGTACGCCATGCTGGACGTGGTCAACGAGGCGCTGCCCACCGACCGTCCCCGCTACCTCATGGGGGTCGGGTTCCCTGAGGATCTGGTGGAAGGCGTGGCGCGCGGCGTCGACCTGTTCGACTGCGTGGCCCCGACGCGGATGGGCCGGACCGGCGCCTTCTTCACGACCACGGGGCGCCGGAGTATCAAGAACGCCGTCTGGCGCCTCGACCCCGGTCCGCTGGACGACGAGTGCACCTGTGCGGCCTGCAGCCGCTTCTCCAAGGCCTACATCCGGCACCTGTTCGTATCGGAAGAGATCCTCGGACTGCGCCTCCTGAGCCTCCACAATGTACATTTCCTCGTTGCGCTGATGCGCGACGCACGCGCCGCTGTTCGGGCCGGCACGTTCCAGGGCTGGAGCCGTGACTGGCTCGCCCGCTATCACTCACGATCGACGACTTCATGAGCTTCTCCGTCCTTGCCAGCTTCGCCGCCCTACAGGTGGGTGGTAGCAGCCAGATCGCTTCCATGATTTTCATGTATGGCGCGATCTTCGCGATTTTTTACTTCGTGCTGATCCGTCCGCAGCAGCGGCAGCGGAAGGCGCACAACGAGCTGGTGCAGGCCCTCAAGAAGGGCGACGAAATCGTTACCGCGGGCGGCCTTGTCGGCGAAGTCGTGCACATCAACGCGATCGGCAAGGACGGCGCCGTGAGCATGGAAGACCGGATCACGATCAAGACGGGCGAGTCGAAGGTGATCGTTGAGCGCGGCCGCATTTCGCGCGTCGGCTCCTCCACCTCGGCGGCCTGAGGTATCCGTGTCGTTGCTCGATATTCACGTCCTGGGTTCGCCGATCCTCCGCCAGGAGACGGAACGCATCGAGCAGTTCACGCCGGAGTTGCGGCGGCTCGTGGACGACATGTTCGACACGATGGAAAAGGCCAAGGGGATCGGCCTCGCGGCCCCGCAGGTGGGGCGTCGCGAGCGGCTGGCCGTGGTCGAGGTGGATGAGACGCGATTCGTCGTGATCAACCCCGAGATCATCCTGAAGGAAGGCTCGGTGCGCGGCGAGGAGGGCTGTCTCTCCATCCCGGAGGTGTACGCCGACGTCGACCGGTTCTCCCGCGTGATTGTGCGTGCGCAGGACATCGACGGCGTCTGGTACGAAGTCGAGGGCACCGAACTGCTGGGGCGGTGCCTGCAGCACGAAATCGATCACCTGCACGGCCGCCTGTTCACCGACCGTCTCAGCCTCCTCAAGCGTCGCGCCGCGATGCGCGAGTGGGAGTACGAGAAGGCGAAGTACCCGAAGCTCCTGCGTGTGCTCCCCGTCGGCGATCTGCCGAAGGAGCGCGACGCCGCTATAACCGACACGAAGGAATAACCGGAGACCGCCCCACCTGTGCGCATTCTCTTCTGGGGCACTCCCGATTTCGCCGTCCCGCCGCTTCGCGCGCTGATCGGCGAGGGGCATGACGTGGTCGGGGTCGTCACGCAGCCCGACAAACCGCGCGGCCGTTCGCGCACGCAGCTCGATCCGTCGCCGGTCAAGCGCGTCGCGCTCGAAGAAGGCATCCCCGTGCTGCAACCCGAGAAGCCGCGCGGCGACGAGTTCCTCGACGCCATGCGCGCGCTCGCGCCCGATGTGTCGGTGGTCGTAGCCTACGGGTGCATCCTGCCCAAGGCCGCCATCGATCTGCCGCCGCTCGGCACGCTCAACATTCACGGCTCCATTCTGCCCGCGCTTCGCGGGGCGGCGCCGATTCAGGCCGCCATTCTCGAGGGCATGACGGAAACGGGCATCACGATCATGCAAATGGTGCCCGCCCTCGACGCGGGCGACATGCTGCACGTGCTGCGCACCCCGATCGAGTCCGACGAGACCTACGGCGAACTCCACGACCGCCTCTCGGAACTCGGCGCGCTGGCCATCGTGCAGGCGTTGGTGATGATCGAGACGCAGATGGTGCAGCCGATTGCGCAGGACGACACGCAGTCCACCTACGCCTCGAAGATCGATCGCGATATGGCGCGTCTTGATTTCACCTGGTCGGCCGAACGGGTGTCGCGCGTGACGCGCGCCTTCGATCCACGGCCGGGGGCCTTCGCCACGCTCCGCGGTGTGGACACGAAGCTGTTCAGCGTGCGCGTCGTCGGTGATGGCACCAATGACGATCTCGACGAGCCCACCTTGGCGAGCCCGCCAGGCACCGTCCGCTCGGCCGACGACACGGGGCTGCTGGTCCGCTGCGGCGAGGGCGCCGTACGTTTTCTGGATGTGCAGCCGAGCGGCAAGCCTCGCATGACCGCCGCGGCGTTGGCGCGCGGCCGTGGCGTGTCGGTGGGCGATCTGCTCGAGCCCGCGTGAGCACCTCATGATGGCCGTCGTAAAAAAGAAGCCGCACAACATGCCCGGCGTGACCGAGTCACGGGCGTCTGCCGCGATGGTGCTGGCCGATCTGCGCAACGGCGCGATGCTCGACGCCGCCTTCGAACGGTACGTGGCCCCGCTTGATGCGCGCGACCGCCGCTGGGTGCAGGAGCTGCTCTGGGGGATGCTGCGCACGCGCAACCGCCTCGATGCGATCCTCGCGGAGCGTGTGCGCGGCGGCATCGCCAAGATCGATGTGGATGTCGCTGACTTGCTGCGCCTCGGGGCCTATCAGCTGCTCAGCATGGGCAGCGTGCCGGCGTACGCCGCCATCGGTCAGACGGTCGAGCTCACCAAGCGCCGTCATGGCATCGGCGCCAGTAAACTGGTGAATGCCGTGCTGCGTCGCATCGATCGCGAACGCGACACGATCGAGCCGCCCGCGCCGGCCGATCCGCTGGAAGCGCTCGCGCAGCACTATTCGCATCCGCGCTGGGTGATTGCGCGCTGGATCGACCGCTGGGGGATGGACGACACCGAGCGTCTCCTCGCGGTGAACAACGAGCCGGCCTCGATCACCGTGCGCCCGTACGGTGTGGATCGCGAGCAGCTCAACGAGATGCTCACGGGCGCCGGGGTGACCACGCACGATGTGCCGCTGGTGCCCGACTCGATCCGGCTCGGACCCGGCGTCGCCCTCACCGAACTGGGTGCCTTCAAGCAGGGTGTGTTCTTCGTGCAGGATCCCGCGGCCACGCTCGTGGCCCGGTACGCCTTTGTACCGGAAGGGGGCGTGGTGGTCGATTTATGCGCCGCGCCGGGTGGCAAAGCGCTCGAACTGTCGCGTCGCGCGCGGCTGGTGTTCGCGGCGGACGCCAAGATGGCGCGCGTAGAGCGCATGGTGACCGGCTTCGGCCGGCTCGATGCCACCAATCTCCTCCCGATCGTGTGTGACGCGCGTCATCCCGCCATCGGCGAGGCCGACGTGGTCGTGATCGACGTGCCATGCACCGGGACCGGCACGTTCCGCCGGCACCCCGATGCGCGCTGGCGCCTGCGGATGTCCGATTTCGCCGTGTTGCCGGCGCTGCAGCGCGAGATTCTGCTCGCCGCCGCTTCGGTGGTGAAGCCCGGAGGTTTGCTGGTGTACAGCACCTGCTCGCTCGAACTCGAAGAGAACGACGACCAGATCGAAGCGTTCCTGGCCACCCACAAGGATTTCAGGTTGGAACCACCACCGGCGGGCACGGTACCTGAATCCGTGCTGGACAACGGACTCCTCCGCGTGTTGCCACAGCAGCACGGCACCGACGGCGCCTTCGCGGCGCGGTTGCGGAGAACGGCGTAATGGCCGCCGCGAAGAAGCCGGGCACGCGCGCGCCGGTCGCGGGCGTCGCGCGTCGCTGGATCATCCGTGGGACCATCGCGGCCGTGGCCGGTCTGCTCATCGGCGGCGCCGGTGGCGTGGCAACGGTGCGCACACTCGAACCGGGTCGTGCCAACGCGGTGGATTCCGTGCAGGCCGTGCTCGACAGCATTGCGCGTGGCACGATACCGGAGCCAACCGCCGCCGAACGCGATCAGGAATCGAAGCGACAGGCCGACAGCGCGTCCCAGGCCGCGCAGGCGGCAGACAGCGCCGCAAGCCAGAACGTCATGCTCCCGGTCCCTGATGTGGTCGGCCTCGAAGAAGGACCCGCGCGCACCAGGCTGCTCGACGGCGGGATGGTCGTGGGCGACGTCGAGTTCCGCGCCAGCAGCGCGCCGGCCGGTACCGTGCTCGCCACGACGCCGCCCGCGGGTAGCCTGCTGGCCGCGGGCAGCACCGTGTCACTCGTGATCAGCGACGGACGCCCCCCCGCCGATACACTCTCCACCCCTCAGCTCCATCCGGCTCCATGACCGTTCGTATTGCCCCGTCCGTCCTCAGCGCCGATTTCCGCACCCTTGGGCAGGAGATCGCCATGTGCGATGCCGGCGGTGCCGACTGGATTCACGTCGATGTGATGGACGGGCGCTTCGTGCCGAGTCTGTCGTTCGGTGTGAAGGTGATCGAGGCGGCGCGTCGCTCCAGCACGAAGATCATCGACGTGCATCTCATGGTCGTTGAGCCCGAGAACTATTTCGACGACTACGTGAAGGCGGGCGCCGATGTGCTCACCATCCACGCCGAAGCCGCGCCGCATCTCGACCGGCAGATTGCGCGCATCCAGTCGCTGGGGTGCAAGGCGGGCGTCGCGCTCAATCCGGCCACGCCGTTGTCGGTGATCGAGGAAGTCGCGCACATGGTGGATCTGGTGCTCATCATGAGCGTGAATCCCGGCTACGGCGGACAGAAGTTCATCGAGTATTCGATCGACAAGATTGCACGGACGCGCTTGCTGCTCGATCAGGCTGACAGTGATGCGGTGTTGGAGGTCGACGGCGGCATTTCGCGCGATACGATTCATCGCTGCTGGGCCGCGGGCGCCGACACGTTCGTGGCCGGCAACGCCATCTTCGGCGCCGCGAATCCGCAGGCCGAGATCGCCGTACTGCGGAATCTCTGCGTGGAGCACGCATGACGTCCAAACAGCAGTGGCTGGTCGTGCTGGGGATCGTCGCGGTGCTCGCGGGCGGTGCGTTCGCCGCGTCGTATTTCCTCAAGGATGAACTCACCAGCGTGTCGGTCGGCTCCGACGCGCCGGGCTTTGCGGCGAAGACGCTCGCGGCAACGCCGGCCATGAAGACGCTCACCGATTATCGCGGCGAGGTGGTGCTGCTGAACATCTGGGCCACGTGGTGCATTCCGTGCCGCACCGAGATGCCCAGCATCGAAGCGGTGCACCAGGCGCTCGGGCCGAAGGGACTGAAGGTCGTCGCCATCAGCATCGACGATGAAGGGACC
Source organism: Gemmatimonadota bacterium (assembly GCA_947462095.1). Classification (GTDB taxonomy): domain Bacteria; phylum Gemmatimonadota; class Gemmatimonadetes; order Gemmatimonadales; family Gemmatimonadaceae; genus Gemmatimonas. The sequence goes on from CANHNQ010000006.1 coordinate 47,426, forward strand.
GAGGCGAAGATTCAGGACTTCGCGAAGGAGTTCAAACTCACCTTCGAAATGCTGCACGATCCCGCCGGGACGATTCAGGGGATCTACCGCACCACGGGCGTCCCCGAGACGTTCGTGATCGGGCGCGACGGCGTGATCCGCAAGAAGTGGATCGGCGCCGAAGATTGGAATTCGGACGGCAACCAACGGTTGCTGTCGTCGCTGCTCGCCGAACCCAAGCCGTAGTGAGCCAGGTCAGTCGCGAAGCGTGGCCGAACGTGGTGCGGGCCTTCTCGGCGATCGTGCTGGCGGTCGCACTCTGGCTCTACGTGCACGCCGTGCATGTCTGACGTCGTACCGCGCCGCGTCCTCGGCATCGAGACGTCGTGCGACGAAACGTCGGCGGCCGTCGTGTACGGAACGCCAACGGACATGCGCCTCGAGTCGCTGGTGATCCTGTCGCAGGACGTGCATCGCCTGTTCGGCGGCGTCGTGCCGGAGATCGCCAGTCGCCAGCATCTCACCGGCATCGTCCCCGCCGTACGGACGGCGATGGACGACGCGAAGGCGTCCTTCGGCGATCTCGATGCCATCGCGGTCACGCACGCGCCGGGGCTGGTGGGCGCCTTGCTGGTGGGGACGAGCTACGCCAAGGCGCTTGGCTTTACGCACCACGTGCCCGTCGTGCCCGTGCACCATCTCGAAGGGCATCTGTTCGCGACGCTGCTCGAGCACCCCGACGCCAAACCGCCGTTCACGGCACTGCTGGTCAGCGGCGGACACACGCTGCTGCTCGATGTCGAGGCGTGGGGGCGGTATCGCCTGTTGGGTCAGACGCGCGACGATGCGGCCGGCGAAGCGTTCGATAAAGCGGCCAAGCTGCTTGGCCTCCCGTACCCCGGCGGTCGTCCGCTCGAAGAGCTGGCCCGTTCCGCCGAGTCGCCGGTACACAAGGATCCGCATCGCTTTGCGCGACCGATGCTGCGCAAGTCGGCCGAGCCGGGCGATGACGACTACTACGATTGTTCGTTCAGCGGTCTCAAGACCGCCGTGCTTTATGCGGTGCGTGAGGCCGAGAAGGCGGGCACGCTTCCCGAGCAGCGCGCCAGTATCGCGCGCGGCTTTCAGGATGCGCTGATCGACACACTGGCCGAGAAGGTGGCGCGCGCCGCGCGCCGCCATCGGCGGACGCGCATCGTGCTGGGCGGCGGGGTGGCGTGTAATCGCGCGCTGCAGGACGCCATCCGCGAACGGGTGGCACCGCGTGGGGCGGTGTTCGCACCGATGCCGAGGCTGGCCACCGACAACGCGGCCATGATCGCCGCGGCGGGGCTGTTCCGGTTCGAGGCCGGCGAGCGCGTGGAGCCGACAATGACCGCCCAGGCGTCTTTGCCCATCCCCGGTATCTTTTCGTAAGCGATCTGTCGGCGTCCATCGAATCCTTCGCCGTACTCCCTACCCCGTACTCCCTACTTCGCTGTGCATCCCATCATCCACCACCCCACGGCGTTCACGTTCGGCTTTCTCGAACTGACCGGATTCGGACTCGCCGTCCTCATGGCGTTCGTGATCGCGCAGATTGTCTGTCAGCGTGAGTTCTGGCGCCGTGGACAGAACGCCGAATCGGAGGCGATGCCGGACATCGTGCTCGCGGCGCTGATCGGCACGCTGATTGGAGCGAAGACCTATTACGTGGTACTCACTGGCGACCCCTCGGCCTTCTTCAGCCGCGGCGGCTTCGTGTTCTGGGGCGGCTTCATCGGCGCGGTGGCGTTGTGCTACGCGACGATCCGGCGCAAGCAATTGAATTTCCTGAAGGTCGCCGACGTGGCGGGGATCGGGATCGCGGCGGGCTACGCCGTTGGCCGTACGGGCTGCTGGGCAGTCGGCGACGACTATGGCCGGCCGTTCAACGGGTTCTTTGCCACGCAGTTTCCCGAGGGTGCGCCCCCCAGCACGGCGGCGGTGATGTCGCAGCAGTTCGGCGTGCAGTTTCCGCCCGGCACGAATCCGACCGACGTGATCGCCGTGTACCCGACGCAGCTCTACGAGACGCTGATGGGGTTCGTGATGTTCGTGATCCTGTGGCGCTTCCGGAAGCACGCCCATCTCCCCGGCTGGTTGTTCGGCCTGTACTGCATCCTGGCCGGCATCGAGCGGTTCATTGTGGAGTTCTTCCGCGCCAAGGATGACCGGCTGGTGATGGGCTTCTCGACCGCGCAGATCATCGGGATCGCGATCCTGACGATCGGGGTCGCGATCATGGCGACGCGAACGCAGCGGAGCGCTCCGCTGGCCCGCGCGTAGTTCCGACGCATCACGCGCAAAGCCGACTCAGCTGCTCCCCATTGCGGTCGGTGGCGCTCGCTGTGTATACTCCAACAGACGCTTTGAGAACCATTCTCATCTAACGCTGTGGCCTCGATTCAGCTCCCTACCCTCCAGTCCCAGAACACCGCCGCCGCACGCACCACGTGCGCGCTGAACGCGTGTCCTGCCGGAACCCGGGTCACTGTCGTCGACATCGAGTGCTCGGGTGATGAGGCCTGCCGCCTCCGCGCACTGGGGTTCTGCGAAGGCACCAGCGTCAACGTCATCGACGCGCGCGATGCCATGCTGCTCGAAGTGCGTGGCACCCGTCTCGCGCTGGGGTCGGCCCTCACGGCCGGCATCACGGTGCAGCCCGTCAACGCGCGCACATAGCGCGACTGGCGAGGCGTTCGACATGCGGCCACAGCGTCGCGTGCGCGTCACGACCCGGTGAGTACTCTGCAGAGCCCCCTCCCGCCTGACGATTCGGCGATCGTTCCCAGCGGCGTGAACAGCGACGCGAACAGCGAGGTCGGCCGCGAGACACTGCGCGTGGCGATCATCGGCAATCCCAACACCGGGAAGACCACGCTCTTCAACGCCCTGACCGGCCTGCGCCAACGCGTCGGCAACTTTGCGGGCGTCACGGTCGAGCGGGTCGAAGGGGGCTTCAAGGGCCCGGACGGCCGCCGTGTGACCGTCTTAGACCTGCCCGGCAGCTACTCCCTGTCTGCGGGCTCGCCCGACGAGCAGGTGGCTCTAGAGGTCCTGCTGGGCCGTGACGCCGATCGCTGGCGTCCCGATGTGGTGCTCGTGGTCGTCGACGCCTCCCACCTCGAGCGCAATCTCTTCCTGGCCAGCCAGGTGGTCGAACTCGGCGTGCCGGTCGTGATCGCCCTCAACCAGTTCGACGTGGCGGAGGCCGAAGGTCTCCGCATCGATGTCCCCGAGCTCATCCATGAACTCGGCGTGCCCATCGTTCCCACCGTCGCCAAGCGCGGCGAGGGGCTCGAGCCACTGAAGAAGGCGCTGATCATCGCCGCCGGCCTGCCGGCCCCGTTGCGACAGTTCTCGCTTCCCGAACCCGCGCAGGACGCGCTTGCGCCGTTGGAAGCCTGTCTCGTGGCCGACGGACTCTCGGCGACCGCCGCCCGCATGGAAGCGCTGCGACTGCTGGGGATGCAGCGGGTCGGTCCGCATCTCGATCGGGTGCCGGGGCTCCCCGCGGCCATCACGGCCGCCTCGGACGAACTCCGGAGCGTGGGGTTCGTCCCCACGCGTCTTGAGTCGGAAGTGCGCTACGCCTGGATCGCGCAGGTCATCGCGCGCACCGTCACGCGCGCGCGACCGGCCGGATACAATTTCAGCGATCGCATCGACCGGTTCGCCCTGCACCGCGTGTGGGGGCCGCTCATCTTCCTCATGCTCATGATGCTGGTCTTCCAGGCGGTATTCACCTGGGCCACGCCACTCATGGACGGCATCGAGGCGCTCATCGCCGCCGCCGGTGGTGCGATGGGCGCCATGCTCCCGGAAGGCGATCTCCGGTCGCTCATCGTGGACGGCGTCTTCGCGGGTGTCGGCTCAGTCCTGGTGTTCCTGCCACAGATTGCCATTCTGTTCGCGTTCATCGGGCTGCTGGAGCATTCCGGCTACATGGCGCGCGCTGCATTCCTGATGGATCGCATCATGCGCCGGGTCGGGCTCCACGGCAAAAGCTTCATTCCGATGCTCTCGGGCTATGCCTGCGCCGTGCCCGGGATCATGGCCACGCGCACGATCGAAGATCCGAAGGATCGTCTGGCCACGATCATGGTGGTGCCGCTCATGAGCTGTTCGGCACGACTGCCGGTGTACACGCTGCTGATCGGCGCCTTCGTGCCCGCCACCTCGATCGTACCAGGGCTCACGCTGCAAGGCGCCACGATGCTGACCATGTACCTGCTCGGCACCATCGTCGCCCTCGCCGTGGCCGCGATCTTTAAGCGCACGCTGCTCAAGGGCCCCGTGCGCCCCATGATCCTCGAACTGCCGCCGTATCGCTTCCCGAGCCTCAAGTCACTCGGCGTGTCCGTCGTCCAGCGCTGCCAGCTGTTTCTCCAGCGGGCGGGCACCGTGATTCTCGCGCTCTCGATCGTCCTGTGGGCGATGGCCACGTACCCCAAAGCCACCGTCGATACGTCGCTGCCGCCGGCGCTCCAGCAGGAGCAGCAGCTCGAGCATTCGGTGCTCGGCCGCATCGGGCACGGCATTGAACCGTTGGTGCGCCCGCTGGGGTACGACTGGAAGATCGGCGTGTCGATCGCCGCCAGCTTTGCCGCGCGCGAAGTGTTCGTCTCCACGATGGGGACGATCTACGGCGTCGGCACCGAGAGCGAGCAGGCGCTCACCCAGCGGTTGCAGTCGGAGCGCAACGCGGTCACCGGCAAGCGGGCGTACACCCCGCTGATCGCGATCGGGCTGATGGTGTTCTACGTGTTCGCGCTCATGTGCATCAGCACGATCGCGGTGACCGTGCGCGAAGCGGGCGGCGGGCGCATCGGCTGGCAGTGGGCCGGCCTGCAGTTCGCGTATATGCTGGCGCTGGCGTGGGGTTCGGCGTGGCTCGTCTACGCGGGCGGCACGGCTCTTGGTTTCGGAGGCTGACGATGACCGCACATGTGGACGCCCAACTGATCGTCGTTGTGCTGGTAGTTGCCAGCGCCCTGTTTTTTGTGGGACGTCGCGCGTGGCGCTCGATCGCGGCCGCGCGCGCGCCGAAGCGCGGCTGCGGCCCCGACTGCGGGTGCGGCTGACCGGTTTGGACTAGCGGAGTTCGGCGGCCATACCGGTCCACGCCTCATCCGCGGCCGCGAAGACGCTCCGCACCGTGTCCACCCATCGCCGCCAGTCGGCGATACGCGTGTCGAGCGACCCGCCGCGCAGCGCGTCCCCGGCGAGTCCCATGAGCGCGACGGCCGTGAACACCGGCGCCGCTTCTTCCTCGAGCGCCGCTTCGACCGCGCGCTGCTCCGCGGGATCGCCGGGCGCCGTGGTGGCGGCCATCTCCGTGATCGCCCGCTCGAGTTCCTTCGTGAGGGCGGCGGCATCGAGCAACATGACCTGACGCGCCGGATCGCTCACCCCTTCCACCGAGCGGCGTGCCGCCAGCAACGGGGCGAACCAGCGGTCGTGCGCCGCGATCGGCGTGCCACGCGAGGCGCCGAGTGACTTGAGTCCACGCGTCAGTTCCGGCATCGCGCAGGCACGATCGAGCAGCTGCAGCCCCAGCGGCCGCAACTGATCGTCACCGCTGAGCTCGAGCACGTCGTTGTTCACGAGGTACAGCGTGAGCGACGACGCCCCGCCCGCGACGCCCTCGATGCCGCCCACGGACAACCGCCACGGCGTGGCATCCTGCCACCCCAGCACGAGGGTATCCTGTTCGATCGTCACCGATGCCGACGTGTCGATCTCACGACCACGCACGATGCCGACGATGCGCACCTGCGCCGTGATCACCGACGTCATCCCGCGAGGATCGCCGACACGACCGCATCGGTGTCGGCGAGGTTGGCGAACACCGCCGCGGGATCATGCGCCGCGAGATCGTCGGTGCTGTAGCGTCCGGTAGCCACACCAATGGCCCGCACTCCCAGCGCACGTCCGCAGTGGATATCGGCCGGCGTATCGCCGATGATGACCATGCGATCACCCGCGATGTCGAGCCCGAGCTGCTCACGCGCACGACGCTGCGCAAACGCCGGCAACTGCGGGCGGTCTTCGTGATCACACCCGAAGGCGTTGGCGCGGAACTGTGCGAACTCGACCTGCACCGCCTTCAGCTTGGCGCGCGCCCCACGCTCGATGTTGCCCGTGAGCAACCCGAGCGTGACGTCGCGGTGGCCGCGGAGCGCATCGAGGAGCGGCGGAATGCCGTCGCATAGACGCGCCGGCGTCGTGCCGTCGCGCGTGAGCTCCGCCTCGAGCCCGTGTACATACTCATTGAGCAGATCATCGAGCCGACTGGAAATCGTGGCGTCGGTGAAGCCCGCCTCGCGCATCTGTTCGCGCGCAATTTGCCGATCGGTCTTGCCGTCGTAGCGGTAGCTGGTGTCGCCGGTCGTGCCGAACACGCGCAGCAGGGCATTCTCCATGGCACGGCGGCCGGCGCCGTCGGACCAGAGCAGCGTACCGTCGATATCGAACAGAACGAGCTTCACGAGGTATGGACTGAGGATGAAACGGATGCGGCGCGTGCCACGACGGGTCTCGCGTGCGCGGTACGAGACAGCAGCAGCCCGGCCATGATCAGCGCCGCGCCGAGTAATTGCCATACGGTGGGCTGCTCGCCAAGCATGAGCCATGCGAAGGCGATCGCGACGATGGGCTGCAGGTTGCCGTACATGGCGGTGCGCGTGGCCCCCAGCACTCGCACCCCGCGATAGAACAGCAGATACGCCACCACCAGCGCACCGATGCCGGCGTAGGTCACCGCCCCCCACTCCGCCAGCGACACCGCGCCCCAATCGAGCTTCAGGAGATCGGGAAGCGCGATCGACACGAGGACCAGCGAGCCGCTGGCCATGGTGATCGCGGAGAGGTGGAGCGGATGCGCCGTCTTGGTATACGGCTGCAACAACACGCTGAAGGTCGCCCAGGCGATGCTGCCCATCGCGATCAACCCGGCGCCCAGCATCACGTCGCGTCCGCCCTCAAACCCCTGCGCGCTGCCGACCACACAGGCGACGCCCAGCAGTTGCAGCCCGATCCCACTCCACCCACGCAATGGCAGCCGCTCACGTCCCAGCATTCGCGAAATGATCGCGATCCACGCCGGCCCCGCTGCGACCACGAGCGCCGCGACACCGGCGCGCGTGCGCGACATGCCGAAGATGAAGAGCAGCTGGTATAACCCGTTGCCCAGCAGGCCAAGCACCGCCAGCGCGATGATGTCTCGACGCGCCGGCAGCTTGGCGCCGCGCACGAACGCCGCGATCACAAACAGCACGAGCGCCGCCATCGACACCCGCAACCCGCTGAACGTCAGCGGCGAGAGCGTACGCAGTCCCGCCTTCACGACGCTGTAGTTGATCCCCCAGATCAGCGACATGAACACCAGCCCGAGATCGGTGGTCCCGAAACCCTGGCGGGGGGCAGCAGCGGGTGTTTGTGGCGAAGTCATGTCCCCGAAATCTAGGCACCTCATGCTCAACGGGTGGAATCCCCGACGCGCCGCCGGTACCTTCCCCGCATGCATGTCTCCTTTGCCCTCTTCGCCGATGCGGCGAACATCTCCCAGGAAGGGAAGCTCAACATCCTCGGCGTTTTCGACGCCGTCCATGTGGGTCAGCTGCCGGCCCTGCACCCACGCGCCACCTTTGTGGTGCGCATCAAGGCGCAGCCGGGCGACGCCGGCGATCACGAGATGACGCTGCGATGGGTCAATCCGCGCGGCACCGAGTTATGGGTCTCGAACGCCGAACTGTCCATCGCGCCGCCGCCACCGGGCACCATGGAGCTCGACATGCCGGTGATTGTGCAGCTGGACCTGCCACTCGATCTCACAGGCGACTACCGCATGATCGTAGAACTACGCCACGAGAAGCGAGGAGAAGCGGTCCTGCACGTGAAGGGACAGCCGATGGTCCCGGGGGCAGCAACGGGCATGCTGTCGTAGGGACGCCAAAGGGCGCGAAGGACGAAGGGCGCCAAAAGTGAACGGCGTGAAAAGTGAACGGCGTGAAAAGTGAACGGCGTGAAAAGTGAACGGCGTGAAAAGTGAACGGCGTGAAAAGTGAACGGCGTGAAGAGTCAAACGCGAATCAGTGTTCAGGGCCGCGCCGTTCATTGTTCGCGCCGTTCATTGTTCGCGCCGTTCATTATTCGCGCCCGTCACTCTTCACGCCCTTCGTCCTTCCCCCATCCGACTTCCTTAAACCGCCCGCCCTACGCCCACGCCTTGCTCGGTGAGTTTCGCCGTCAACTCCGCCTCCACGTAGACCCCTCCACGGGCGAGGGAACTGTGAATCATGCCGCCGTCTCCCGTGCCGATCCCCACGTGGGTGATCCGCTGGTCCTCGCGGTCGGAGAAGAACAGAAGATCGCCCGGTGCGTGTGGCGCCGTGACGTCGTCCGAAACCGGTACGGTGTCCTCTGCTTGTTGCCATGCATCGCGGCGGAGTGGTACGCCGTGCAGCGCAAAGATCCGCTGTACGAAACCTGAGCAGTCGACGCCCCAGGGCGTGACGCCTCCCCACAGGTAACTCGTGCCGGCGAACAGCGAGCGTGCACTCCGCACGATGGATTCGCGGTC
>CANHNQ010000007.1 GCA_947462095.1 Gemmatimonadota bacterium
CGTTCGGCTGAGCAGGAAACCGGTTTCGAAGTGCAGATGTTCAACCAGCGCATCAACCTCGACGCCACGTACTACAGCAAGATCACCAAGGACGCGCTCATCAGCGCCGTGCTCCCGCCGTCGTACGGCTCGGTGGCGTCGCAGCTGCGCAACCTCGGCTCGGTGAAGAACGCCGGTGTCGAAGTGGCGATCAACGCGCAGATCCTGCAGGGCGACAAGCTGGGCTGGGACATCAACCTGTCCGGGTCGGCCAACGATAATAAGGTCGTCTCGCTTGGCAACAACCCGCCGCAGGTCGGCACCACCTCGCGCACCGTAGCCGGCTATCCGATCGCGGGGCTCTGGGCCCGTCCGATCACCGGCTATCAGGACAAGAACGGCGACGGACTGCTCACGTACTGGGCCGACGCGGCCAAGAACGAAGTGTTCGTTGGCGACTCGGCGATCTTCCGTGGTTACCCCACGCCGCGGTACATGGTCACGCTGGGCTCGGGCTGGGATCTCTTCTCCCGCAAGCTGCGCGTCAGCACCATGTTCGACTACCGCGGTGGCAACAAGTGGTACAACAACACGGAACGCATCCGCTGCACGCGTCCGAACTGTGCCGGTCGTCTCGACCTGAAGGCAGACTTCATCGATCAGGCCACGAACATCGCGGCCAACGAACATCCCGCCCGTACGCTCGACGGCTTCTTCCAGCCGGGCGCGTTCGTCCGCCTTCGCGAAATGTCGGTGCAGTACACGCTGTCGCCGGAGCTCGCCTCCAAGCTCACGCGTGCCAAGTCGCTCTCGGTCGTGTTCACGGGCCGTAACCTGTATCTCAAGACGAAGTACCGCGGCACCGATCCGGAGTCGGGCTTCAACACCACCGGCAGTGGCGAAGCGCCCCAAGAGTTCCAGACCGTCGGGCCCCCGAGCTACTTCATTTTCCGCGTCAACGTCGGCTACTAGGAGAACAGCCCATGACTCAGAAACACACCACGGGCCGGTCCACCATGCCGCGTCGCCTGGGTACCGGACTCACGCTCGCTCTGGCCATGTCGGCCACTGCCTGTCAGGAAGCGAATAATCAGTTCCTCCAGGTCACCGACCCGGACATCATCAATCCGTCCGACGTCGTCTCACCCGAAGCGGCTGTTGCCGTCGCCAACGGCGCGATCGCGACGTTCCGTTCGGTCACGGGTGCCGGTGAGAGCACGTGGCTCTTCGGCGGCCTGTTGGCCGATGAATGGTCGACCAGCTCCACGTTCATCCAGAACGACGAGACCGACCAGCGTCAGATTCAGGAGTTCAACTCCTCGATCACCGGCATGCTGCGCAATCTGTACCGCGTGCGTACCCGTGCGGATCAGGCCATCACGGCGTTGAAGGCGGTGCGTCCCGATGCGCGCGCACTGATCGCCGAGATGTATCTGGCGCGTGGGTTTGCCGAGATGCAGATGGCCTCTGACTTCTGCAACGGCATCCCGATCGGCAACGGCAACGCCTCGCCGCCGGAAGACGGCGTGCCGAAGACGAACCAGGAGCTGTTCGCCATCGCCGCGGCCTCGCTCGACTCCGGTCTCACCTTCGCGAACGGCACGGACGCCTCCAGCGTCCTGATGAACCGCGCGTTGCGCGTCACCCGTGCGCGTGTTGCGCTCGCGCGTGGCGATTTTGCCGGTGCCGGCACGTTGGTCACGGGCGTCCCGACGTCGTTCCTGTATCAGCACACGTTCTCGGCGAACGCTGGTACGAACACGATCTGGGGCCAGGGGCTCAGCTCGCGCCGCTACAGCGTGGGCGACAGCGCCGAGGGCAACGCGCGCCTGATTCTCGTGCGCAATGCCATTCCGTTCGCGTCGGCGCGTGATCCGCGCCTGCCGGTCGTCACCCCGACCTCGGGCTCGGTGAACGGTCAGGACGGGCTCACGTACACGCGTACGACCACCATGTGGGGGCAGTTCTCGGCGGTGGACGTGGCCAACGGTGTCGATGCTCGCATGATCGAAGCCGAAGCCGCGCTCAAGGCCGGTAACCCCGCCGGGTGGCTCGCGATTCACAACGCGCTGCGCGCGGCGCCGCCCAAGCTTGGTGAAATCCAGCCCGCCGCGATGCCGGCGCTGGTCGATCCGGGTACGGAAGCCAGCCGCGTGTCGCTGCATTTCCGCGAGAAGGCCTTCTGGACCTTCAGCCGCGGCCAGCGCCTCGGTGACATGCGTCGCCTCGTTCGCCAGTACGGACGGACGGTCGATCAGGTCTTCCCGCAGGGCGTGCACTACAAGGGCGGTAACTACGGCGCAGACGTGAATCTCCCCGTGGTCACCGACGAGCGGAACAACCCGAACTTCAAGGGTTGCACCGATCGGCTCCCCTGATCACGGCGAAGTAGGGAGTAAGGAGTAAGGAGTACGCGAAGGGCCCCGAACGATGTGCTGTTCGGGGCCCTTCGTGCGTGATACCGCCTACTCCTTACTCCTTACTCCATACCCCTTACTCCATACCCCTTACTCCATACCCCTTACTTACTTCGGTTCGAGCATCGCGGACACGCGGTCGGCGATATCGCTCCAGTGGGCGCGGGTGGTCGCGCCCACAGATGCCAGAGCGGCCGCGCGCGCCTCGCGCTGGATATCACGCAGCTGCAGGCGCGCCAGGGCCGGTAGATCGCTTTGCGCGAGCACGGGAGCCGTCACGAAGGGGGTGAATCGCGCCGCGGCGCCACCGCCACCACCACCACCGCCCGGCGGTCCGCCGGCCGGTGCGGTGGGCGGGGTGATCAGCGCTTCCAGTCGCTGCACGTACACGCGCTGCAGCTGGCGGCGACCGGCGTCTGGCGCGCTCCCGTTGAACACGGCGCGCTTGAGGTCGGCCATATATTCGGCCAACGGATACGCGTTGACGGCATCGTACCGCTCCGATTCCGCCAGGCGTCCGAGGCGCGCGGGCGTGAGCAGCGAGGTAAGTACGCCGGCCTGACGCGTGGACACCACGTTACTCGGGCCGATGCGCTGCACGATCCCCGACGGCGACAGCCACGCCGGCGTGGCGACCACGTTGGCGGAGAGAAAGGCGAGGGCCGCCTGCTGGCGGGCCTTCGGCACCACGCGATACACGGCGCCGCTTTGCTCCGCCGTTTTCAGATCGACCTCCACGCCACCGATCATCGTGGCGACGTGGTTCATATTGCCGAACCAGCGCGACACCGACTCCTCGTAGAGTTCGCGGAGTTCGGTGTAGTCCTCGCCCGGCGCCGAGGTCCACGCCACGAGATTCGGGATCATGCGCTTGTAGTTCATCGTCGAGAACGTCGACGCCTTGATCGGATCGTCGCCCAGATCTTCCGTCTGATTGCGCGGGTCGCCCGCGGCGAGCTGTTGCGACGCGAAGCGATACGGGAACACGCCCGTTTGCTGCGTGAGCCAGCGGTGCAGGGTGGCACGCTCGGCCTCGGCGCTGGGGGCCGCGATCACGCGATACCCCCAGTTGATCGCGAAGTCGTCGAACGGTCCGACGCGACGGATGAAGTCCTTGGGCTGCAGGCCGTCACCCGGCTGCGCGATGTAATTCTGGCGCGCATAGTCCATGATCGTGGCACTCACGCCGTAGACGCGCGTGAACGACGGGCTACGGAGCGAGTCCACCGGGAACGACGCGGACGCGATCATGTTATGCTGCAGGCCCAACGCGTGACCGATTTCGTGCGTGATCACCTGCCGCATCGTCTCGCCCATCAGCTCTTCCGGAATGTCGAGCGTGCGTGCCGAGGGATTGGCCGCCCCCGTTTCCATCATCAGCCAGTTGCGGTACGATCGCATGTGGTTGTGGTACCACGTGATCTCGCTGTTGATGATTTCGCCCGAGCGCGGATCGTGCGTGTGCGGTCCGGTGGCGTTACGCGTGAGGCTCGCGGCCCAGCGCACGATCGAGTAGCGCGCATCGTCGAGGTCGAAGTCCGGATCTTCGGTTTTGGTGGGGGCATCCTTGGCGAGGATGGCGTTCTTGAACCCCGCCTTCTCGAATACCTGCTGCCAGTTCTCCACGCCCTCGCGCACATAGCGCTTCCAGCGCGTCGGCGTGGCGGGGTCGAGGTAATACACAATGGGCTTGACCGGCTCGACCAGCTCACCGCGCGCGTACGCCGCCGGATCTTTCGGTTCCAGGCGCCAGCGTGTGATGAACTCCTGACTCTCGGCCTTCTGCACATCCAGGCCGTAGTTCACGCGGTCCACCGAGAAATAGCCCACGCGCGCGTCGGCGTAGCGTGGGCGCATGGGCGTTTTCGGCAGCAGCACGAACGACTGCCGCGTTTCCATGGTCACCGTGGCGCCGTCGGGATCGCTGGGCGGCGTGGCGGCATCGAACGTCTGCACCTGCCGGACTTCGATGTTGATCGGGAATCCGCGCACGCTGCTGATGTAGCTGCGGGCGGCGTCGTAGCGGCGCACGCCGTACGCACGACGCGAATTGGCATCGAGGCCGCTGGTGGCCGGGTTATCGTTGGCGAAGAAGTCGGTCACGTCGATCACGTACGCCGCGCTGTCGCGACCGAAGGCTGCAATCGGAAACGCGCCGATGATCGCCGGATAGTTATTCTGGGCCACGCTGCGCGCGATCGGGAGCGAGTCGTCGGCCACGGCTCCCGTGCTCACGCTCTTCAGCAGCACGCGGTCGTTCACCCGCTCCCACCGGATCAGCCGCTCGTTCAGTGAGCTGCCGGCGCTCTGGAAACCGCCGGCGCCGGCCGGCACGCCGGCCACGCGCGTCACCATCAGGAAATCGCGCCCCACCAGCGAGTCGGGGACCTCGAAGAAGTAGCGGTCATCCACGCGATGTACCGTGATGCCGCCGCGCTCGGTGTGCGCGCGCGCGGTGATCACCTGGGCATAGGGGCGCGGACCGCGTCGGGCGGCCGCTCCCGTCGCACCGGCTCCCTCCGCGGGTGGCTGCGCGGGCGCGCCGGCGGGGGGCGTCTGTTGCGCCGCGGCGGGCGACGCCGTGGCAGTGGTCGCGCTGGCGGCCAGAAGCACGCCGGCGAGGAGTTCACGAGGAGAAGGCATACGAATCCGGTACGGGGGACAAATCGGGCAGATCGCGCCCGGCAATAGTGCCACCCGCTCTACGCACCGGCAACGGTGGGCGATGGCACCGACGGGGAGGTCTGGACGTTTCACTGACGTGGTCCCACCGCCGGTCGCGCTCTCGTGCCTGTCGGTGACGACCGAGCGCCCCTGACCTGACGCCGGCCACCCGGCTTGACCATCTTGTTCCGTATGCTCCAATCAATACCGAGTTTGCTTGCCTGGATTCTGGGCACCAGCCTCGCCGCAGTCAGTGGCGCGGTCACCGCCAAATCCGCCGGTGAATTCTATGGCCTCATGCAAAAGCCCGTCTGGGCACCGCCGGCGTGGCTCTTCGGCCCCGCGTGGACGCTGCTCTACATCATCATGGGCACGGCGGCGTGGCGCGTGTGGCGCGACGCGGGGTTCGGTGGGGCCAAGCTCGAGCTGTCGTTTTACGCGGTGCAGCTCGTACTGAACATGGCCTGGAGCTACTTCTTCTTCGTACGGCGCACGGGGTTCGGCGCCACGGTCGAAGTCGTGTGCCTGTGGCTGTCGATCGCCATCACGCTGGTCTTGTTCTGGAAACGTGACATGTGGGCGGGGATTCTTTTCCTGCCGTATCTCGCCTGGGTGACGTTCGCCACCGCGCTGACCGTGGCCGTGTGGCGCCGTAATCCCACGCTGCTCTAAGTCGCGTCCCGACGCGGTGCCCGATCACCGCCCGCGCCCTCGCGGGAATGGAAGTTGCACCGGACATGGGACATGTCCTACGGCCTGGTGTTCGGCGCGCTGCTCGCCGTGTGTGGTTTCCTCGGGTTCATCGGTGGACTCGTCTGGTGGGTTCGTCGGCCCATCTCGTCGCGCCGCACCCCGCGGGGGGCGCTGCCGCTCTTCGGCAACGATCGGGCGATCGTGTACGCGCGGGATCCTGAAGACGAGACGGACGAGGCCGCGGACCGCTCAGGCGCTCCTGGCGCCGGTGGCTGAGCCTGACCGCGCGCATGCCCCCACGCGCCCCGTGAAAATCTTGTGTAACTTGCTCGCCGTCACGTAGCGCGGTTGCGTTTGGTTGCCAATGTTGTCTGGTCAACCACGGATCCGTCCTTCGGCCGCTGGGGCACGCGCATCGCTCGTGATGCGTGCCCGGAGATGCGCCGGAGCGCCTTCTCCACCGTAGGGCTCGCCTCCTCGGCTGCTCGAGCTCATGGCCTATCTTCGCTGCACCGCATGTGGTTCCAAGGCGTTGGTCGCTGCCTCGCAGTGTCCGCGCTGTGCGCACGCGTTTCACCTGCTGAATGCTCGCGGTGAACGGGTGAAGCTGTCGCGTTGTCGCGGCTGCGGGATCATGCATCGCTTCGATGCCACCTGTCATTGGTGCGGGGTCTTGCCGAAGGCGTCCTGGCAATCACCCGCGGTCTGGCGATCGGCGGCCGCCGTGCTGCTCTCGGTCACCGTCGCCGCCACGGCGTGGCGCTACGGTGCTCCGCTGCGCCTTGATCTCACCCAGTGGCTCACGACGGACGCCCGGGCGGTCACGCAGGTGGCGGCCAACGAACGGGTCGGCACAACGCCCGCGGCTACCGATGCGGCGCTCTCCACGGCCGCGGCCGGCGCGGTGTCAGCTGACAGCCTGGCGTTGGCGGCCCCGGGCGCGATGGACAGCATCACCTGGACACCGGCCGTCGCGCGCACTTGGGTGAACGTGCGCAGCGATGCGAGCCGCGGCGGCGAAGTGGTCGGTGTCATCAAGCCCTCCTCCCGCGCCATGCTTGGCACCGATCGGGACGGCTGGCGTCGCGTGCGCTCGCCCGACGTGAACGGCTGGGTTGACCCGCGGCTCTTCGTGTCCGATTCACTGGCCAGTCGCGGGGAGTGAGGGCGGCGCCGGGATCGCCCCCGATCCCCATGGCGGTTGCCTCACCCTCGCGCCGGAGAGAGCTTCCACCGTCATGAAGCGAACCCCGTTCCCGTTCCGGCGTGCCTTCACGCTGATCGAAGTGCTGGTGGTGATCGTCGTGATCGCCGTTCTCGCCACCTTCGTGGCCCCGAGTCTCTTCCGCAACGTCACCGACGCCCGCATGGCGACGGCGAAAGCGCAGATCGAAAGCTTCGGCACCGCGCTCGACGCGTATCGCCTCGACAACGGGCAGTACCCGAGCACCGCGCAAGGACTGGCGGCGCTCTGGCAGAGGCCGGTCATCGACCCGCCGCGCGGCTGGACGGAGCCGTACCTGCGCAAGCCGGTCCCCGAGGATCCGTGGGGCCGTCCATACCTCTACGTCGCACCGGGTAAGGTGAATCTGGCCGGCTACGATCTGCTCACCTACGGCGCCGATGGCCAACCCGGCGGCGAGGGTGCGAACGCGGACATCACCAGCTGGCAGTAGACGGTGGCCTGGCGCACCCGCTTCGCGCCGGCACCGACCGGATATCTGCATCTCGGACACGTCGTCAACGCGATTCATGTCTGGGGGCTCGCCCGCGCGTTCGGCGGTGACGTGCTACTGCGCATCGAAGATCACGATCGCACCCGCTGCCGTGTGGCATTCGAAGACGCGCTGCTCGACGACCTCGATTGGCTGGGCTTCGTGCCGGACATCGGCAGCACCGACAGCTTTCGCGCCTCGCGCGCGGTCGGCGGCACACCGCATCCGCAGCGCCAGTCGGACAACGAGGGGCGCTACGCCGCCGCACTCGCCGCACTGAGCGATCGCGCGCTCACCTACGTGTGCACCTGCACCCGACGGGACATCGCCCAGCAGGCGCCGCATGCCCCCGGCGAAGAGCCGCGCTATCCGGGCACCTGTCGCGCCGCCCGGCACGACGCTGCGGCATCGCTGGCGAGGCGCGCCTGCATTGCTGACGGCGACATCGCGTTCCACGATGGGCGCCTCGGCCCGATCCGGCAGTCGCCCGCCGAGCAGTGTGGCGACGTGCTCGTGCGCGATCGGCACGGCCAATGGACGTATCAGTTCGCCGTGGTCGTCGATGACATGGCGCACGCCATCGATGTCGTCATCCGTGGTGAGGACCTGCTCCCCAGTACGGGCCGCCAGCTACAGCTCGCCCAGCTGCTCGACCGGGAGCAGCCACTGCGATGGTGGCATCATCCGTTGCTGGTGCATCCCGATGGTCGGAAGCTCAGCAAGGCAAACCGTGACACGTCGATCCGGGAGCGCCGGGCCGCCGGGGCGCACGCGGCGGGGCTGCTCGGAGAGGCGGCGTTTCTGTCCGGACTGCTACCGGCAGCACGTGATCTCACGATCGACGAGCTGCCGGCGCTGTTTCGTTAGCGTGTCGTCAGCAGGCCGATCACGACCAGCAGGATCCACTGCGGCCCTTTGTAGCCATCGGTGCGATCGTCATACGACTCGTCGAGCGAGTGCGCACCACGACCGACGCCGCCGCCATCGAGCGTGACGGCGGCAATACCCTTGGAAATCGGGATGTTCGCGTCGGTGCTCGAGATCGTGAGCGGGGCGTACACATTCATGGTCCGGGCCGCGGCCAACGAGGTGCGCACGATGAAGCTCGTATCCGACGTCGTGCCCGCCGGGCGCAGGCCGGTCGTGTCGATTACCAGCGACAGGGGCACCGTTGACTTCGGCCAACGCGCCTTCTCCTCCGCGAGCGCCTGTCGCAACGCCACCTGCAAGCGGGCGTCGATGTCGGCCAGCGCCGCCGCCGACTCGCTGCGCAGATCGATGTCCATGACGCCCTCGGCGGAAATGGAATTCACCGACGTGCCGCCTGACACGAGACCGACGTTGAAGGTGACCTTCGGGTTCGTCGTGGCTTCGAGATCGGCGATCTTGGCGATCGCGCGGCCCATCGCGTGGATCGGGTTCGGCATGCCGAACGCGCCGTAGCTGTGGCCGCCCGGGCCCTTGTAGGTCACGCGATACCGATTGCTGCCCACCGCGCCATTCGTAATGCCGAAGCCCGTGCCGTCGATCGAGATGAACATGTCGATCGAATCCTTCAGCGGACCGCTGAACAGCGCTCGCACACCGCGCAAATTGCCCGGGCCTTCCTCACCCATCGTGCCGACCACCAGAATCCGGCCAGAGAACGGGATCTTGTTGGCGGTGATCTGCCGCGTGGTGGCCAGCACCGCCGCCAAACCACGGCAGTCGTCGCCGATGCCGGGCGCGGTGAGCTTGCTGCCCTCACGCTTGACCTTCACGTTCGTCCCCTCAGGGAACACCGTGTCCAGGTGACCGCTCAGCACGAGCGTCGGTCCCGGGCCGGTGCCCGTGATCTCGCCGATCACGTTCCCTTCGCGATCGATGCGCAGCTTCTGCACGCCGAGGGCCGCGAGCTTATCGCGGAAGGCCGCGGCGCGCACGGCCTCCTTGAACGGCGGCGCCGGGATCTCACAGATCGCGGCCTGCTCGGTGAGCGTCCACTCGTTCTCGGACTGCAGCGCGGCCAGCGCCTTGGCCATGGCCGGCTGCTTGGCGAGGCGGTCGAGCGCGGCCTCAGTGGGCGTGGCCTTGGCCACCGCTTTGGTGGCGCCCTGGGCCTGCTGTGCGTGGCCGATGCTCGGCGACGCCAGCGAGAGGGTCAGACACGACAGCAGCGCCGGGATCGTGGTGCCGGCGCTGCGGGGCGAAACGAGAGAGGACATGACGTCAGGAGCTGATCGTGATCGTGCCGGCGGTCGTATTCGAGGCGACGGCGAATTCATACAAACTGGTGGTTCGCTCGCCACCGGTCCATCCGCCGCTTGCATTGAACGTGGCGCCATGGTTCGGGCAACGGAAGCCCGCGCCGCTGATCGCGACCGTGGTGCCCGCATGCGGGCAAATGAGCGAGAACGCCCGGTACTGCGTCGCGGCGGCGCGAACCACCGCGATCGGGGTGCCCGCGCCGCTGATCACCGCGATCCCGCCGACCGTGCCCAGCGCGGCGTAATTGGCCAGCGTCACGGTGGTATTCACGTTGCGCGGCCCCGTCGGGGACTCGTCCTCGTCCTCGGTCTCGGCGCCACACGCAGCCAGCACGGCCGTGATCGCGAGGGCGGAGCTGGTGGCGAGAAACGCCCGGCGGTTCACGCCGGCGCGCTGGCAGTTCGTGCAGTCGGACATCGCGACTCCTGATGGATAATGAAGGAACGGACCCGAGGGGCTTACACTTTCACGAGCGCGGCCGCCCACTTCGCGGGATCGACGTCGCTCTCGAACGCGATGTCCGGGTCGACCACGATCTGCGCGCCGTCCCGTGTGATCTGCAGCCGGTCCATGTTCCGCGTGGCGCGGCCGCTCACGAACGTGCCGTTCGGCAGGTACTTCGACTTGTGGCGCGGGCACTGAAAACCGGCGTTC
This sequence comes from Gemmatimonadota bacterium, assembly GCA_947462095.1. Taxonomy (GTDB): domain Bacteria; phylum Gemmatimonadota; class Gemmatimonadetes; order Gemmatimonadales; family Gemmatimonadaceae; genus Gemmatimonas. Next base: position 10,370 of record CANHNQ010000007.1, read on the forward strand.
TTCGGCATCGTCTTCAGGGCCGTGTTCTGGTGCGGACAGGACAGCGCGAACGCGAACACCTCGCCGTTTGAGCGACACAGAATCACTTCGTTCGTGCTGTCGATCGACACGCCATCCGCCGCCGGCATGACGTAGCGCACCGTACCGCCAGCGTTCCGCGGCGCGATCGCCGCGATCGCGCTCACCGGACCGAGGGCGGAAAGGGTCACGATCGAGGCGGCCCCCGTAAGCGCCGTGCGCAGAAAGTCTCGGCGCCCCGAGCAACCGGTGCAGGGCGATGGGGAATCAGTCATGTGACGGGGTTCCGTGACAGAGGAGGACAGAGACGTGGTCCATCAGATATCGGAGAGCACGACACCCAGCAGCACCACGGCGAACCACGCGATGAGACTCACCGTGGCCGAGCGCTTGAGCACCGCCCACGGTAAGTGGGGGCTCGGCCACTGCGTCGTCTGGTCGATCACGACGCCCGCATCGGTGGCGGCCGTGAGGACCCGCGATTCGGTACGCCGCATGAAGGCACCGTTCGCAATGAGCACCGCGAACGTGGCCATCTTCGCCCAAAACACCGTGGAGACCGCAAAGGTCCCGATATCCGACGTGGCGAGGGCGATGCCACTGAGCACCATCACGGCCAACGAACCGATCACGATGCCGTGGGTCGTGTGCAGATCTTCCGCCGCCGCCTGATACGCTTCGCGCGAACCGGGCGTGGACAGGAGCACGCGCCGATCGGCGGCGATCGCAATGCCGCCGCCGGCGAACAGCGCCAACACGTGGATCGCCAGCACCGTGGTGGGGATCCACGCGCTATCGGCATAGAGCTCCGACCAGGGGAGCAGCAGGGTCGTCAGGGTTTCAAGCATCGAGTGCCGGGGCGGGAAGAAAGATCAGTTGCCGATCAGCATGATCAGCCAACTCAACGTGGAGACACCCATCGAACCGATCGCCACATTCCGGTGCGTACGTCGCGCGTTCATGTTCTCCTCGGCGTCGCTGGCGAGTTTGGTTCCGGCGTAGGCGAAACCACCGCTGGCCGCGGTGAAGAGCACGCTGTGCAGGACGCGACGCGTGCGGCCGTTGGGATCCTTCCGCCCTTCCCACAAGTTCCACCCGCCGGTGAGCGTATTCGCGCCGAACAGGATCGCGCTGCCGGTGGCCGCGGGGCCGTGCATGTTGCGCGCCCACGACGGGGCGTCGGCGTTCTTCTTCAGGATTTGGTCCCCCGACACGTACGCCGCCGCGAACAGCGGTAGCATGGCCCAACTGAGCGTCTTGTGGATCCGCAACCGGGTGGCGTACGCATCGCTGTAGACGACCGCCTTCCGGCGAACCCGTGGCACGGTATCCGCAGAGAGCATCGTCAGTCCCACGGGGTGCTCCACGGCCGCCGGAATCGGCTGGCGCAGGGAATCGGACGCGGGCGGACTGGACAGCGGCCCCGGCGTCACGGCTGCCTGCCACGCCAGAAGAAGACCAACCGCGACATCGCTGATCGGGATCATGTGGTCACTCCAGGAGAAGGCTGAACGGACTCGTGCTTCGAATCTATCCGCGTGTGATGAACGACTGATGAACCCTGAACACGCTGGTCCGCATCTCCCCCACTCTACGAGCGGAACGGGTGCGGCAGCACACCAAACGCCGGGCCGGGACGAGCGACGAGGCAGGGAGTCCGCCTCGAATTACATTTGCTAGACGCATGCGCCAGCGAAAAGTATTCCCGAGTCACACGATTGTCTGTGCCGTCCTTGCCCTCACGGCGGTGTGCTGGCCGCAGCGGGCGCACGCGCAGCGCACCGCGCGCTGCGAGCAGGCGCAGCGCGTGCGGTCCGTCACGTTCGTCGGGAGCCCCCGGTTCGACGCCGCTACGCTGGCGGCCGGAATTGTGACGCATGAGCCGGGGGTGGCGACGCGCTGGTTGCACATCGGCTCGGCACCCTGTCTCGACTCGCTCGAACTCCGCCGAGATGCGCTGCGGCTGGCCGTGATGCATCGACAGGTTGGCTGGTTTCAGGCGTCGGTCCTTCCCGTGATCGATCGCCGGCCCAACGGGGTTCGCCTACGCTTCGTGATCACCGCGGGCCGCGAGGCGGTGCTCGACACCATCCTCATTCAGGGGCTCCCAGCGGCGGGCGACGGTCGGCGCGCCTTCGACGCCCCGTTGCGCGCCCTGGAGCACAAGCGCTTCGACCGCACGCGCACCGATACGACCATCGATCGCGTCGTCACGCGCCTCCGCGACGCGGGGTACGCGCGCGCCGCGCGACCACGCAGCACCGTCACGATCGACACCGCCGCCGCGCGGGCTACCCTCACGCTGGTGTTCGCCGCCGGCCGAACCGTCTCCATCGGCAGCGTGCAGGTCGAGGTCCAGCCGCTCCGGGAGGGACACCCGCGCATCGACTCGGCCGCGGTGGCCCGGCTGGTCGCGATTCACCCCGGTGATGGCTTCAAGGCCAGCGCGATCCTCGATGCCCAGCGCGACCTGTATCGCTCGGAAGCGTTCCGTCTGGTGCTGATCGACACCCTCACGCCCCTGACCGGCGTCCGTGACAGCGTGCTCGATCTGCGCGTGGCCGTGGCCGAAGCCCGCACTCGGGCGGCCCGCGTGGGCATGGGATGGGCGACGCAGGATTGTATCCGCATGCAGGGGCGCATCACGGATCGTGGCTTCCTCGGCGTCGGTCGCCGCGTGGAGCTCTCGGCGCGCGCCTCCAAGATCGGCGTTGGTGCGCCGCTCGATGGTGCGCCCGCCCTGTGCTCGGGGGCACTCCGCGTCGACCCATTCAGCGAGAAGTTGAACTACTACGTGGGGGCCACCGTCTCCAACACGCGGCTGTTCGGCCTGCCCGTCCAGCCGATCGTCACGGTGTACAGCGAGCGGCGCGGAGAGCCGTTTGCGTATCTGCGCGAAACGAGCGTCGGTGCGCTCGCCGAACTCTCGCGGCAGTTCTCCACGCGCACCGCCGGCACCGCGGGGTTTCAGTACGAGAACGGTAGAACCGTCACCGATCCCGCCGTGTCGTGCGCCCGTTTCGGGCAGTGCCGCCCGGAGGACTTTGCGCTCTCCCTTTTCGGCCGTGGTGTGGGCATCGTCAGCACGAGCGCGTCGCACGACCACACTAACGACGCGGTCAGTCCGTCGCGCGGGTGGCGTGTACGTGGCGATGTGCGGGCCGGCGACACGTTCTCGCCGCTCGTGAAATCGTTCATGTTCTATCGCGGCGCCGGCGAAGCGTCCACGTACCTCCGGTTTGCCGGCGGTGTCATCGGCACCCGCCTCCAGATGTCACGCGCGTTCGCGCCAGGGGCGGAACTCGTCGACGGCTCGCCGCTGATTCCGCAGCAGGAACGCATCTTTGCCGGCGGGCAGAACTCGGTGCGCGGATACCAGCAAAATCTGCTTGGCCCGCTGGTCTACGTGGTCTCGGGGGCGAACGTCCGCGAGACCGTGGGCCCGAATGGCGAACGCGTGGTCGTGGTGAAGGACGGCGCCCGCTACGATCGCGCCGTGCCGCGCGGCGGCACCGCCATGCTGGTGGCCAATCTCGAGTGGCGCCGCGGATTTCGTGTGCTCGCCGAGGAGTTGCAGTTCGCGGCCTTCGTCGATGCCGGAAACGTGTGGGAAACGCACGCCGAAGGGTTCCGCTGGGGCGACCTGCGCGCGACACCCGGGCTCGGCCTGCGGATCGTGACCCCGCTGGGCCCATTCCGGATGGACGTCGGCTACCAGCCGTATGAACCGCGCGCGGGACGCGCCCTGTTTTTCACCTCGGGGGACAACACGGGGACGACCGGCGCCATTCTCTGTGCCAGTCCGCGCGACCTCGGCGACCCCACGGCGGCCGATATTTTCGCCTGCCCCAGCAGCTACCGCCCGCCCACCGGCCGTACGGTGCTGTCGCGACTCACGTTCCACTTCGGGCTGGGGCAGGCGTTCTGATGCCGACGCCTGACACGACCGCCGTCGGCGACGCCTCGCTGCCCAGATCGTCGCGCTGGCGACGGTTCTGGTGGACGGCCGGCATCGTGCTCGGTGCGGTCGGCGCGGTGGGGGTGTCCTACTACCTCGCGGTGAACACCGTGCGGGGGCGGCAGTGGCTACTGCGTGCCGTGATCTCCAGCGCCAACGGCCTGTTCCGCGGGCGCGGCACGCTGCGGGTTGGCGTCCTGCGCTCGATCAGCGCCACCAGGATCGTTGCGGAGAATGTCTCGTTGGTGGATACCGCCGGTGTGCCGGTGGTGACGGCGCAGCACCTCGAGGGCACGCTCGCGATCCGCGGCCTGTTCGACAAGGCCATTCACATCCGGCGCCTCGCCGTGCGTGGACTCCGGCTCGATCTCAAGCGCGACGAGACAGGGCCGTGGAACATCAGTTACATCATCTCGGGTGACGCCACGAGGAAATCGCCGAGTACCACCCGCGGCTTCGGCGACGACATTCGCGTCGACTCGCTGCTCGTTGACGGCGGACGGGTGGGCACCATCGCGCCGTGGGCACCGCACCCGATCTTTACGGGCGCCGCGCGCGACAGCGTGATCGCGGTGCGGGACAGCCTGCACGACCTGGTGCGCACCGCGACCGGCACGTTCTTCGAACGCCGGGTGGTGGTGCTCGAACGCGTGCGCGCGCATGACGCGATCATTGTCGACGTGGAGCAGCGCCCGGCGTCGATGCAGATCGACACCCTGAGTGGGGTGGTGTCCGATCCCCCCGTACGCCTCGTCCACGGCGCCGGTCGCATTCGCTGGACCGGCGATTCGATGCACCTCGACCTCGGCGACGTCCGACTGCCGGCGTCGACCGGCACGGCCGTGGGCACCATCGATTGGCATCATCCCGGACCGCTTCGCTACGACGTCGTGATCAAAACGGACGCGGGGCTGACCGATCTGCACTGGATCTGGGATGTTCTGCCGACCGAGGGGCGAGGCTCCGCGACCGTGCGGATGCGCACGCTCACCAATCCCGATGACGTCGAGTTTGCGCTGTCTGCCCTCGATGTGAGCAGCGGTGCGTCGCGCGTCACCGGTGCCATTGACATCGTGCTCGAGCCGGCGCGGATGCTGCTGCAGCGGGTCGATCTCGCGTTCGTGCCGCTGCAGAGTGAGCTGCTGCGTCGGCTCAGTTATGAGGCGCTGCCGCGGGCGATTCGCGGCACGTTTACCGGGAAGCTCGTGGCACGCGAAGGTGGTCCGCTCACCGCCTTCAAGATGGACCGGTTCGATGCGCGATTCGCCGATGCCCTCGTTCCCGGCGGAGCGGTGTCCACCGCGTCGCTCCGTGGTATGGTGGCCATCGGCGAGCGTCCGCGGGCATGGGCGATGACGCTCGACGCTGCGCGGGTGGATCTGCGCTCGGTGCAGGCCCTCTCGCCAGCGCTGATGCCCGCGATGCCGGCCTTTGACGGCATTCTCTCCGCACGTGGCGTGATCCGCGCCGCAGATCTCGAGGCGGTTGACCTCACCACGGTCGGGCTCACGTGGACCGATGCGGTTGGCAATGTGTCCACGGTGCGTGGCGATCTCCGGGCGCGCTATGGCGGTGCCAACGCCAACGCGCCGCGGGTGAACGCCGCCCTGCAACTCGATCCGCTCTCCATGCGTGCGCTCGCGCGCATCGACAGCACGCTGCCTCTTCGCGGCGCGATATCCGGGCAGATCACGCTCGACGGCACGACCGAAGCGATGCGCTGGACGGCGGCGCTCCGTGCCGCCGACGGGTCGGTGGGCGCGCCCCGATCGGGCACGGACGTCTCCAGCAGTCCCGTGACGATGCAGGGAACCGCCGCACTCACGGCCGCCGAGTGGGAGGTCACCGCCAACGGCGCACTCGACCACGTCGACGTGCGGCAGTGGATGGGACGACCGGCCGTGCCCTCCACCGCGTTCGATGGCACGGTGGTGCTGTCGGCGCGCGGGCCGCGGGCGCCCGCCGCTGCGTCGGCGGCCGACCGCGTGCCGCTCGCCGGAACTACCGGAAGCCTGGTTGTGGATTGGCGCCAGCGCGCCGCCGATGACCGCCCCGCCTTCGATCTCTTGGGCCGCGTGTCGCTGGGGGCCGATCGGTTGCTCGTCGATTCCGCCATCGCCCATATCGGCGGGGTTACCTTCGACGCCCGCGGTGCACTGGCCCGCGATGCGCAGCAGGTCGACACGTTGACCCTCTCCGCACGTGTCGACTCGCTGGGCGCCGTGCGCGCGGAGTTGGGTCGGCTCGCGGCCATGATGCAACCGGTCGACAGCAGTTCCGCCGCGTCGTTGCGCGCGATGGCGGCCGACACCCTCGACGGCGACCTGTCGTTCTCCGGCTATCTGTTTGGCAGTCTCACGGATGCCGGCGCCACCGCCGCACTGGGCGCGCGCACGATGCAGGTGGGCTCGGTCCGCGTTGGCCGCATTGTCGGTTCCGCCCAGGCCGATCACGTGTTCACGCGCCCCGCCTTCGAAGGAGCCGCCACCGCCGACGACATCGATGGCCTCGGTGCGATCCGCCTCCAGACGGTCGGATTCCGGGTGGAGCAGGCCAACGCCGACAGCGGACGGCTGGTGCTCGACGTCAGCTCGCAGACCGAGGCACATCTGCTGGCGCGCGGGGGGTATGCGCACGCGCCGTCCCAGCTCGTGGTCGCCGTCGATTCGCTGCATCTGTCGTACGCGGATGTCCTCTGGCGCAACGCCACGCCGATCCGTTTTCAGCAAGATTCCACCGGATTCCACCTCTTCCCGGTCGAACTCCGCTCAAATGCTGCCGGCGTGCTGAACGCGGTGGCCGACGTGCCGAGCGCGCGTCCGATCACCGGCTCACTCCGTCTCGAGCAATTCCCGGTGGGTGAGCTTGCTGCGCTCCTCGCGGGCACGCCCACCTTCGCCGGCACCCTGAGCGGCACCGCCGAGCTCACCGGTACGCGCCCACTCCCACGTCTGGCGTGGACGCTGCGCGGCGATTCGCTTGGCCTCAACGGATTCCGTCTGCCGTCGATCAACGCGACCGGGCGATACGCCGATCGCAACCTCACCGCGTCGGCCGTACTGCGTGATTCGCTCGGGGGCACTCTCCTCGCGGAGGCCCGCGTCCCCATTGATCTCGCGCTGACGTCGGTGGAAAAGCGGCTGCTCTCCGATCAGGTTGACGCGCGGATCGCCGCCGATTCGCTGCGGCTGGATGGCTTGCCGGTCGCCATCGATGGTGTGCAGCGCTTGCGCGGGCAGATCTCGGGGCAACTCGCGTTGAGCGGCAATCTGGATCATCCCGTGGCGCGCGGAACGATGACGGCGAACGGCGTCGGCGCGTTCCTGCGCGATCTGAACATCGAGCCCGACGACGGTCACATTGTGCTGCGTGCCGCCGAAGATTCGCTTATCCTCGAGTCGCTGCGATTCCGCAGCGGCGGCCTGCGCGATACCGTGGGCGCCGCGGGCGCCTTGCATTTCCACAGCGGCCAGCCGTCCACGGTGTCGCTCACGGTCTCGGCCAACAACGCAGCGCTCTCCCGGCAGCGCGACGGCACCGACCTTAATCTCAGCGGCAGCGTTTCCTTGGTCGGCCCGCTCACGCGGCCTACACTGAGCGGTGCCATTTTTGTGCCGCGCGCGAATCTCGTGTTCGATCCGCTCGGTGCCCGCAGCGCCCTCGATTTGTCCTCCGACGCCGCACGCGAGTTGCTCGGCGCGGAGGAGGTACCGGTCGCGGCCACCGCGGCGCAATCGCTGGCCGCGCTGGGCTCTCTCATCACCGTCGACAACGCCCGGGTCGACCTCGGGAATGAGGTGTGGGTGCAGACGCCGGAGTCGCGGGTGAAAGTCGCCGGCGGTCTCTCGATCGCGATGAGCGGCAACCGACTCGCCCTCGAAGGAGAGCTGACCGCGAATCGCGGGCAGTACCGTCTCGATCTCGGTGTGGTGAGCCGCAGCTTCACGGTGGATTCGGGGCGTGTCCGCTTCTTCGGGAGCAGTGCCATTGCGCCGACGCTCGACATCAGCGCCACGAACACGGTGCGCGTCGCTGGCGGCAGTGCGATTCCGGTGCGCGTCCACATCGGCGGCACCTACGACGTGCCCGTGCTTACCCTCTCCAGTACCGATCCGCTGTACGCGAGTGCGCCCGAGTCGGAAATCATCTCGCTGCTGATCTTCGGGGCACCGACCTTCGCGCTCGATGGGGCGGGGCAGAGCACCGTGCGGGCCGTGACCGGCGTGCTGCTCCCGTCCGTCGGTGGCGCCGTGGAAGGGGCGCTCCAGCGATTCTTCCCCGGCATCAACACCATTCAGGTCACCACGGCTGGCGGACAGTCTCAGCAGGATCTATCGGCGTTGTCCCTGCTGGACAACCTCAGCATCAGCGCCGGCAAACAGATCGGGGAGCGTACCTTCCTGCGCGCCAACACCGGCGTCTGTCGCGGCAGTGCGTCCTCCGCCCGATCTTCGCTGTGGATCGGCCTCGCCGCCGAGTATCGCCTCAGTCGGAATCTCACCGGGCAGGTCGGCATGGACCCGGGGTCGGCGCCCTGCACGCAGCTCAGTTCGAACGGCTTTCCCCGGCTCCAGTTCGGCTTCGACCTGTTTCGCGAATGGATCTTCTAGCCGCGCCGGTCGGGTACAGCGACGCGCGCCCTACCGCTGCAGGCGTCGCCAAGCGCGACTGATCACCGCCGTGGCGCCGCCGGCCAGTGCCCCCAGCGTCGCGGCGAAGGTGATGATCGGTTCGCGTGCGCCGTCGTCCCCCACCAGTACGGCCAGCAATTCACGGCGCAGCTTGAGCACGACCGGCGACGCCACCTTGATGCTGTTGAAGTGGCGGTCGTATCGCGCGCCGACGCCCTCGATCAACGCGGCCGTACGCGCGAAGTACACCAACTCGCCGGGAAGCACGATCGGCCAGTTGAACAGCTCGCGCATGACCCGGTCGGCGATCGCGCGGGCCCGGTCTTCCATCGCACTGTCCTGATACGCGATGTCGAGCAGCACGCCCACCAGGTCGCTCATGGCCTCGCGGGTGGTGCCCGGTGCCACCATCCCCAGGGCGAAGAACCCATCGGCGGTGGCATCAGGGTCGCGCCGGATCGCGGCGATGATCGTGTCGAACAGCGCCTTGCGCACCGGGATGCCGACGTCGATCACCATGCCGAAGTCGAGCAGCACGATGCGCCCCTGCGCGTCGACCAGCAGGTTCCCCGGATGCGGGTCCGCGTGAAAGACGCCATCGCGCAGCATCATCCGCGCGTAGCTCTCGATCAGCGTCTCCACGAGGGCGGTGGGCGACACCAGCCCCCGCGCGATCTGGGCATCGAGGGCGTCGATGCGCGTTCCCTCCATGAACTCGAGCACGAGCACGTCGCGTCGGGTGAGCGCGGTCTCGACCTGCGGAATGCGCAGGCGCGACTCGTCGGCGAAGCGTTCGCGCATGCGCATGCACTGCATGGCTTCACGCTCGAAGTCCATTTCTTCGCGCACGTGCCGATCGAACTCGTCGAGCACCACACGGAAGCCGAGCACATGATGGTGCGGAAAGCGCGCGTACACGGCGTTCACGATGGCGCGCGCCAGTCGCACGTCACGCACCACGATCGCCTCCACGTTCGGGCGCAGCACCTTCACTACCACATCGCGCCCCTGATAGCGGGCCCGATGGACCTGACCCAGCGAACCGGCCGCCAGTGGCGTCGGGTCGAGATGGTCCACGATGCGGTCGGGGTCGGCGTTCCACGCCTGATGCAGAACCGCGCGAATCTGCGGCCACGGCACCGGAGGCACGCGATCGGTCAAGGTGCCCAGCGCGGCGAGATACGGTTCGGGGACGAGATCGGCTCGGGTCGCAAAAATCTGCGCGAGCTTGACGAACGCGGGACCGAGCACGGCGATCTCATGCACCAGGCGACGCGCGCGGCGTTCGTGAAACGCCGCGGTCCGGGGCATCGGACTGCCACGGCGGATCCAGCGCCGGCGGTCCCGCAGAAACGACAGCACGAGCGGCACCAGTCGCCAGAGAATCGCGACGAGCCGCGGGAGATCACGCCACGGCATGGGCCATCGCGTCGCGAAGGAGGCGGTCGGCGTCGAGGCCGGTCAGCTGTGCGGTGATCGCCCACAACTGTTCGGCCCGCCCATCGTCCCGGGCGGTCGTCGACGGCGCGACACGGCGGCGCTTGACCCAGTAATCGCCGGAACGCTCCAGCGCCTCGGGGGCGCACGAGAGCCACACCAGTGTATCCGCCCCCTGCGCCGGCGTCACCGAGATGACGTCCATGAGGCCGCGGAGCACGCGTCCCATGCGCCCGTTGTTGGTGGCGAATCGCGTACTGACCACGCCCGGATGCAGCGCGTGCGTCACGACCCGCGAGGGGTCGAGACGACGGGCCAGGGCGCGCGTAAACCAGACGTTGTACAGCTTGGAGTTCGCGTACTGCGTCCAGCCGCCAAAGTGGTGCTCGAGTTGGAGGTCGTCGAGCCGCGGGTGCGCATTCCGGTGCGCGCGACTCGACACGCTCACCACGCGGGCCGGCGCCCCCGGCCGCGAGGCGGCCACCAGGGGCGCGAGCAGGCGCATCGTGAGCGTGAAGTAGCTGAGGTGGTTCAGCGCGAACGTCCGCTCGAAGCCGTCGGGGGTGACCTCGCGATCGAGAAACATCGCGCCCGCGTTGTTGGCCAGCACATCGATGCGCGGCAGGCGCGCCAGCAACCGGTCGGCCACGTCGTGCACCGCCTGCTGACGCGAGAGGTCGGCGATCTCCCACGTGATCGCACGGCCGGCGGCGGCGCCGCCCAATTCGCTCATGATGGAGCGGGCGGCCGCCGCCGTCTTGGCTTCGTTGCGTCCGATCATGACCACCGAGGCGCCAGCGGCCGCATAGGCGCGCACGGCGGCCTTGCCGATGCCATCGCTGGCGCCGGTCACCACGACGGTCTTCCCTTCAAGAGTGTGCAACGGCGGTGCCTTCGACATGGCCTGGCTGAGGGGGGATCCCACGCGATCGCGGATCGCTCCACGGCTCAACGATGTACGAACGTCGTCGGTTCGCACCATTTGGCGACCCGACGACGTGAAAGTCCCCGGCGAACGGGGCGTCGGGGAATCAGTTCGCGATCGCTGCGATGGCAATCGGGCCGAGCGCACCCGCGGTGGCCGTGGCGGTCTGCGGGCCGGTCTGGGGCCCGAGCGTCCAGCGCACCGTGACCTCACCCAGCGCGTTCGTCACCGCCGACTGGGGCGAAAGGCTCCCGCCGCCACTCGTGATCACCAGTCCGACCGTCTGTCCGGGAATCGGAACGTTCGATGCGCCCGTCACCCGCAGCACGATCTGGACGGTCAGTGCGGTACCAGCCTTGGCCGTCTGATTGTTCCCCTGGGCGATCACGAGTTCGCTGGGCACGATGCCGGTGGCGCTCAGGATGACCGGATCAAGTCCCGGCACCGTCCCGGTCATTGTCTGCACCGGCGCACCGGGGCCCAACGTCCAGCGCGCCTTCACTTCCCCGCTCGCATCGCTGACCACGGTGCCCGGATCCACGGCGCCGCCGCCCGCGAGCACGTTGAAGCTCACGGGGATCTTGGCGAGGGGAGCGCCGTCGGTGCCGGTCACCCGGAGCACCACGGGTGTTGGCAGCAGCGCGCCCACCGGAGCGGTCTGCAGATGTCCCTGCACGATCGTGAGCCGCGCCGCAGCCGGTGCCTCCACGGTCTTGGTACAACCGGGGAACGCCAGCAGCGTCGGAAGGGCCGTCAACAGTGCGGCCAGCAGATGGGTGGGTCGGGCGGAACGCATGGTCTCGTCGGTGGGGGGTATCCTCTCCGCCTGAGGGTATCGGCCGATCGTCCCACCGAGTTGAGCGTGACGTTCCCGGCGCCGCCACCGAGCGCCCGCGCTCGCCCTGACCTAGATTGGACTTCCCATGACTGTCACTCCACTGCACGCGCCGAGACTGCTCCGTTCGGCCGACGCCGAGGGCTCGGTCGGCGTCCGCTGGCCCTCTGGCTTGGCCCCCGACATCCCGCCTGCCCGTAATCCGGGCACCGCACTCGATCTCGCCCTGGTGCGCGCCACCCGCGTGAATCGCAGCGCCGTGGAACGCCGGATCGCCGCATTGGGCGGCCGTCGCACGGTGAAGAAGGAGTGGCAGGCGGCATGGCTGTTGCGCACCATCACCTGCATGGACCTCACCACGCTCGCCGGTGATGACACCCCGGGCAACGTGGCGCGGCTCTGCGCCAAAGCGCGCCATCCGTTGCGCCGCGACATCGTCGACGCGCTCGGTGTCCGCGACCTCGGCATCACGGTGGGCGCGGTGTGTGTCTACCACCAATACGTGGCAACGGCCGTCGAGGCTCTGCGTGGATCGGGCGTCCCCGTCGCCGCCGTCTCCACTGGTTTTCCGGCTGGATTATCCCCGTTCGCGCAGCGCGTCGCGGAAATCCACGCGTCGGTCGCCGCCGGTGCCACCGAAATCGACGTCGTGATCACGCGGGCCCACGTGCTCACCGGCAACTGGCAGGCGCTGTACGACGAAGTCCGGGCCTTCCGCGAGGCCTGCGGCGACGCGCATCTCAAGACGATTCTGGGCGTCGGTGAGCTCGCTACGCTCACGAATGTCGCGCGCGCGAGTCTGGTCGCGATGATGGCCGGCTCCGACTTCATCAAGACGAGCACCGGCAAGGAACCGACGAACGCCACGCTCCCGGTCGGACTCGTAATGACGCGCATGATCCGCGACTTCGGATCGCGCACCGGTGTCGAGGTGGGATTCAAGCCCGCCGGTGGTATCCGGACGGCCAAGCAGGCACTCGACTGGCTGATCCTGATCAAGGAGGAACTCGGCGATCGCTGGCTGCGTCCCCACTTGTTTCGCTTCGGGGCGAGCGGTCTGCTCACCGATGTCGAACGTCAGCTCGAACATTTCGTGACGGGCCGCTACGCCGCGGCTCATCGCCAACCCATGGTGTAATCCGCATGGCTCCCACGAATACACCGGCGGGTGGCACCGTCCGCGAGATCTTCGACACGATGAGCTACGGCCCCGCGCCGGAGGGCGATGCCGTCGTGCGCGCGTGGCTGGCCGGTCACGGCAGCACCTTCGGCCACTATATCGGTGGCGCGTTTACCACGCCGGCCGCCGGTGACACGTTCGATGTGCAGGACCCGTCCACCGGCACGCACCTCGCCCGCGTGGCGCAGGGGAGCACGCACGATGTCGAGGCGGCCGTCGCCGCCGCCCGCGCGGCGCTGCCGGCGTGGCAGGCGCTCGACGATCACGCCCGCGCCCGCTGGCTGTATGCCATCGCCCGCGGGATCCAGAAGCATGCGCGTGACTTCGCCGTGCTCGAGTCGATCGACAACGGCAAGCCGATTCGCGAGACGCGTGACATCGACGTGCCCCTCGTGGCGCGACACTTCTCGTACCACGCCGGCTGGGCGCAGCTGCTGTCGGCGGAGTTCCCCGGGCAGCACGCATACGGCGTGGTGGGGCAGGTGATCCCGTGGAATTTCCCGCTGCTGATGCTGGCGTGGAAAGTCGCGCCGGCCCTCGCCGCGGGAAACACGGTCGTGCTCAAGCCCGCCGAGTTCACGCCGCTCACCGCGCTGCGCTTCGCCGAGTTGGTGCATGAGATCGGCTTGCCGCCGGGCGTGTTCAATCTCGTTACGGGCGACGGACGCACCGGCGCGGCCATCGTGGATCATCCCGACGTCGACAAGATCGCCTTCACCGGCAGCACCGAGGTCGGTCGCGCGATTCGCGTGGCGACGGCCGGCTCAGGGAAGGGGCTCTCGCTCGAGCTGGGCGGGAAGAGTCCGTTCATGGTGTTCGAGGACGCCGACCTCGATAGCGTGGTCGAAGGCGTCGTCGATGCGATCTGGTTCAACCAGGGGCAGGTGTGCTGCGCGGGCTCCCGTTTACTCGTGCAGGAAGGTGTGGCGGATCAGCTCATCGCGAAGCTGCGCGATCGCATGGAACGGCTCCGGATCGGATCGCCGCTCGACAAGACGATCGATATGGGCGCCATCGTCGCGCCGGTGCAGCTTGAGCGCATCAAGCAGCTGTGCGCGCAGGGGATCGAGGAGGGCGCCACCTGCTGGCAGCCGAGTTGGGCGACGCCTGCTGACGGCTCGTTCCATCCCCCCACGCTGTTCACCAACGTGGCCCCGTCGGCCACCATTGCGCAGGTCGAGATCTTCGGACCCGTCTTGGTCAGCATGACGTTCCGCACGCCGGACGAGGCGGTCGCTCTCGCCAACAACACGCCGTTTGGGCTGGCGGCCAGCGTGTGGAGCGAGAATATCAATCTCGCGCTCGATATCGCCCCCAAGCTCAAGTGCGGGGTGGTGTGGATCAATAGCACGAACCTGTTCGACGCCGCCGCCGGTTTCGGGGGCTACCGCGAGTCCGGGTTCGGTCGGGAGGGCGGACGCGAAGGGCTCGGCGAATATCTGAAGCCCGTGCGCCCGCACGAAAGCGCTCCGTCACCGGTCGCGCCCGCACTCTCGCCCCAGACGGACGATGCCGCTGACGCCGCGCTGACGGCTGCGGCGCTCCCCTCCATTGATCGCACCCCGAAGCTGTTCATCGGTGGCAAGCAGACCCGGAGCGATTCGGGGTACTCGCGCCGCATCGTTGGCGCGACCGGCCGCGTGGTCGGGGAAGTCGGCGACGGCAACCGGAAGGACGTGCGGAACGCGGTCGAAGCGGCGCATGCCGGCGCCGGATGGGCCAAGCTGTCCGGACATCAGCGCTCGCAGATCCTGTTCTATATCGCGGAAAATCTGTCGGCGCGTGCACAGGAGTTTGCGGCGCGATTGTCCGCCATGACGGGAGCGTCCGCCCCCGCTGCCGTCCGCGAAGTGGAGGCCTCGATCTCGAGGCTCTTCACCTACGGCGCGTGGGCGGACAAGCACGATGGCGCGATTCACGACGTCCCGTTGCGCGGCGTGGCGTTGGCGATGCACGAGCCCATCGGTGTCGTGGGCGTCGCCTGTCCCGATCCGTACCCATTACTCGGCCTGATTTCACTCGTCGGCCCGCTCCTCGCCACCGGCAATCGCGTGGTCGCCGTACCGTCCGAGCGGTATCCACTCTCGGCGACCGACTTCTACAGCGTGCTCGAAACCTCCGACGTACCGGCCGGCGTGGTGAACATCGTGACCGGGCCGCGCGATCCGCTCGCGAAAGTGCTGGCGGAGCATGACGACGTGGACGCCCTGTGGTACGTTGGGTCGAGGGCCGGTGCCACCGCCGTCGAAAAGGCGTCGGCGGCCAACCTCAAGCGTACCTGGACCGAGTGGGACGCACGCGAATGGCTGGATCCGCGGGTCGGCGAAGGGCGTGAATTCCTGCGGCGCGCTGTGCAGGTCAAGAATATCTGGATTCCGTACGGCGAATAACGCCACGCCGTCACGCGAGAGCGCGCACATCGCCGCGCTCCGCTGACGCGGCGGCGACGCCATGACGTAGTGTGTAGGACATGCGACCCAACTCCGACATCATGATCGAACTCCCGGCCTCTCCGGAGGCATTCCGCGACGCGGCATGGGACGACATTCTGCCGTATTACGAGCGGTTGGCCACCATCGCCCTCGACGCCACGACTCCCGTGGTGGAATCGTGGCTGAGCACGTGGTCACGCCTCGATACCCTGGTCGGAGAGGCCGGCACGCTCTCCATGATTGCCTATACCGGCAATACCGCCGATGCGGCGGCCGAGACGGCCTATCTCCGCTTTTCCATGGAGATCTTCCCGAAGCTGGAAGAGCAGGGCGTCCGACTCGCCAAGCGCCTGCTCGAGCTCGGATGGTCGCGCGAGGATCTCGACACCACCATTCGACGCTTCCGTACCGACATCGAAATCTTTCGCGAAGCGAACGTCGCGCGCTTTTCGCAGATCGAGGAGTTGTCGGCAGGCTATCAGAAGATCACCGGTGGCCTGAGTGTCGACTGGGAGGGTGCCCCGAAGACCATTCCCCAGCTGCAGCCATACCTCAAGTCCGCCGACCGTGCCGCGCGCGAACGGGCGTTTCGCCTTGGTGCCGAGGCGTACATGGTCAAGCGGGATGAGTTCGCCGACCTGTTCGACCACATGCACACGCTGCGCGATGCGGTCGCCAAAGAGGCGGGGTTCTCCGACTACCAGCGCTACTGCTTCGCCGCCAAGCATCGCTTCGACTACACCCCAGAAGACACCGCGCGCTTTCACGAGGCCGTCAAGAAGACCGTCACGCCGGCCGTCGCGCGCCTCATGGAGCATCGCCGCCAGTCGCTCGGCGTCGACGTGCTCCGCCCGTGGGACGTGTCCGTCGACCTGAATGCCGACGAACCGCTCAAGCCGTTCGCCGACGTGGACACCTTCATCGATCGTGCCAGGAACATCTTCCAGCGGGTCGATCCCGAACTCGGCGCGCAGTTCCGCATTATGGCCGACGAGAAGCTGCTCGATCTCGAAAGCCGACCGGGCAAGGCACCGGGTGGCTACTGCACCGACCTGTCATTCCGCGGTCGTCCATTCATTTTCATGAATGCCGTCGGCGTACCGGACGACGTACAAACCCTCGTGCACGAAGCGGGACACTGCTTCCACGACTTCGCCACGCATCCGCTGCCGTTTACCTGGCAGCGGCGCACCGGACACGAGGCGGCGGAACTGGCGTCCATGAGCATGGAACTGCTCGCCATGCCGTACTTCGTGGCCCCCGATGGCTACTACACGCCCGACCAGGCGCGCGTGGCGTGGCTCGAGCACCTCGAAGACGTGCTGGGCAGTCTCGTGCACATCGCGAGCGTCGATGCATTTCAGGCGTGGATCTATACCGATCCGGCCGGCGCCGATCGCGATGCGCGCGATGCGAAGTGGCTGGAACTCCGCAACGAGTTCGAGTCCGGCGTCGATTGGACGGGGCTCGAGCGTGAGCGTGTCGGACGTTGGTACCGTCAGCTCCACATCTTCGAGTTGCCGTTCTACTACATCGAATACGGGCTCGCGCAGCTCGGCGCGCTCCAGGTGTTTCGGAACGCCGTCGCCGACGCCGGCGACGCCGTGGCGGCGTACAAGCGCTTCCTCAAACTCGGCGGCACGCGCCCGCTGCCGGAGCTGTACGCGGCGGCCGGAGTGAAGCTCGTGTTCGATGCGGACACCATGGCGGAACTCGTGGCGTTCGCCGAGGAGCGGATCGCCGCGTTGCGGGCCGGTGCCGATGCGCCGTTCCGTGGGGTCGTACCGGCCTGACCGGCCGGGCACGATAAACGACGGCCGCGCGGTTCGCGGCCGTCGTTACCCGTCGCGGTGCATCACGGCGTGCGGGGTCGAGAGGGAGCGCGACCCAGCACGCGCCCCGCCAGCGCGATCCCGCTCAGCCACGCGCGCTCCACCGAAGGGTGTGAGCGCGGCGTGGAGCCGGCGGCGCCCCAGTCGCCGCATGCGCCAATGCCGCGCGACGCATCAAACACGCACGCGTCATCCAGGCCGGTCTGCACGCGCGCGTAGCGCCAACGATGCGAAACGGCGTGAATGATGTCACCGGCGATCCGCAGCTCATCCCGTAACGCCTCGGAGACCTGCGCCGCGATCGCGGTGGGCTCCTCCTCCACGTGCTGCGCGCTCCAGTCGCCGGCGCTGTGCACCACCCACGCCTCATCGGTGGAGCGACCCACGCGTGCCGCTTGGCGCCACGCGCGATGGAGCATCGGGGAATCCGTGCGCAGTTCGCCACCGATGAGCCGTTCGCTCACCACGGCGGGTGGTGGCCCGTCGAAGACGATCATGCTGCTCCAGCACGGCAGCATCGTGACTCCCGCCAGCGCCGCCGTAAAGGCCACCGGCTCCTCGATCGTGCGCAGGAGCGCGGTGGCCTGCGGCGCTGGCACGGCCAGCAGCACGATGTCGGCCGCGTACCGGACGTCGTCGCGGTCGATGATGGACCAGCCCGTGCCCGCTGGGGCGATCGACGCCACCTGCACCCCGGTCCGGAGGGTCAGATCCCGGGCCACGTGTTTGGGTAACGTGTTCATGCCGCGGGTGCCCACGAACTCCCCGTCGTGCGCTTGGTACAGGACATCGTCGTGCAGCCACGACTCCGCGAGCCGCGCCAAACGCGGATCGTCGAGACGGATAGACGGCGCGCCATGGTCGAACTGCCAGCGGCCTTCGCGACGTGTGCTCAATCGTCCACCAACCCCACGGCTCTTGTCGACCATCGTGACCGCGATCCCGTGATCGTGCAGCGTGCGCGCGCAGGCAAGGCCGGCGATCCCCGCCCCGATCACGGTCACGCGCGGAGAGAGGCCGGCCGGGCGGCTCACGTGTGCCCGGTACGCCCGGAAGTTCATCCGCTGCTGATGCTCGTCACTGCGCCGTGGCCGCACCGTCCCCAGCACTGCGACCTCCGGCGAGAAGGGGCGATCGAACTGGCCCAGACACCAGAGCAGCCCTCCGAACGAGGCCGGATCGCGCCCGTCGAGCGCATAGCGGTGGTTGAGATCGATGAGGCGCTCCAGCGATTCGGTCGCATCCGACGACCACATCGGCACCGCCTTCCCCCACGTCATGCGCACGTTGTTGTGCAACTCACCGTGCACGCGTAGCGACTGCTGCGCCGCATCCCACAGTTCGTCGCCGGTGCCGCTCCGCGCGAGGGTTTCCCACGAGTGCCGCGTGCGCGTATCCGACTCGTGACGCGTCAGGGTCTCGCGTGCCCACGCGGGGATGGCGTCAAGCGTCTCGGGGGCGTCGTGCCAGTAGCAGAACGCGTAGGCCAGTTCGCGCCACACGAGTAGCTCGTCGAGGTACTTGTCCGCTCCGTCGCCGCCGCGCGTCACGCACTCCCGGACAATGCGGAACGTGGACACCATGCCGTAATGGAAGTACGCCGACATCCGGCTCACGCCGTCGATTGTGGCGTCGTTGCGCTTCGCCGCGTAGCGCTCCAGTCGGCCGGCGGCTACGAACTCATGCCAGCGCGCGTAGCCGGCCACCGTACCGCCCACGGTGTGCGGCACCGGTGCCACGCCATGGTCGATCTCACACTGCGCGACCAACGCCGGGATATCGGCGTCGGCCAGTCGCACCGGGGCGAACGGCAGGGGGTGCGGCACAAACGGCGGCGTGTGCGTCGCCACGTCGGTCCACGCGATCCCGCGTCGCGCCGCCCGCAGTGCTGCGGTATCGTCGCGAAAGGCGAACGCACGCGTGTGCGCCTTGCCGACCAGTGGCATCGGCACCACGCAGGCCGTGTCCACACTCCACACCGCGCAGGTCACACCATCGGCCAACGAATCGGTCAGCCAGTCGAGCGGCGCCACCGGCAGCGTCTCAGTCACCACGAGCGCCGCGCGTGCGGCCAGCGTGCGCAGCGCCGGTCCGCGATGCCCCGGTCGCTCGAGATGGAACGCGTAGCCGATGCCACGCGCCGCACACTCCGCCTCGACATCCCGCGCCCCTTCGAGAATGAACGTGTGGTGCCGGTCCGATGCGTACGGATACTTCTCCGACAACGCGTGATACACGAAGACCGGCACCCCGAGGCGCTGGCCGGCGGTCAGCGCCACATCCAGCGCCGGATTGTCATGCGCCCGCACGGCGGTGCGCATCCAGTAGATCACGAACGCGCCGCGCGTCACGGAGGCGTCGGCACCCGAGTGGTCGGTAATCCGCTCGGCAAGATGGTCGGGAAACGCGTCGGGTCGGAGCACGGTGAACAATGATCGCCGGTTGACGCTCGCGCTACAGTGTGGACTCACATGGCCAGCGCCCGCGCCCGTTGGGAACGGGCAGACCTTGGGTAAGATTCCCCTGATTCGCGTGAGCGCGGCTCCGCGCATCGTTCGCCTCGCCTTTCGGTTTTTCAGGAGTCCCCTTTGCGCACCTTCATCGCCCAAGCCTCCCGGCTGGCGCTCGCGGCATTCTTCGTCTCTGGCTGCGTGGCCTCCGATACCACGCAGGTCTCAGACGACGCCAGAGTGACCATCACCATCGAAAGCTGGCGCAACGACGACGTGTCCGTCTGGCGGGACAAGATCATTCCCGCCTTCGAATCCAGGCATCGGAACATCCACGTGGTTTTCGCGCCGACCGCGCCCGCCGCGTACGACGCCGGACTGAACGCCAAGCTCGCGAGTGGTACGGCGGGCGACTTGATCACCTGCCGTCCCTTCGATACGTCGCTCGCCCTGTACACCAAGGGACGACTTGTGGGGCTGAACGGCCTGACCGGGTTATTCAATTTCGGCGACGTGGCCAGGAGCGCTTGGATTACCGACGACGGCAAGACCGTGTATTGCGTGCCGATGGCGTCCGTGATTCACGGCTTTTTCTATAACAAAGACGTGTTTGACAAGTACGGCATTACGGAGCCGGACACCCGCAACGAGTTCATGACGGCGCTTCGTACGCTGAAGTCGCGCGGGGAGCAGGCGCTCGTGATGGGCACGGCTGACCGCTGGGAATCCGCCACCGTTGGATTCCAGAACATCGGCCCGAACTACTGGAAGGGCGAGGAGGGCCGGAAGGCCCTGATCGCCGGTACCGCCAAGTACACCGACGCGCCGTATACGCAGACGTGGGCCGAACTCGCAACGTGGACGCCGTACCTCCCGGCGGACTTCTCGGCCATGGCCTATCCGAGTGCCCAGAGCCGCTTCACCCTCGGCAAAGGCGCCATCTACCCCACGGGCTCGTGGGAAATTGCGCAGTTCAGGAAAGAGGCGGCGTTTACGCTTGGGATCTTCCCGCCCCCCGTGGGCACCGCTGGTGACGTCTGTTACATCAGCGATCACACGGACATCGCGATGGGTTTGAACGCGGCGGCCAAGCACCCGGCGGAAGCCAGACTGTTTCTCGAGTGGCTGACGTCGCAGGAGTTTGCTGAGCTCTACAGCAACGCGTTACCGGGATTCTTCACCCTGGCCAACCATCAGATCACCGTGATGGATCCACTCGCCAAGGAGTTCCTCAGCTGGCGCACCAAGTGCAGATCGACCATCCGGAATGCCTCGCAGATTCTGTCCCGCGGCGCCCCAAGCCTCGAGGACGAGCTGTGGCGCGTGACGGCTGCGGTACTCAATGGCACCCTGACTCCCGCGCAGGCCGGGCGGGAAGTCCAGACCGGGTTGGATACGTGGTATAAACCCTAGGCGTGCGTGCGCCGCTGCGGTCGCGCATCGCGCACGCAGCCGGCGCCCGACGAGAAAAACATCGGGTCGGAGCACGCGGGACACCGCGCTCCGACCCGATCTCGTATCAGCAGACGCGGACGGCTTAGTGCTTCTTGTCCGTCAACAGTTTAGCGAACGACCACGCCGTGAGGCCGAGCACAAACGTCCAGCTGATCGCCATGAAGGCAATTGCGCCACCAGACATCAGACCTCCGCGCGGTGAGTGGTGATTTCGACAAATCCCTTGCGATCGTCGTAGCCGTTCCGCTTCCACGCCATGCGGATCAGGATCAGGAACACAACGGCGAAGAACAGCAGAATCCCGCGCGAGATGAGGATGAACGGCATGTCGGCATCCGACACCGGGCTCGAGTTGGTCGACGAGCGCTGGTTCAACAGGATCGGCAGCGCTTCATCCTTGCCCCACCACGTGAGGATGACCAACAGGTAGATGGGCGTCACGTACGTCATGATGAACTTGAAGATCTTCGGGATGTTGATGTCCGCGCCCATGTGGATCGACTTCCACGCATTCTCGGGCTTGAAGATCCACACGAAGATGATGACTTCGGTGATCGCGACCAGAACCAGACCGAACGTGCCCACCCAGTAATCCCACTCGTCCAGGAAGCCGTGGCCAAGCCAGTGCACGTGCAGAAGGCCGATGGCGAAGCAGATCGCTCCGAGGCTCCAGGCGACCTTCTCACGCGCGATGCCGAACTCCTCGCGGAAGAACGCCGTGATCGGCGTCAGCATGGCCACCGAAGAGGTGATGCCGGCAAAGAACAACAGGCCGAACCACATCACGCCAAGGAGATTGCCAATCGGCAGCGTCTTGTCGATCTGCTGGAACACCACCGGCATCGTCGCAAAGCCGAGGTCGAACGAGCCACCCTGCGCGATCTGCATAGCACCGGCCACACCGAAGAACGTCACGGCGGCCGG
This sequence comes from Gemmatimonadota bacterium, assembly GCA_947462095.1. Lineage (GTDB taxonomy): Bacteria > Gemmatimonadota > Gemmatimonadetes > Gemmatimonadales > Gemmatimonadaceae > Gemmatimonas. The sequence goes on from CANHNQ010000007.1 coordinate 32,447, forward strand.
AATGGCAATCGATCCGCCAAGCACCACTTCTGCCGTTTCGTTCGTGGCCGCCGTCGCGATGCCGTTCAGCGCGATATCGTCCTTCGTGGACAGGTACGACGCGTACGCCTGCAGCGAGCCCATGCCGACCGACAGCGTGAAGAAGATCTGGCCGGCGGCGGCGAGCCAGATGCCGGGCGAGCCGAGCCGTGAGAAATCGGGCTTGTAAATGAACTCGAGCCCCTGCGCCGGTGTCGTGCCGACACCCGGCTGCGCCGGCATGGTCAGCACGACGCCCGCGAGCACGATCGCGAAGAGGAACAAGATCGGCATGCCAATCTTGGCCAGCTTCTCGATCCCCCCGGAGATCCCCTTCGACAACACGTAGATGTTGAGCAACAGCGTGAAGGTGAAGAAGCCGTACGTGGTGAGCTCGTGGTGGTACACGGGTGCACCCGGCGCCTGCACGCTCTGGAACGACCGCAGGTAGCCGATCATCCCTTCCTGCGTCGTGATACCCCAGTAGTCCCTCGTCGCCGAGAAAATCGCGAACGCCAGCGTCCAGCTTTCGATGTACGTGTAGTAGATCATGACGCCAAGCGGCACGACCATGCCCACCACGCCCACGTACTTCGCCGCCGGGTGCTTCCAGAGCGCGGCAAACATGCCGGGCAAGTGTCCCTTGCGGTAGCGCCCACCGTTACGGCCGACGCCCCACTCGATCCACATCAGCGGAATGCCAAGCAGCAGTAGCGCAATGAAGTACGCGATCATGTACGATCCGCCGCCGTTGGCGGCAGCCTGACGCGGGAAGCGCAGGAAGTTGCCGAGACCGACCGCATTCCCCGCCATCGCGAGAATGAGACCGATTCGGCTACCCCAGGCTTCGTTCGAGCCGGTGTTGGACGAAGACAAACGTGCTCCGATTGGCGGGAAGTAAAGTCGGACAGCGGGTCGGCGGTTCTGGCCGCCCTGCACCGGGGGAAACCTTTCCACCCGGTGCCATGGATGTCCAGTGCTGGGACGCGATGGACGCGCGGATGTCGCCGACCACTCCCGGCAGGAGTGCGACGACCCGTCAGTTACTGGCGGACGATCGTGCCGCCTTTCATCACCAGTCGCACGGCACGAATGGCACGGATGTCTCGGCTGGGATCCCCGGTCACGGCCACGAGATCCGCGAACAGCCCCGGCGCCACGCGGCCGAAGTCGGTCTCTCGGTGCATGATGCGGGCATTGACGCTGGTCGCCGCCTTGAGCGCTGCCGACGGCGACATGCCGTACTCCACCATCAGTTCGAGCTCCAGTGCGTTCGTCCCATGGCTGAAGACGCCCACATCGCTGCCGTTGCAGATCGTCACGCCCGACGCCAGCGCCGCCTTGAACATCGCTTTCTTCTGCACGATCCCCGCAGGATCGGCGTCGACGCCCTTCTTCCAGCCACGGTAGCGCGTGGTGCTCTCCGTAGCCGACAGCGTGGGACAAAACGCGACGTTGTGCTGCTTCATCAGCGCGAACACCTCGGGCGTCGCCAGATCGCCATGTTCGATGTCCTCTACGCCGGCCAAGATGGCGCGCGTCATCCCTTCCACCGTGCTGGCGTGGGCCACGACCGGCCGCCCGCTCGACGTGGACGTGCGCACGATCGCCGCCCACTCCTCAGGCGTGAACGTGGGGCGCGCCTCGCCGCGCGGTCCCCAACGATAGTCCGCGTAAATCTTGATCCAGTCCGCGCCATGTCCGATCTGGTCGCGCACCACCCGCGTCACCCCGTCGACGCCGTCGGCTTCTTCCGCGCCCTGCGGCACGCCGATCTCGGCACCGAAGCCTTTGGGGCCGTACGACCCGGTGGCCACGATCGCCTTCGTGGTCACGAACAATCGAGGGCCGGGGATGATTCCCGCATCGACCGCTTCCTTGAGGCCGACGTCCGCGTACCCGGCGCCCTCGGTGCCGAGATCACGTAACACCGTGAAGCCCGCGTCGAGCGTGGCCTTGAGGTGATTCACCGCGCGCGCCGTGCGAAGCGCCAGCGATTCACGAAGCACCTGATCGTTCCACGGCGTTTCATCGTACGGATGGAGCAGCACGTGACTGTGCAGGTCGCTCATCCCCGGCATCAGCGTCGTGCCGGGTAACGTGATCCGTTCGGCATCGCCGGGTACCGTCACGCTGGCCGCCGGTCCGACCGCGGCAATGCGCGCCCCGCGCACGAGCACCACCCACCCCCGCTGTGGCGCGTCGCTCACACCATCGAACACCGCGTCGGGCACCAGCAGGATCGGCTTGGCCGCCGGCGCCGGTGTCGTGGCTGCCTGTGCCATGGCGGGGCGAGCCGACAGTGCCGCGCCACCGACCGTGGCGGTCAGAGTGAGCGCTGCCCAGCGAATGCGCAGTCGAAAAGACATCAGGAGCTCCGGACGGTGGCGTTTTCGCCAGTGGAAAGCGAGGCAGCGACGAGTCCGGACACGCCACCGGACACGACGAAGGCCATGGCGTCGGCACTCGCGACATCGAGCGCCCGGACGCGGGTCGCCAGCACGAGATGCAGCTGGCCGGAAAAGTTGTACGAGTGCGGACAGTACACGGCGACATACTCGGACATGCCGAGATGGGACAGTGACTCCTGCGTCACGAACCCCACGAGCCGCACGCCGCCGTCGGCCGTGAGGTCCATCGACACCGGCTGGTCGAAACGACGCTTCTCCCCCACGAACGCGTTCAACAGGTCCTTGGTCGACCCGTAGAGCAGGCGTACGAACGGGAGGCGTGCCATCAACCCCTCCAGCAGGTTCACCGCTGATCGCGTAAGCAGGCTGGATCCGAGGAATCCGACCACGGTGATCAGCACCAGCGTCGCCATGAATCCAGCGCCGGGAATGGGCAGCCCCAGCCAGCCATCCACGTTCGTGAAGACCAGCCAGCAGATCCATACCGTGACGGCCAATGGGGCCAGCAGTACGAGTCCGCGGACAAAATAGCCGAGCAACCGTCTCATCGAATTCCTCACGCGGTCGAAGCCGCGCCGTTAAGCTTTTTCCCAACAGGTGCTGGCCCAAGTTGGGGCTCCGCGCTCCGAACAACCAGCCCGTCTCACGTCTCGCACCCCATCAGATGATGCGATCGCCAGTGAATCGTTCGTCCCGTGCCTCGCAGACCCGCGCCACGCGGGCGGCGTCGGCCTCCGCATTCGTCGCCGGCCTCGTCGGCGCCTCGCTGCTGCACGCGCAGCCGGCGACCACCGGTCAGGCACCCGTGCCGGCCAATCCGTATACCAACGTCTCGCGCTGGACGCCGCCGCCCCTTCCGGCCGGCAAGAAGCCGATCACGCAGGACACCTACGACGAGTGGCGCACGATCACCGGCACGTCGTTGTCCAACGACGGCAAGTGGGCCGCCTACACGCTCAGCCCCGTGGTCGGCGAAGGCGAATTGGTGGTGCGTTCCACCGCCGCGGCCACCGAGCACCGCGCCCCACGGGGGTTCACCGGTCGTCCCCAGCTGCAACCCGCCGCCGACTCGGCGGCGCAGTTCTCCGCCCAGCCTGCGCAGTTCAGCGCCGACGGCAAGTTCGTCGCGTTCACGATCTACGCCTCGCGCGCCGACGTGGAGCGGGCCCGCACCCGCCGCGGCACCCCGGCGCCGCGCAACGGCCTCGGCATCATGAACCTCGCCGACGGCACCGTCACACGGGTCGCTGGTGTGCGCTCGTACCGCCTGGCCCGCAACGGCGGTCGATTCCTCGCCTATCTCTTGGAAGACACGACGGCCACCACCCGGAACGGCGCCGGTGCGCCCCCGGCCGGGTCCGCGACGCCGGTCGCTCCGCGTCGCGAGAACGGCGTCACCCTCGTGCTGCGTGATCTCGCCGCCGGCACCGATCAACGCATCGAGGGCGTCACGGCCTTCGCGTTCGACGACGACGAGAAGTGGCTCGGCTACACCGTCACCACGCGGGACGGGGCCGGCAACGGCGCGTTCGTGCGTGCGCTGGCATCGGGTACGGTCACGCCCCTGCTCACCGGGCAGGCCACCTATCGCGGCATGACCTTCGATCGCAAGGGGACGCAGGTGGCCCTCCTCTCCGACGTCGGTGATTCCACGCCGAAGCCGAAGATGGCGGTGTATCACGCGTCGCTCGTGCCGGCCAAGGGCAAGCCGGTCGCGGCGCGCAAGATCGTCGCGGCGGCAGAAGCGCCGGCGGGCATGCTGATCGCCGAGCGCGGCGCACTCAGCTTCACGCGTGAAGGCAATGGCGTGATCTTCTCGCTCGGCAACGTGCCGATGGATTCCATCCCGGCCGATTCATTGGTCGACAAGGCCGGCTACGACTTGTGGCACTGGAAGGACACGCAAATCCAGCCGCAACAGAAGGTCACCGCCAATCGCGATCGAAACCGCACGTACACCGCGCTGTACACCATCGCGAGCGGCAAGTGGACCCAGTTGGCGAATGACAGCCTCCGCGTCACGGTCAGCAACGACGGACGTCGGGTGCTCGGCACCAACGCCGTGGAGTACGCGATCCCCCAGTTCTGGGGGGAAGGCGCGAGCGACGTGTATCTCATCGATCCGCTCACGGGCGCACGCACGCTCGTGGCCAAGGGCCTCGACGGCAACGCGCAGCTCTCCCCGGGCGGCAACTTCGTCACGTGGTTCGAGAAGGGGCAGTGGGTCTCGTACGCCGTTGCCACCGGCAAGAAGACGCTGCTTACCGACAAGCTGCCGGTGAAGTTTCAGGACGAAGAGTTCGATTCGCCCGACGTGCCGCCGCCCTACGGGCTCGGGGGCTGGAGCACCGCCGACAAGCGCGTACTCGTCTACGACCGTTTCGACGTCTGGGAAGTCGATCCGGCCGGCGTCGTGGCGCCGAAGAATCTCACCGATGGCGAAGGACGTCGCGCCGGGATGACGTTTCGCGTGGTGGATCTCGATCGTGAGGATCCGTTCCTCGATGCGGCACAGCCGCTGCTGTTGCGCGCCGTTGATTCGCTCACCAAGGCCACTGGCTTCTGGCGCGATCGCATGGGCGTCGACGGCAAGCCCGAGAAGCTCGTGATGGCCGACCGCAACTTGAACGGATTGCAGAAGGCGCGGGATGCCGAGCAGTACCTGCTCACGCAGAGCACGTATCGCGAATTCCCGGACCTCTACACGGGCACGAACGTCGCGGGCACCGTCAAGATCTCGAATGCCAATCCGCAGGACGCGCAGTATCCGCGTGGCACCGTGGAACTGGTGTCGTGGCTCAACGGCGACGGTATCCCGCTGCGCGGCTTGCTGCACAAGCCGGAGAACTTCGATCCGTCGAAGCAGTACCCAATGATCGTCTACTTTTACGAGAAGCTCACGGACGGTCTTCACAACTACGTCGCGCCGTCGGGACGCAATACGGTAAACCCGCTGGTGTACAACAGCCTGGGCTACATCGTCTTCCAGCCGGACATCATTTACACCGACGGCCAGCCTGGCCCGAGCGCGGCCAAGTCGATCATCCCCGGCGTGCAGGCGCTGATCGCCAAGGGCTTCGTCGATCCCAAGCGCGTTGGCATCACCGGCCAGTCGTGGGGCGGCTATCAGTCGGCGTATCTCATCACGGTCACCAACATGTTCGCCGCCGCCGTGCCGAACGCCACAGTGGTGAATATGACGAGTGCCTACGGTGGAATCCGCTGGCAGTCGGGACTGGCCCGGGCATTCCAGTACGAGCACACGCAGAGCCGCATCGGCGGATCGCTCTGGCAGTACCCGGAGCGCTTCGTGGAAAACTCGCCGCTGTTCAAGCTTGATCGCGTGACCACGCCGGTGCTCTTCATGGCCAACGACAACGACGGCTCGGTGCCGTGGTACCAGGGCATCGAGTTCTACGTCGCCATGCGTCGCCTGCAGAAGGAAGCGTACATGGTCGTGTACAACGGCGACGAGCACAATCCGACCAAGCGGGCCAACCAGAAGGACATCGATAAGAAGATGATCGAGTTCTTCGCCGTGAAACTTCAGGGGGCCGATGCCCCGTCATGGATGGTGCGTGGCATCCCGTTCCTCGAAAAGGGACGTGATCAGGTGAAAATGTCCAATTCCACAGCGGGCGGATCGGCACCGGTTCGCCCCAACGGAGGCAAGTGATGGCGGCTGACGAAATCGACTACCAGATCATCGGCGACGACCTGCAGGCGGTGATCATCACCCTCGACCCCGGCGAAGCCGTCTTCGCCGAGGCGGGTGGGATGATGTTCATGCGCGAAGGCATCACCATGGCGACCACGCTCGACCCGAATTCGAAGGGTGGCGGATTATTCGACAAGTTGGTGGGCGCCGGTAAGCGTGTGCTGTCCGGCGACTCGTTCTTCGTCACGCTGTTTGGGAACAACAGCGCCCGTCGTGCCGACGTGGCGTTTGCCGCGCCGTTTCCCGGTAAGATCGTGCCGCTCAACCTGCGTGACTGGGGCGGTACGGTGCTCGCGCAGAAGGACAGCTTTCTCTGCGCTGCTCGTGGCATCGATATCTCCGTCGCCTTCAACCGGAAGATCGGCGCGGGCTTCTTCGGCGGAGAAGGCTTCATCCTGCAGAAGTTGCAGGGTGACGGTCTCGCTTTTTTGCACGCGTCAGGGACCCTGCATGCCATCGATCTCGCACCCGGTGAGAAGCTCCGGGTCGATACCGGCTGCCTGGTCGCCTTCCAGCCCACGGTGGACTACGACATCCAGCGGGTCCCCGGGATCAAGACGGCACTGTTCGGAGGCGAAGGATTGTTCTTCGTCCAGCTCACCGGCCCCGGGCGTGTGATTCTGCAAACGCTGCCCTTCTCGCGCTTGGCCGATCGGATCATCGCGGCGGCGCCGAGTGTCGGCGGGAAGCGTGTGGGTGAGGGCTCGATCCTGGGCGGTCTCGGCGGTCTCCTCGACGGCGACAACTAGCGCCCCGTCTCGGTGCGGCCGGTTGGTGTGACCGGCACCAAGGGAATTCGAGGCGGCGGCTCCCTCCGCCGCCTCGAACCCTCTAGCTTTGCACGCTTATGGCCACTCGTACTCAGCCCATCACCGAGGCGCCGACTCCGGCAGCCTGGTCCATCGAATCGGCGCGCGCGCTCTACAACGTAGAGGGCTGGGGCGCCGGTTACTTCGATATCAACGAGCGCGGACGTGTCATCGTCCGTCCGAATCCGGACCGTCCGGATCTCACCGCCGATCTGCGCGATCTTGCGCATGATCTCGAAGGTCAGGGCATCGCCCTCCCGGTGTTGCTCCGCTTCTCCGATATCCTCAAGTCGCGCATCGAAACGCTCAGCGAGCGGTTCGACGCGTCGATGAAGGAGTTCGAGTACACCGGTGGCTACACCACCGTGTATCCGATCAAGGTGAATCAGCAGCGGCACGTGGTCGAGGAGATCGTCAAGTTCGGCAAGACGCACGGCGTCGGACTCGAGTGTGGCTCCAAGCCTGAACTCCAGGCCGTCCTCGGCCTGTCGGAAAGCACCGAACACCTCATCGTCTGCAACGGCTACAAGGACCACGAGTTCATGCGGCTGGCCCTCACGGGGCAGAAGCTTGGCCACAAGGTGTTCATCGTGCTCGAGCAGGTGAGCGAGCTCGATGTCCTCCTCGAAGTGGCCGAAGAACTCGGCGTCACGCCCACCTGCGGCGTGCGCATCAAGCTTGCCAGCGAGGGCGCCGGCCGGTGGGCGCAAAGTGGCGGCGAAAAGAGCAAGTTCGGGCTCAGCTCGGCCGAACTCATCAAGCTCATCGACAAGCTGCAGGCGCTTGGCAAGCTTGGCATCCTCAAGCTGATTCATTTCCATCTCGGCAGTCAGATCACCGACATCCGCTTCATCAAGTCGGGACTCCAGGAAGTCGCCCGCTTCTACCTCGAACTGCGTGCCATCGGCGTAGACATCACGCACGTGGATGTGGGCGGTGGGCTGGGTATCGACTACGACGGCACCAACTCCACCAACAACGCGAGCGTCAACTACACGCTGCAGGAGTACGCCAACGACGTGATCTACACGATCGCCGAGGCGTGCCGTGATGCGGAGTTGCCGATGCCGCACATCATCAGCGAGTCGGGTCGCGCGCTGACAGCGCACCACGCCCTCCTGCTGGTGAAGGTCATCGATGTCGAGTCGCAGGCTGAACAGCCGATCCCGGTGCTCGACGACGAAGAACACTCGTTGTTGCACGAGATGTATGAGGATTGGCGCACGCTCACCGAACGCGGCGCGAAGCCGCGCAAGGTGCTCGAAGTGTTCCACGACGCCTCGTTCGACAAGGACCGCGCCCGGAACTACTTCAACAGTGGTGTGCTCAGTCTGCGCGGGCTGGCCAAGGCCGAGGTGATCTGGCTGGGTACCATGAACGCGATCTATCGCATCGCCAAGGCCGACGAAGACACCTACGCCGACATTCTGCCTGAACTCGAGTCGTCGCTCGTTGACCGCTACTTCTGCAACTTCTCGCTCTTCCAGTCGCTCCCCGACAGCTGGGCCATCGATCAGCTGTTCCCGATCATGCCGATTCACCGGCTCGATGAGGAGCCCGTCCGCCGTGGCACGCTGCAGGACGTCACCTGCGACTCCGACGGCAAGATCGACCGCTTCGTGGGCGACAAGAAGGGCCGTCCCAGCCTCGAGCTTCATGAGTTCCGCGACGGCGAAGACTATATCCTGGGCATTTTTCTCACGGGTGCGTACCAGGAGATTCTCGGCGACCTGCACAATCTGTTCGGCGACACGAACGCGGTGCATGTGCGCCTGAATGATCAGGGGGCCTACGAGATCACCGATCTGGTGGAAGGCGACACGGTCACCGAGGTGCTCAATTACGTGCAGTTCGGGGCGTCGCAACTTCTCGCCACGTTCCGCCGTAAGGTGAATTCCGCAACATCCCTGACGCGCGAAGAGGCGAATGCCTTCATCGCGGACTACGTCGCAGGGCTTGAGGGATACACCTATCTCGAAGGAGAGGCCGCTCGATGAACGAAGGTATGGCTGTGTCGTCCAAAGGCAGTGTGTTCGAAGACGTGCTGGAAGTGCTGTGGGCGCCCGCGAAGGTGTTCGATCGCTCGCGTGCAAAGGGCGTCGGCATGTACATCCTGGTGCTCACCGCCGTCACGCTGGTCATCGTGCTGGCGACCAAAGGACTGATTCAGCCGTATGTCGATGCGAATTTCGACGTGCAGATGCAGCAGATGGCGGCGAGGGGGACGCCGATGCCGGCGGAAGCGGTAGCCGCGGCGCAAAAGTTCGCTGGCTACGGATTCATCGCGACGGGTGTCCTGATGATTCCGGTTGGTGCGGTGCTCACCGGATTGTTGGTCTGGATCGGTGGCAAGGTGGCGTCGGCACCCTTCACGTTCGGGCAAGGCATGCTCATCGCCACGCTCGCCTCCGTGCCTCGTGTGCTCAGTTTCATCGCGACGGCGGTGCAGGGCGCCATGGCCGACCCACAGTCCATTCGCTCGTTCTCCGATGCCGCCCTCGGTGTGGCGCGCTTCGTTGACCCGGTCAGCACCTCGCCGGCCCTGATGGCGCTGCTGGCCAACCTCGACGTGTTCAACATCTGGCAGCTCCTGATCATCGCGATTGGCATCAGCGTGGTCGGCCGTGTCGAACGGAGCGCCGGATTCGTTGGGTCGCTCGTCGCCTGGGGACTCGGCGTTGCGTTGACGGTCGTCCCGGCGTTGGTCGCGTAGTCGTCGCCGCGGGAGTCCACTGCACGAAGGGGCGCCGTGATCTCACGGCGCCCCTTCGTCTGTACTGCCAGCCGTACGGCGGCGAGCCTACGCGAAACGCTTCGCGACTTCTGCCCAGTTCACCACGTTCCAGTACGCGCCGAGATAATCCGCACGACGGTTCTGGTACTTGAGATAGTAGGCGTGTTCCCACACGTCGCAGCCGAGCAGCGCGTGCTTCCCTTCCATCAGCGGGTTGTCCTGGTTCGGCGTGCTCATGATGGACAGCGCGCCGTTCGTGGACACCAGCCACGCCCACCCCGAACCGAAGCGGCCAATGCCGGCGGCCTGGAACTGCTCCTTGAACGCGGCGAAGGATCCGAACGCCTTCGTGATCGCCTCGGCCAGCGCGCCCGTCGGCTCACCGCCGGCATTCGGCGCCATTGTCTGCCAGAACAGCGAGTGGTTCCAGTGACCGCCGCCGTTGTTACGGACCGCCGTGCGCACCGCTTCCGGCACCTCGTTGATCTTGCTGCACAGCTCGTCGATCGACCACGACGCCAGTTCCGGCGCCTTCTCGATCGCGGCATTCAGGTTCGTGACGTACGCCTGATGATGCTTGCCATGATGAATGTTCATGGTCTGCGCATCGATATGCGGCTCGAGCGCCTCGGGCGCGTACGGCAGCGGCGGAAGAACGTGGGCCATGACAACGACTCCTTCGGTATGACGTGAGTACGACACGAATTCGAACGATCGGAAGCGGCGCGTCAGGCCCGTGCCTGCGCCCCGCGATTGCGCCACCAGGCGATCAGGCCCGGCAGAATCGACAGGAATACGACCACGAGAATCACCTTCTCGACATGCTTGGCGACACCGGACACCGTCTTCGCAAGCACGTAGCCCGTGAGGAGCATGCTCCAGATCCACAACACGCCCCCGAACACGTTGTACGCAAGAAACGATGCGTAGCGCATCTGGCCGACACCGGCCACCACGGGCGCGAACGTCCGCACGATCGGCATGAAGCGCGCGATAATGATCGTCTTGCCGCCATGCTTCTCGTAGAACGCTTGCGCCTTCAGCAGGTGGTCCTTGTGAAAGAACAGCGAGTTCTCGCGGGTAAAGATACGCGGGCCGGTAGCCTTGCCCACGTGATAGCCCACGGTGTCGCCGACCACGGCCGCCACCGTGAGAATCAGCCCCAGCAGCCAGATGTTCAGGCCGAAGGCCTGGTCCGCCGCCAGCAGCCCCGCCGTCACGAGGAGCGAATCACCGGGGAGAAAAAAGCCGACCAGCAACCCCGTCTCAGCAAAAATGATGATGGTCAGTCCGACGTATCCGGCCCACTGTACCAGGGCAGGGAGGTCACGAAGCTTGTGGTAGAATTCGGTCAGAAATTCCAAGCAGATATCCGGATACAGACGGGAACGGAAAGCGCGCGACGTGGGAAGCAGGCGGAAAGGTCGATGGGCGTGCCGTTGCGGTCAACCGCCGCCCCGAACACCGCCGAGCGGGTGATCGCGAGCTGGCCGCCGTCTCGGTTCTCGAGGTAGCTTCCGCCCGTGCCCGTCGCCTCCCACGAGTCCCGCCCGGATCACCGGATCCCGCTCCGGATCTATGTGGTCTCCCACACCCATTGGGATCGGGAGTGGTACCACACCGCCGCGCGCTTTCGGCAACGGCTCGTCCCCCTGCTGGATGCGGTGCTCGAGCGAACCGTCGAGGGCGAGTCCTTCCTGCTCGACGGCCAGGCGATCACGCTGCTCGACTATCTGACCGTGCGCCCAGACCGAGAACAGGCGCTCGGTGCGCGGCTGCGATCGGGAGCGCTCGAGGCCGGTCCGTGGTTCGTCCTTGCCGACAATCTCATCCCGTCCGGCGAAGCGATCCTGCGGAATCTCGAAGCCGGGCGCCGCGTACTGCGCCGCTTCGGCGCCGCGGCCCCACCGGTCGCGTATTGTCCCGATACGTTCGGGCATCCCGCCGCGTTGCCCGCGGTGGCGGCCGGATACGGCTTTCCCGTCGCCATCGTCTGGCGCGGGGCCGGCGGCACCGCCCATCCCGCCTCCGACGCCTTCCGGTGGGAATCCGCGGATGGCTCCTCGGTCGTGGTGCATCATCTCCCGCCCGACGGGTACGAATACGGAAGCGCGTTGCCCGCGGCCGCCGACGCCGCGGCAACCCGATGGAGGCGCATGCACGCGGTGCTGGCGAGGCGGAATCGCACCGGCGTCGTGCTGCTGCTGAACGGTGCCGATCACCACGCGCTGCAGCCCGACGTCGGGGACGCTGTCGATGCGCTCCGTAAGGTGGCGGCCGACGAGGCGACGCTCACGCGCGCCTCCTTGTCCGCGTTTGTCGAGCACTTCGGCGCCGCCGGTCGTGTCGCACCGCTCCCGGTGGTGCAGGGTGAACTGCGGGACTCGTACGGCTACACCTGGACGCTGGGGGGAACGCTCGGCACACGCGCACACCAGAAGCGCCGCAACGCGAGGCTCGAACGGGCCCTACTCCGTGACGTGGAGCCCTGGCTGGTACTCGCCTGGCTGCACTCGGCGGCGGTCCGCGCACGCCGCACGGCACACGACGGCACACTCACGCTGGCGCAGTTACCGGCGCTCCTGAACGTCGCGTGGCAGGGGTTGTTGGAGACACATCCGCACGACACGCTGTGCGGTTGTTCCGTTGATGCCGTTGCGCGCGCGATGGACGCACGCCAGGAGAGTGTCCGGTCGCAGGTGCAGGGGCTGCGCGAGGCGGCGTTGCAACTCGCCGTGCAGCACGATGTGGTCGCGGCCCGATCGCGGGCGATCACACCGGGAGTGAGCCCGCTCATCGTGGTGCGCAATCGGGCAGCCACGCTCCGTGGCGGCCTCGCGGAGCTTCAACTGCTCGAGACCCTCGGTGATGTCGCGGTCGGCCCGGCCGGGGCCGATGCGCTGCCGCTGGTGCTGAGTGACCAGGCCGCCCCGCCGCATCTCGCGGGTATCGCGCTGCAGTCTCTCTCGTCGCGGGTCGAACATCGCCGGCGGGAATCGCCACAGCACTATCCCGACAACGATCTGGTGCGCGTGCACCGGGTGGTTGCGTGGATACCGCCGGTCCCCGCGCACGGGCTCCGGGTTCTCGGTGGAGCAGGCGGCGAGGAGGTCGGCCCCCCGCCCGCGGTGCGCGTCTCAGAATCCGCGTCGGGCATCACCCTCGACAACGACCTCCTGCGTGTCACGGTTCACGAAGGGCAGGTCACGCTCGCGCAGCACGGGCGTTGCATCGCTGACGCCCTCACGATCGAGAGCATCATCGACCGGGGGGACAGCTACACGCCATCCTTGCGCGGGACGCCGGAACGGCTCACCTGCATCGGCGCGCGGCTGCTGCATCGTGGGCCGCTGCGCGCCGCCGTCCGACTGCGTTGGGCATCCTCGGTGCGCGACATTCGCCTCCACACCACGCTCGTGCTCGACGCGAACGCCGACGTGCTCCGCTGTGAGGTGCAGGGCGTGAACCAACGTGGCGATCACCGGCTGCAGCTCACGTGGCGCACCGGCTTTGCCCACGCCATCACGCGAGCCGACGCGGCCTTCGGTCCCGTCGTGCGTCACGTCGCGCGTGCGCCGGACAGCACCGAGACCAACGCGAACAAGACGGGAGGCATGAAAGAGACGGTCGTCCCGACCATGCCGATGCATCGCTGGGCCACCCAGGCACACCACGGCGCGTGCGTCACCCTGTTTGCCGATGGCCTCGCCGAGGCCGAGTCCAGGCCCGGCGCGCTGTCGATCACGCTCGTGCGCGCGGTCGGTGAGCTCTCACGTGCCGACCTACCTGAGCGTCCGGGCCACGCTGGATGGCCGTCACCCACACCCGACGCGCAGTGCCTCGGGCGCTTCGGTGCGCGACTCGGCGTGATGCTCCATCCGGATGGCCCCGGCGTTGAACAGCACGTGAGCCGCGCGGCCGACGCGTTGTTGCTGCCGCTCGTCGGCGGCACGTGGCGAGACCTCGAAGTCGCGCCCGCGCCCGCGGCCGCCCAACGGGCTGGGCCGGCGCTGCACGGCGCCGGGCTCGAAGCCTCCGCCGTGACCCTGGCGCAACACGACGACGGCATCATCCTGCGCGCGGTGAATCTCACGGGGGCGACCGTGCATGGGCACTGGATGCTGCCGCACGATGGACCGTGGATCGTGACCCGCTGCCGCCTCGACGAAACACCGCTCGACACAGCGCAACCGGTCGGCGCGCGCATCGACTTTGTCGCGGGGCCGAGAGCGATCGTGTCCCTGCACGTCGCCGCGGCACGCTGAGTCGCGCGACCGCCCGTCAGGTCACGCGCCGCGATCGCCCAGCGCGTCGCCGACCAACGTGCACGCCACGACGGTGATCACCAGCGCGATACCGGGCACCAAGGCAATCCACGGGGCGACCATGAGCCACTCGCGACCCCCGGCGATCATGTTCCCCCAGCTGGAGGCCGGCGGCTGAATCCCGAGTCCGAGAAAGGAGAGCCCGCTCTCCAGCAGAATCGCGTTGCCGATGCCGAGCGTGATCGCCACCAGCGCACTGCCCAGCGCGTTCGGCAGCACGTGGCGCCGCAACAGGCGCCACGACGGCACCCCAAGCGCATGGGCGCCCTCCACGAACGCCAGCGCCCGAACCCCCTGCACGTCGGCGCGGACGAGGCGCATCACGGACATCCACCCGGTCAGACTGAGCACCGTGATCACCACGCCCAGCCCCGGCCCCCAGAGTGACGCGATCACCAGCAGCAACACCAGCCGGGGAATCGCCAGCAGCGCGTCACCGAGGGCAACGATGGCCCGATCCGCGACGCCGCCCCGCCAGCCGGCAAGCGCCCCGAGCAGAATGCCCAAGGCGCCGCTGAGCGCCGAACCGGTTACGCCAACGCCCAGGGAAATACGGGCGCCCGTCCACACGCGCACCAGTACATCGCGACCGAAGGCATCGGTGCCCAGCAGATGCCAGACGCCGCGTCCGTCACGCGAGAAGGGCGGCACCAGCCGAGTGGCCAGCACATCACCGATATCGCGCGCGCCGTCCGCCGCGAACAGCGGCACCAGTATCGCCGCCAACGTCAATGCGGCCAGGACGCCGGCCGCCAAGGGCAACGTCCGCCCGCGGCTGACGTCGGCCGCCGTCACGTCGGCCGCCGGCGCGGATCGAGCCGCAGCAGCAGAAGATCCGCCAGCAGATTCGCCGTGACCACGGCTCCCGCGTAGACCAACGTCAGGCCGAGCACCACCGGATAGTCACGCGCTGCAATCGCCGACAACATCGTGCGTCCGAGGCCGGGCCACGCGAATACCTGTTCCACGAACACTGAACCGGCGATCACCCCCGGCAGCGTGAGACCGAACAGCACCACCAGCGGCGTCAGCGCGTTCCGCAGCACGTGCGCGCGCTCCACCTCACCGCGCGACAACCCGCGGGCGAACGCCGCGGGCACGTGCGGCGCGGCGGCCGCGTCCTTGAGCGAGCGGCGCGCAAAACGCGACACACCGGCGGCGCCCGGCAATGAGAGCACCGTGAGGGGGAGCACGGCGTGACGCCATCGGTCCATCCACCCGATCGCGGCAGGGTCGGCCGCCGGGTCCTGCATGCCAAACGCCGGCAGGCGCAGCCACTCGGGGAGCCCGAGCCACACTACGCCGGAGGTGAAGAGCGTGACCATCGCCAACGCCAGCCAGAAGCTCGGCGCGGCGTAGAGCGCCGTCGTGATCGCCGTGAGCGTGCGGTCGGTGCGTCGCGACGCACGCAGCGCCTGCAGCATCCCCAGCAGCGTACCGATCAGAAAGCTCGCCAACAGCGACACGCCGCCGAGAAACAGCGACACCGGCAAGGCGGTGGCGATCACCTGCGTAACGGGTTCGGCACGCACCAGACTCTCGCCCAGCTCCCCGCGCAGCACGCCACCGACCCAGTGCGCATATTGCACCGGCAGCGGGGCATCCAGCCCCAACGTGGTCCGCTGTCGGGCCGCCTCGTCGGCCGACGCCGTCGGGGAGATCAGCAACGTCGCCGGATCACCCGGCGCCAGATGGATCAGCGCGAAGGTGATGGTGGTAACGAGCCAGAGCAGCAGGAGCGCGTCCAACACGCGCGACGTGAGACGGTGCACGTGAGGATGATGCCTCGTGGCGCGAGGACGTCAACCCGCGCGCGACCGCGGATCGCGGCGGTGCTCGCGGCCGCGTCGCTCCTGAGCGCCGTCGCGTGTGGCCGCCCCGCCCGCCCCGCTGGTACGATCGTAATGGCCTCCGGCGCCGATCTCGAGTCCGGAAATCCGCTGCTCACGGTGCATCCCCTCTCTCGGCAGCTGCAGCGGCACGCCCTCTTTGTCACCCTCGTGAAGTTGGATACCGCCCTCCAAGCGGAGCCCTATCTGGCCCGCGCGTGGCAATGGGATGCGTCTCGTCGGGCGGTCACCTTCGCACTCACCACCGCCCTCTCATGGCACGACGGGGCACCAACCACCGCCGCCGACGTCGCCTTCACCATCTCCGCGGCGCGCGATACGCTGCTTGGATCTCCGCGGGCTGGCGATGTCGCGGTCATGGACAGCGTCCTCGCGCTGAACGACAGCACGTTGCGCATCGTCTTTCATGATCCCCGCACGGCGCTCCCGACCGTGCTCGCCGAACTCCCCATCGTCCCGCAACATCTGCTCGACAGCGTCCCCCGTGCGCGGTGGCGCGCCCACCCCTTCTCGACCGCGCCCGTGGGGAACGGTCCGTTTCGGTTCGTCTCCCGTACCGCCGGCCGGCAGTGGCGCTTCGCGCGCAACGACGACTTCCCCTTGCTGCTCGGCGGTCCGCCGAACGCCCGGCACATCGTGGTCGCCGTTGTCGATGAGGCCACCACAAAGTTCGCCGGGTTGGTCAGCGGTGAGCTCGATGTGGCCGGCGTCTCGCCGACCATGGCGCGACTCGTGGAGCGCGACCCGTCGCTCATGCTCATGACGCCCCCCGCGCTCTTCTCCACGGTGTTGGCGTTCAATACCACCCGTGCGCCGTTCGACGATCCCCGCGTGCGCCGCGCGCTCAGTCTGTCCATCGATCGCGTACGCCTGGTGCGCGCCGCCGTCGCGGGCTACGGCACGCCGGCCAGCGGGGCCATACCCCCGGGGCTCCCGTTCTCGACCGACAACGCGCCGGCGCTCGACACGCGGATGGCCGATGCGTTGCTCGACGCAGCAGGATGGACACGCGCGCACGTCGGTGGCGTGCGCGCGCGACGTGGCGTACCGCTGCAGGTCACGCTGCTCACCGTGGGCGGCGGGGACATGGCGGTCGAGCAACTCGTGCAGGCCGACCTTGCGGCGCGTGGCGTCGCGCTCACCCTGCGCGTGATGGAACTCTCCACGTTCCTTGCCACCGTGCGCGCGCCCGTCAAACAGTTTGATGTCGCCATCACCGGTATTCCCGGCGACATCGCCATGGGGCACCTGTCGGCGCTGTTCGCGTCCGCCCAGCGCGGCGGCGCGCTCGACTACACCGGGCTACACACCGCATCGCTCGACGCCAGCCTCACCGCCGCACGAGCGGCCGCGCCCGACGCCGCCGCCGCGGCGTGGCGCGCGGTCGCGGCACACCTCGATACCGTCATGCCGGTCGTCTGGCTCTTCCACGCGCGCGGGGTGCAAGGGCGCTCGCGGAAGCTCGACGGGGTGCGAATGGACCTGCGCGGCGAACTCGTGTCCATCGCGCGATGGACACGACAGGACACCCCATGACACGCCTGCGTGTGCTGCCGCTCGATCTCGAGCGTCGTCGCCGGGAGACCACGGCCGGATCGAGTCTCGCGCCCGCCATACAGGGCCTCGCCGACGAACTCGAGCCGCTCCTGCACAGTGCCCTCCCGATTCCCCGTCAGAAGGCCCGTCTCACGCGCGTCGGGGGACGCTGCCCAGCGCATGGTATCCTGCTCGAGTTCGATCCCTGGTCGCCGCATGCACATCGCTGTGAGCGCTGCGCACGCGTCGTGACCGGCGTCGAGCACGACGACTGGTGGGCGATGGGGGCGCAACTCTACGTCGCGGAGCGTGCGGTTCATGCAGCCACGCTGTACGTCCTGCGCGGCGAGTCGCGACATGCCGATCTCGCCGTGCGCATTCTCGGGGAACTGTCCGAGCGCTACGACCAATGGCCCAATCGCGACAACGTGCTTGGCCCGACGCGGCCATTCTTCAGCACGTACCTCGAGTCGATCTGGCTCATCAACATCTGTCATGCGCTCGATCTGCTCGAAGCCGCGCTCGCGCCCGGAGCCGACTCGGTCGGCGCACGGCTGCGCGAGCGCCTCATCGCCCCCAGTGCGGCGCTGATCTCGTCGTATCACGAGGGCACCTCGAATCGGCAGGTGTGGAACGAGGTCGCCATCCTGTCAGCGTTCCAGCTCCTCGATGACCAGCGCGCCTTCGAGCGCCGGCTCGGCGCCGATCAGTCGTTGCTGGCGTTGATGGAGCAAGGGCTGCTCGCCGATGGCACGTGGTACGAAGGCGAGAATTACCACCTGTTTGCGCACCGCGGGCTCTGGTACGGCGTACAACTCCTTGCTGCCGCCGGCGTGTCGCTGCCGCCACGGCTCGGTGACCGCTACGCGGCCGGATTTGTCACGCCGTTCCTCGGTCTGCTCCCCGACGAAACCATCCCGTCGCGGCGTGACGCGCAATACGCCGTGTCCATTCGTCAGTGGCGATTCGCCGAGTGGTGCGAACTTGGCTATGCCCATCGTGCCGACCCCCGCCTCGCCGGGCTGCTGTCGCGACTCTACGACGGGCCGTTCACGCAGCATGCGAGTGGGCGCGCCCGCTCCACGGCCGACGCCGAGCGGAATGAGGCACCGTCGTCGCTCTCGCGGGCGGATCTGTCGTGGCGATCGGTGCTCATGGCGACCCCCCACCCCGTGCCGCCGGCCACGTGGGCGCCCGCCAGCGTGGTCCTCCCCTCGCAAGGCATCGCGGTGCTGCGTCGCGAACAGGGGCACGTGTACGTCGCGCTAGAAGGTGGCCACGCCGGCAGCGGGCATGGGCACCCGGACCGGCTCGCCCTCACCCTGCAGACCGGCGCCGAACGTTGGCTGCAGGATCCCGGCACGGGCAGCTACGTGGAGCGTACGCTGCACTGGTATCGCAGCACGCTGGCCCATCACGCGCCGCTCGTGAACGGTGCGTCGCAACCGCCCGCCGCCGCCGCGCTCCTCGCCTTCGAAGATCGCGGGGGCATGGGGTGGATACGCAAGTGGGCCATGATCGGGCAGGGTATTCACGCCACCCGTACCGTCGTGGTGTGCGAGAGCTACTGCGTCGACGTCCTCGAGTGGGACCGCGCGCATGACACGGCCACCGCCGCCGCCACCGCCGACATCACGATCACGCTCCCACTCTGCGCCGGCGCACTCCACACCAGTCCTGACACCTTCGTGCCGGCGGCGCGTGAGGGCGCCGGCGGGCTCGAAGACGGATTCGAGTTTCTGCAGGAGGTCGCCGAGGTCGCCATCCGCGGCACGGCCGTGATCGACGCGATCGCCGTCTCCGGCAACGGAGCGCACAGCCATCACGCCAACGCGCGACTGGTGCTCGCCGCCAACGTCCCCGCCACGCTGCTTCGCGCGCGTGCACCCGGAGCGCCCGGGTACGAGCCGATTGCACGGCACGCCGTCGACTTGCACGGTGCATCCGGTCGACTGGTGTCCGTCTGGCAGTGGCAGCCCGCACCGTCAGTGTCGGCCGTGGAGCGCGTGCTCCTCGACGCCACCGGCGGGTCGGTACCGGTGGCTCGCGTGACCACCGCCGACGGGACCACCGCCGTACACGGGGCGGCGCCGCACGGCTGGCACATTGAGCTCCTGGCCCGGCACGCGCGGAGCAGCGTCGATCTCGAGGGGCTCGTCGCGATGGACGCGTCCGCTCCCCAGCCCGCCGCGGACGGCATCGATCGCAGTGACGGCGAGCGCGACGCCGTTGAATCCCGTGGCGCCCCGGTCGTGTTGCCACTCCTCGCCACGCTGGGCGAAGCGCAGTACCTCCGGACCGAGGAATCGTGGAGCGAGGCCGGCGCACCCACCGCCACCGTGCACGTCGCGGGGAATGGAGAGCAGGTGATCGTGGACGTCGAGGCGTTCACCGGCGCCGTCGTGCTCCCCGATGCCGCCGACAACCCGCTCGACAACGAGCGCGCCCAGGTGAACAGCGACGGTGTGCAGTGGTACTGGGGGGGCGACGACGGCCAGTGGAGTCAGGCGGCGCTCTGTACCCCCGCGCCCTCCGGCGGTGCGCTCCTCATGACCCGGTTGGTGCCCGGTACCTGGCCACTCCCGCAGGCCGCGTGGACGGCGCTCCCGCATGCGCGCGGCTGGCGCGTTCGCTTCACGTGGGCCGTCGCCGATCTCCCGTTGGCGCCCGACGGAACCGTCCGCTTCGACCTCGTCGTCAACGAGCGTCCTCCCCACCGGGTGCGCCGACGCGGGCAACTCGTGCTCAGCGGACGGCAGGGCGCCCCGCCGTCTGCCACCACCTTCGCCTACCTGCGCGGCGACCGACACGCGCCCCTGCACGCGCTTCGGTTTCAGCTCCGTCCTCAACGCCCCGGCCGCTGAGCCGCTATCTTCGACTCGGCGGGGCAGGTCGTCCCGCGTGCCTCCGTCCCTCCCGTACCGGGGGAGGCGGTCCCCGAATTCCCGTCGGATGTCCGAATCTGTAATGACCGCCGTCACGGTGGTCCTGTACGAGTCGCAGGATCCTATCAACATCGGCGCCGTCGTGCGCGCGATGAAGAACATGGGCGCGGTCGATCTTCGCCTGATTCGTCCGTGTCACTACGATCTCAATCGGCTCGAACAGATCGCGCATGATACGCGCGATGTCGTGGCGCGCATCCGCCACTTCGAGACGATCGACGACGCGCTCGCCGACTGCCGCTATGTCGTGGCGTTCTCGGGACGGCGGCGCGCCGCCAAGTGGGCGCGCCACACGCCGCGCACGGCAGCGGTCGATCTGCTCGCACATGCGCAGCACGGTCGCGTCGCCATCATGTTCGGCCGCGAAGATCATGGCCTCCCCAACGACGCGCTCGATCGCGCGCACGCCGTCGCGACGATCCCGACCACCGAGCACTTCTCGCTGAATGTCGCGCAGGCGTGTCTGTTGGCGCTCTACGAATGTCACCTGCTGGCCGGCGACGCCACCAAGAAGCTCGCGGGCCCGAAGCACGCGAAGGGCGCGCCCACCATGGAGGAGTTCGAGCTCACCTTCCGCGACGCGGAGAAAGCACTGGAGGCGCTGTCGTACTTCAAGACGCGCAGCCCCGAGCTCATCATGCGCTCCATGCGGGCGCTCGTGTTCCGGGCGGAGCCCGATGCTCGCGAGCTGCTGCTCGTCCGGACGGCCAGCATCGAGGTCCTGCGGACGATCGAGCGTGAATCGCGACTCGCGGTCGCGCGCGCGCTGGCCAGCCAAGACGTCACCCACGCCGCCGCCGCACCTGACGACCGGCAGGACGGCGAGGCGCCGGACGAGGGCGGGGCTGGCGCGTGACTCGCGGGATTCCCTTCGCCGGACTGCCGGACGACGACTGGCGCGCACGCGCCGCCGACGTCATTCCCGGTGGGAGTTCGACAGGGAGCCGACGCCCCGACGTGCTGTATGGCTCACGCGCGCGCGATGCGGCCGTGCCGACGCATTATGAACGGGCCGAGGGGTGTTATCTGTGGTCCCCCGATGGGCGGCGGTTCATCGATTGCGGCATGGCGCTTGGGGCCGTCGGGATCGGGTACGCCGACGCGTCCATCACGCGGGCCGTCATCGAGGCGGCGTCGCGTGGAAACATCTCGGCACTGCCGCATCGGCTGGAGGTCGAGGTCGCCGAGCGCCTCGTGCAGGTGATCCCGTCGGCGGAGCAGGTGCGCTTCCTGCGCACCGGGGCGGAGGCCAATGCGGCCGCGATCCGGCTCGCCCGCGCGCTCACGGGACGCGAGCTGATCGTGGCCTGCGGCTACTTCGGCTGGCTGGATTGGTGCAGCGACGCGGACGGCGTGCCCGTGTCCGTGCAGCAGGCCGTGACCTGGGTACCGTTCAACGACATCGACGCGCTCGACACCGCGGTGTCGCAACTCGCGGCGCCACCGGCGGCGATCATCGTCGAGCCGCTCGTGCATGGCATGGCCAGCGTTGCGTGGCTCCAAGCGGCAAGGCGTCTCGCCGATCGCACCGGTGCGGTCCTCATTTTCGACGAAGTGAAGACCGCGTTCCGCGTGCGGACCGGTGGCGTGCAGGAGCTGACCGGCGTCACCCCCGATCTCACGACGCTCGGCAAGGCCATGGCCAACGGCTATCCCGTGTCGGCGGTCGTGGGGCGCGCCGGTGTGATGGAAGTCGCGCAACGCACCTGGATCTCGTCCACCGCCGCCACCGAGAGCACCGGGCTCGCGGCCACGCACGCCGTGCTCGAC
>CANHNQ010000008.1 GCA_947462095.1 Gemmatimonadota bacterium
GTGGGGGCCGGGGCGCTGGCACCGAAGGTGGAGATGCCGACAATCGCGCCCGTGTCGCCCACCCACTGGTGCCACGACATCGGATGCGCCGCTTCCACCGCCACGCGCGGCACACCGGCCGGCAGTACGCTGGCGCGGTACGACGCGTCCTGCTTTGCGAACAGCTCCAGGCTGGGGCAGCTCACCACGCGCGCGTTCACACCAGCCGCCGCGAGCTTCTCGCGCGCTGCCAGGGCGATCTCGACTTCAGAGCCGCTGGCCATCAGCACTACGTTGGGTACGCCGTTCGTGTCGGCCACCACATACGCGCCGCGCGGCACACCCACGCGCGCGCGCGTCGGCTCGTTGAAATACGACAGCTTCTGCCGCGTGAGCACGATGGCCGACGGCCCGGTGCGATGCGCGATCGCCACGCGCCACGCTTCGCTCACTTCGTCGGCATCGGCCGGGCGCAGCACCAACAGGTTGGGGATGCACCGCAGCGCCGTGAGATGCTCGATAGGCTGGTGCGTGGGGCCGTCTTCGCCCAAGCCGATGGAATCGTGCGTGAACACGTAGATGGCCTGCACGCCCATGAGGGCGGCCAGACGAATGGCCGGACGCATGTAGTCGCTGAACACGAGGAACGTGCCGCCGTACGGGATGATGCCGCCGTGCAACCCCATGCCGTTCATGATCGCGCCCATCGCATGTTCACGAATGCCGAAATGGAAGTTGCGACCGGCGCCGGCGGACGGGGCGTAGTACGTCGCGCCCTTCACGTTGGTGAGGTTCGAGCCCGTGAGATCGGCGCTGCCACCCACCAGCTCCGGTGCGGCAGCGGCAATCGCGTTGATCACCACGCCACTTGCTGCGCGGCTGGCCACGTTGCCGCTCTTGGCGTCGAACACCGGGAACGCGCTGTCGAGCGCCGCGGTCACCGTGCCCGCATTGCGCCGCAGCAACTCGGCCGCGAGCTCGGGGTGCGCCGCCTGATACGCCGCCCACTTCGTCTTCCACTCGCCGTGCGACGCGGCCCGCGTGGCCACGCGCTCCGTCCAATGCGCGCGCGCCGCATCGGGCACGAAGAACGGCTCCGTGCTCGGCCAGCCGTACGCCGTTTTCGTGAGCGCGATTTCAGCGGCACCCAACGGCTCACCGTGTGCCTTGGCCGTGTCCTGCTTGTTGGGCGACCCGAAGCCGATGTGCGTCTTCGTGATGATCATCGTGGGCCGTTGCGTATCGGCCTTCGCTTCGGCGATGGCGGCGTCGATCGCGTCGAGATCGTTCACGTCGTGCACATGCAACACCTGCCAGCCGTACGCCGCGAAGCGCTGCTCGGCGTTGTCGCTGCAGGAGAGATCGGTGCTGCCGTCGATCGTGATGCCGTTGTCGTCGAAGAACCCGATCAGCTTGCCCAGCTTGAAGTGACCGGCGTAGCTGGCCGCTTCGTGCGAGATCCCTTCCATGAGGCAACCGTCGCCAGCCACGAAGTACGTGTAGTGATCGACGATGTCATGACCGGGGCGGTTGAACGTCGCGGCGAGATGCGACTCGGCCACGGCGAAACCGACCGCGTTGGCCACGCCCTGACCGAGCGGGCCGGTGGTCGTTTCCACACCCGGGGTGTGATGCACTTCGGGGTGTCCGGGCGTGAGGCTCTGCCACTGGCGGAAGCGCTTGATTTCGGCGAGCGGCAGGTCGTACCCCGCCATGTGCAACGTGCCGTACAGCAACATCGAGGCGTGACCGACCGACAGCACGAACCGGTCGCGGTCGGCCCACAGCGGGGCGGTCGGGTCGTGACGCAGATGCCGCGTGTAGAGCGCGTAGGCCAGCGGCGCGAGCGCCATTGGCGTGCCCGGGTGGCCGGATTCGGCCGCCTGCACCGCATCCATGGCGAGAGTACGGATCGTGTCGATCGCGAGACGCTCGGTCTCGGTGACGGCAGCTGCAGCGGGCAAAGCGGACACGGAAATCGCTCCGGAATTTCGGTCAGGTGAGGTGCGCCAGTGGAGTGGGCACCACAGACCGCAAATCTAGCGGATTTCGACGCCGAACACGGCTGATGGCATCAGCGGGTGAGATAGCGATCGCGGGTGAGATCGAGATGGTGCGCGAAGTGGCCGGCGATCATCCACGCCAAGGCCCGCGGAGAGACCGGATGTCCGCTGGCGACACCGACTTGGCCCCACGCCTGCTCGTCCAGCGACTTCACCAGTGACAGCGTGGCGGCACGCACGGTCTGAAGTTCGGTCAGAATGTCGTGAAGTGGACGGGCCACCGTACGGCTCTCCGGGACCCATGCGTCCTGGTCGAACCCGGGCAGCGGTGTCATGTCACCGCGGGCGATGCGCATGAGCCGATAGGCAAACACCCGCTCGGTGTCCGACACGTGCACCAGAGATTCGCCCAGCGTCCACTTGCCCGGGGCGTACGCGTAGGTCGCCAGCGCGGGGTCAACGGCGTCCAGCAGCTCCATCAGCGCCGTCGGCTGCGCGGCCAGGAGCGACCAGAGCTGATCGGTCCCCAACAGGTCGAGCGCGTTGGCGGCGGCGTTGATGTAGGTCGCGGCGAACGGCGCGTGTTCCGACGGGGATGGACGGGTGATCTTCATACGGACTGCTCCGGAAGTGAGGTACGAAAGCCGAGGGCGTCGAGCACGAGCGGTAGCCGCGACGGATCGGGGACGGCGCCCTGTGCCAGACGCGGGGATCCACCGCCACGCCCGCCCACGGCCTGCAGCGCGGTGCGGAGTCGCTGCCCCGCATCGATCCCGGTGTCCTCGGCCGTCGCCATCATCACCCCGCCAAGATCGGCGTTGCTGACCACCACCGCGCAGCCCCCCAGCGCCGCCAGCTGCTGGGCGAGCGGTTCAGCTTCCTTGATGGCGCCCGACGCGGACAGCCTGATGCGCCGCACGCCGTCGCTGTCGGGGGTGCTCGCCGTCCACAGCGCGGCCGCTTGGTAGCGCGCCAGTTCACCGATCAGGCGCTTCCGCTCGCGTTCGCCCTCGGTGAGCCGCTGCTGCTGCTGTTCCACGAGCCCCGGCAGATCGTGGGGCGCGGCCGACAGGGTGCGAGCCGCCGCGGTGAGCAGTTCGGCGTCGAGGCGGGCGCGGGACACCGCGCGATGGCCGCACACGAACTCGAGCCGCGTGTTGCCCTTGGTCTTCTCGGCGCGACGCAGCAGCAGGACCCCGATTTCGCCCGTGGCGTCGACATGCGTGCCGCCGCAGGCGCTGCGGTCGGCCCCGTCGATGGTCACGATCCGTAGCTCGCCCGCGCGGTCACTCGGCTTGCGCAGTCCGGTGGCGACCGCGGCGTCCTCAAACGACACCGTCACGCGCCGGTTCTGCACGATCAGGGCGTTCACACGGCGCTCGATGGCGGCCAGCCGCGTGGGGTCGAACGCATCGCACGCCACGTCGACCGTATTGGTCTCGTCACCGAAGTGCACGCTCACGGTTGGCCAGCCGAATTCATCGGTCAGCACGGCTGAGAGCAGATGCTGGCCGGTATGCTGCTGCATGTGATCGAAGCGTCGCGCCATGTCGATCTGTCCCACCAGCATGGAGCCCACGGGGACGCCGATCGGTTCGGCGAGACAATGCACGATCCGCTCCTCCTCGTCGAGCACGTCGACCACCCCGATGCTGCCGAGGGTCCCCAGATCGTGCGGCTGCCCGCCCGAGGTGGGATAGAACGCGGTGCGGTCGAGTACGACCCGACGGCCGTCGTCGGTGCTCTCGACCACGACGGCGGTGAAGCGGTCGAGGCGCGCGTCGGTGTAGTACAGGCGGTCGGTCATGCGGGGACGGATCGGTCGAGGGGAACGACGTGCAACACGGAAGAGCGCCGATGGTATCTTCCGCAATATGCCGATTTCGCCAACTCCCCGTATTCTCGGGCGCGTCGCCGTGCGCACGGCGCTTGCGATGCTGGCCATCACCGGTGCGGGGTGCAGCAGCCGCTTTTTCACGGTGGCACCGGACGCCGGCGTTGGCACGACGATGGGGCGGGTCCGCCGAGCCCGTGCAAACAGGACGCCGCCAACGTCACCGACCGCGGGGCCGACCACGCCGCCGCCGGTTTTGGAGACGCCCCTTCCGGAGCCGGACCCCGCCCCCTCCGACTCAGCGGGCGTGGCCCGGCTGCGTCAGCTCATGCAGGTGTGGCATCTGGTGTCGCTGTATCACCCCGCCGTGATCGAACGCGGCGCGCCATGGGATTCGGCGTTCATCCGCGCCGCCACGATCGTGCGGTCGGCCGATGATCCGCAGCCGCTGGCCGCGGCCTATCGTCGCCTGCTGTCCGTGCTGCAGGACCCGCTCACGCGGGTGGAGCTGGCCGACGATCCCGATCCGCCGGGGCCGCCGGTGCCCTTTACGCTGGGGAGCGAGCGCACACGCGACAGTGTGCTGATCGTGCGCGTGCCGCTCGGATCGGCGCAGCGCGCGCTGCTCACGGACAGCGCGTCGGCGATGGTGCATCAACTGTTGCAGCACGCCCCGGCTCGTGTGGTGCTGGACGTTCGCGGGTCGGGTACGCCGCGCGGTGCCGGAGGGGACACGCTCGCCGCCGCGATCGATGCCTTTGTCGAGCAGGCGGGCCTCGCGGCGCAGCTGAACAGTGTGCTGACGATGGCGAGTACGGAGCGCACGCGACGGGTGGGCGGGGCGCGATCCGCTGAGGGTCGGTGGCAGCCGGACGACGCGTGGACGGTGCGCACCGGTCGCCCCGTGTTGGCCGAGGCATCGTCGCCGCGACGCGTGATGGTGCTCGCGAACCGCGCCACGGTGCTGCCGCGTGCGCTGTTGTCGCTGATCGCGAGCGGCCGCGCCACGCTGCTGGCCGAAGATGGCGTGGACGATACACCGTTGGTGTCGAGCATCGTCCTGCCGATCGGCGATCGCGTCGCGGTGCGCCTTCGTATGGGTGAACTCGCCCATGCCGACGGCAGCACGGGCCTGGTGGCCGACACGGTGTTGCCGCGCGCGGCGCAGCCGCAAGACAGTGCGCCGGTGTTACGGGCGGCGCTGTCGCTGTTGCGCACCAACCGCGTGATCCGCGCGTCGCGCGCGCCTGCCCGCCGACTGCCGGCCGTCTTGCCGGGATACTACGACCGCGACCCCTATCCGTTCATGGGCGCGCGCCTGCTGGCGGCGGCACGGTTGTGGAGCGCGATTCGCGTGCGACATGTGCATCGCGATCTCTACGACGAGGACATGGACGCGCTGCTCGATCGCACAATTCCGAAGCTCGAAGCGGCGCGCGTGGCCACCGAGTACGCGGCGGCCTTGATGCCGATGGTGTCCGCCCTCGACGACGCGCCCTCGAATTTGGCCGGCCAATCGGCCGATTCGGTGCGCGGGACGGCCTCGGCGCCGTTTCGCGTGCGCTGGATCGAGGATCGCGCCATCATCACCGACGTGATCCGCGACTCGGTCACGAAGGCGCTTGGCATCGAGACGGGGATGGAAGTGACGGCGGCGGACGGCTTCCCGATGCCGGCCTGGATCCTGGATCATCGCACGGCGGTGTCGGCGCCCAACAGCTGGTCACGCATGCGCGCGTTGATGCCGCAGCTCGCACTCGGCCCAAGCGGCGGTGCGCTCTTTCGTGTACGCGACATGGCCGCGCGTGAGCGACAGCTGAATGTTCCGCGCAGCGTGGCCTATCGGGCGCCGCTCGCGCTCGCCGAGCGGCCCATCATGAGTGCGATGCGCACGATGGCGGGCGACATCGTCTATGTCGATGTCGAGCGCATCCCGGCAGACTCACTGACCGCGATGCTGGCGCACTCCCGCCGTGCCCGCGGCTGGATCCTGGACCTGCGCGGCACTTTGGCCGCCGGTCAGGCCGATGCGATCCTGGCGGCCGTGCGCAGTGCACCGGAGGCGGTTACGGCGCGTGAGGTGCGGCGCTACGAGAGCGAAGCCTGTACGGCGCCCACGCTGCGTGAGGCGCGGCAGGTGTGTCCACTCACGCGCGAGATCCGCTCGCGCGTGAGTCGTGGTGATACCGCCGGACACTACGCCGGGCGCATCGTGGCCCTGATCGACGAGCGCACCGGCGGTGCCATGGAGCGGCTGGCGATCGCGCTCGACGCGGTAGCACGGGTGACGTTCATCGGCTCGTCCAGCGCCGGTGCGCCGGGTGAAGTCATGCCGGTGGAGCTGCCCGGCCTCTTGCAGGTGGCCCTGCCCATTGTGGAGTTGCGACGGCCGGACGATGGGCAGTTGCAGCGCGTGGGGATCACGCCGAGTGTGGAGGTGCGCCTCACGGTGCGTGGGGTGCGCAGTGGTTTCGACGACGTGATCGAGCGCGCGCAGCAGTGGCTCGTGCAGCAGCTCGAGCCGCCGGCGCGTCGTCGGTAGTCGGTCGCTGTGCAAGACGCCGCGCTGCTTCCGATCGACGGGATCATTCCTGCATTACGCGCGGCGCTCGCCACGCGCATGGTGGCCGTACTCGAAGCACCGCCGGGGGCCGGCAAGACCACGCGCGTTCCGCTCGCGCTGATGCACGAGCCCTGGTTGGCGGGCGCCAAGCTGGTGATGCTGGAGCCGCGCCGTCTTGCCGCCCGTGCCGCCGCTTCGTACATGGCGTCGATGCTGGGCGAAGAGGTTGGCCAGACGGTGGGCTACCGCGTGCGCGGCGAAACGCGCATCTCCTCGCGGACACGCATCGAGGTGGTGACCGAAGGCGTGTTGGCGCGCATGTTGAGCAGTGACGCCGCGCTCGAGGAGATCGGCCTCGTGATTTTCGATGAATTTCACGAGCGCTCGCTGCACGCCGATCTCGGGTTGGCGCTGGTGCTTGAAACGCAGCGCCATCTGCGGGAGGAGCTGCGCGTGCTGGTCATGTCGGCCACCCTCGATGGTGTGGCGGTGGCGGCGCTGCTGGCCGACGATGAAGGCCCGGCGCCGGTGCTGCGCAGCGAGGGGCGCATGTTCCCCATCGAGACGCACTATCGCGCTGCGCGCCGTGACGAGCGGGTGGAGGCCACGACAGCGCGCGTGGTGCGCGAGGCACTCGATGCTACCGAGGGGGATGTGCTGGTCTTCCTCCCCGGCGCGGGAGAACAGCGGCGCGTGGCCGAGCGTCTCACGGGTGATGCGATGTCGGGTGTGCGCGTGCATACGTTGCATGGCAGCATGCCGCTGGCCGAGCAGGATGCGGCGTTGGCGCCGGCGCGACCGGGCACGCGCAAGGTGGTGTTGAGCACGAGCGTGGCGGAAACCAGTTTGACGGTGGCCGGCGTGCGTGTTGTCGTGGACTGCGGGCTGTCACGCGTGCCGCGCTACGACGCGTCGGCCGGTCTCACGCGACTGCACACGGTACGTGTCAGCCGTGCCTCGGCCGATCAGCGCCGTGGTCGCGCCGGCCGCACCGCGCCCGGTGTGAGCTACCGGCTGTGGGATCAGCACGAGGATCACACGCTGCTGCCCAGCACGCGCCCGGAGATCGTGGACGCCGACCTGTCGTCGTTGGCACTGGAGCTCGCCGACGCGGGGATCAGTGATCCCACCACGCTGCGCTGGCTCGACGTGCCGCGGGCGGGTCCGTTCGCGCAGGCCCGGGCGTTGTTGGTGCAGCTGGGGGCGCTCGACGCCGCCGGCCGCATCACGCCGCACGGTCGTCGCATGGCGGCGCTGCCGTTGCCGCCGCGATTGGCGCACTTGGCGATTACGGCCGCTGCGCGTGGTGCCTTGCCACTGGGTGCCGCGATCGCGGCGTTGCTGGAGGAGCGCGACATCGTGCGCTACGACGGCTTGCCTCCGCAGTCGGATCTGCGGTTGCGCACGGAACTGGTGCGACGTGATGGGGCGCACGGCGTGGTGGGTGTGGCGGTCGATCGCGACGGCGTGCGCCGGGTACGGCAGACGGCCGACGATCTCGCGCGGCGGAGCACGGGCGGTGGGCCGAGTGCCGCGCCGTCACGGGTCGCATGGGATGATGCCGATACGGGTGCGCTGCTGGCGCTGGCGTACCCCGATCGGGTCGCGCAGCGCCGCAGCGGGGCGGAGCCGCGCTACTTGCTGCGCAACGGGAGTGGGGCGGTGCTGGCGAAGCATGATGCGCTGCACGAGGCCCCGTATCTGGCGATCGCCGATCTGGAGGGTTCGTCGCCCGAAGCCCGCATCGTGCGCGCGGCACCGATCACGCTGGCGGAGCTGCGCGAGGATTTCGGCGAGCAGTTCGAGCGCGTGCATCTGGTGGAGTGGGATGAGCGCACCAAAGCCGTTCGCGCGCGCAAGCGCACGATGTTCGGCGCGATCGCGATCGACGACGTCGTGTGGACCGACGCCGATCCGGCGGTGGTGTTGCAGGTCGTGCTCGACGCGATCCGCGCGCAGTTGGCGCGCAGTGGCATCGAGGCGTTGCCGTTGTCGCAGGCGGCGTCGCGATTACGCGAGCGGATGGCGTTCGTGCACGCGCACGATGCGAGCTGGCCGGACGTGTCGGTGGCGGCACTGTCGGCGTCGCTCGGGGAGTGGGCGGGGCCATACCTCGACGGCGTGCGCAGCTGGGGGCAGCTGGCCTCGGTGGACTGGCATGATGCGCTGCAGTCGCTGATGCCCTGGGCGCAGCGATCAGCGTTGGAGCGATTGGCGCCCACGCATCTCGACGTGCCGAGTGGGTCGCGCATCGCGCTGGATTACAGCGACGCGATGGCGCCGGTGTTGGCGGTGAAGCTGCAGGAAGTATTCGGGTGGAGCCGTACGCCGATGCTGATGGACGGCCGGGTCTCACTCACGTTGCAGCTGCTGTCGCCGGCGCAGCGACCGGTGCAGGTCACGCGCGATCTCGCGGGCTTCTGGCGCAGCTCGTACTTCGAGGTACGGAAGGAATTGCGCGGGCGGTATCCCCGGCATCCGTGGCCGGAGGATCCGCTCACGGCGGAAGCGACGAGGAGAGCGAAGCCGCGGGGGACGTGAACAACGAACAGCTGTGCCGCGGATTGGCGCGAATGTTCGCGGATGACGAGCAGCAATTGAATTGGTTGTCGCGTGCACGGAGCCGTCGTCGCGCCATGGATAATCCGTGTGGTTACTTGTGCTGATCCGCGGTCATGCGGTCGTTCGGTCCTTTGAACGAACAGCTGTGCCGCGGATTGGCTCGGATGTTCGCGGATGACGAGCAGCAATTGAATTCGTCGTCGCGTGCACGGAGCCGTCGTCGCGCCATGGGTAATCCGTGTGGTTACTTGTGCTGATCCGCGGTCATGCGGTCGTTCTATCCTTTGAACGAACAGCTGTGCCGCGGATTGGCGCGGATGTTCGCGGACGACGAGCAGCAATTGAATTGGTCGTCGCGTGCACGGAGCCGTCGTCGCACCACGGGTAATCCGTGTGGTTATTCGCGTGGGTCAGCGGTGAAGCTGTTTGGCCGTCACGTCGCCAGATGCGTTCGAAAGATGGTGCCGGCGCATTGGCGGTGAGTACGCTCGGTGGCAGTTGCACCAAGTTGTGCGCGCCTCAACTAGGAGCAATCATGAGCGACACACCGCGGAAAGCACTGTTGCACCAAGAACTCAGTAGCCAGATCATCAGCGCGTTCTACGAGGTGTACAACACCATGGTCCGCGGCCTACTCGAAGGGTGCTATCAGAACGCACTCTATATCGAGCTGCTGGAGCGTGGCGTCCCAGTTGACCGCGAAGTGCCATTCAGCGTCCGCTACAAGGAGCGCATCGTCGGCCAATATCGCGTGGACCTGCTCGTCGATCGAAAAGTGATTATCGAATGCAAGACCGCCGACACGTTGCATGCACAGCATGAAGCTCAGATGCTGCACTACCTCAAAGCCACGCACACCGATCTTGGCCTGTTGATGTACTTCGGCTCGAAGCCGCTCTTTCGGCGATTCGTGCACACCAACGGATCGGCGGCCTCCCCCGGTCATGGCGAGGAGGAAGCCGCCGGTATTGCAGGTGTTACGCCAACGCCTGCGGCAGCAGCGCCACAAACTGCTTCATCTCGTCCGGCGTCCCGATGCTGACGCGGCACCAGTCGTTGAACGGCTGGAAGGCGCGGCCCACGCGGAAGCCCTTGTCCAGGAAATGCTTCTGGAGCTGCTCCACCGGCCGTCCGGCGTGGAAGAACACGAAGTTCGTGTGCGACGCGGCCACGCGGCGGCCGGCCTTGGTGAGGGCGGCGGTGAGCAGTGCGCGTCCTTCGAGGTTTTTCGCCTTCACGAATGCCTGATACTCCGTATCCTGCACCGAGGCGATCGCCGCGCGCATACCAAACGTGTTCGGATTGCCCGTGGAGAACTCGGCCATCTTCTTCAGCACGTCGGGCTGGGCGATCGCGAACCCGATGCGCAGTCCGGCGAGCGAGTGGATCTTGGACGCCGTGCGTGACACGATGATGTTGTGGCCGGCCGTGACGAGATCCGTCATCGAGCGATAGCTCGGATCGTCGACGAAATCATGGTACGCCTCGTCTACCACGACGAGGCACTTCTTGGACGTGCTGATCACGAAGTCGCGCATCCGCTGCTGGTTGTCCAGCATCCCGGTGGGATTGTTCGGATTGCACACGAACACGACCTTGGTTTTGCCATTGATTTTGGCTTCCATGGCGCTGAGGTCGTGGTGCAGGTCGGCGTCCAGCGGCACCTTGTGCACGGTCAGCCCCATGGAAATCGCGTACTCCGGCAGCTGCTCGTAGGTGGGCCACGGCAGCACCACCTCGCCGCCCTGCATGCCAGCCGCGAGTGCGGCCAGCGAGAGCACTTCGCTGGAGCCCTGCGTGATGAGCACGTTGGCCGGCGCCACGCCGAGGTACTGGG
The DNA here is from genome assembly GCA_947462095.1 of Gemmatimonadota bacterium. Lineage (GTDB taxonomy): Bacteria > Gemmatimonadota > Gemmatimonadetes > Gemmatimonadales > Gemmatimonadaceae > Gemmatimonas. The sequence goes on from CANHNQ010000008.1 coordinate 10,779, forward strand.
CGTAGGTGCTGGTCAGCTCCTTCATGGCCGGCGGGTCGTAGTGCGGGTGTTCGTTCCACGCGCCCATGATGGCCTCTTTGGCCTTGGGTGACATGCCGAACGGATTCTCGTTGAAACAGAGGCGGATCGGCCCCGCCGCGCGTCGCTGCGTGGTGATGTCGCGCTCGAGCTGCTCAAGCACCGCGCTGTACGACACGCCCCCCATCGCGCGTGACGCTTCGAGGGCGGGGAGCAGTCCCGGGAGTGCCACGCTGGCCCCGACCCCGACACCGGTCTTGATCAGCCATTGACGACGGGAAACGGATTCGGACATGCGAACCTCGCGTGATGCTGGTGGGCGGAGGACGACGCGCGACGGCCAGTCGTGGCGTGGGACTACGATACGGCGTGAACTATGTTTCCGCGATGTCCGCTGTCCGATGGCTCGTCACGGCCCTGTCGTTCGCCGCCATGCTGGGGGTGTCGGCATGGGTGGTGGCCGCGCATTGGCCCGCGGGTGGCATGCCCTGGCTGGCCTGGCCGGTGCACGCGGCGGCGCTGGCCACGGTGACGGCCGAGATCGTCACGCGCGCGCTCAAGATCCAGGCCTCGGCGCGGGCCTGCGGCATCCCGCTCCGCTTCGGGACCGCGGTGCGGGTCTGTCTGGCCGGTGACTTCGCCGCCGCGATCACCCCCGCCCGTTCCGGGGCGGAGCCGTCGCGGTTTCTCGTGTTGGCGGAGAGCGGCACGGGTGCGGCGGCGCGGGTGTTGGTGCTGTTCCTCGAGCTGTTTCTCGAGATGTGGTCGCTGGTGCTCGTGTGCGGCGTGCTGGCGGTGCTGTTCGCCGGACGCGGTGCCTCGGTGGCCGGGCTGCTCGGTCTCGTGGGCGGTTACAGCACGTTCGTGTTGGGGGTGGGGGCGGTGGGATTCGTGCTCTCGCGGCGGAATGCCAACGGGCCGCCGCCGGTATGGGCGAGTCACCTCGGGTTACACGCCGGTCGGTGGCGCGCGGTGCAGCGCACGTTGCGGGCGCTGCGGGCGTCGGTGCAGTCGCTGCGTCGTGCCGATCCAGCGCTGATGCTGCTGGCGTTTACCGGCTCGGTGCTGCACGTGCTGTTCAAGGTGGCCGCGCTGCCCATTCTGGTCTTTGTGGGTGATCCGTCGTTTCCCCTCACGATGGACGCGCTGGCGCCGCTGGTGCTGTGGCCGCTGGCGCTGTTCTACGGCGGGGTGGTGGTCCCGGCACCGGGGGGCGGCGGCTTTATCGAAGGCGCCTTTGCGGCGACGCTGAGTTCGGCGATCCCCGCGGGTATCTTTGCCGCATCGCTGCTCTGGTGGCGCTTCTACACCTTTTATCTCTACCTCCTCGTTGGCGGGGTGGCGGCGGGCGATGCGGCCCTGCGCGCCCTGCGGCGTCCGACCTGACGCGATGTCCTCCACGAACCGCCCGACTCCCCGTTCCTCGGCCGATCTGCCGGCCGAGTCGGCCGCCCCCCCTTTGGGGCACGGTGCCACGGCGCCTGCCACTAAGTGGCAGCTCGCGGCCGGGTTTCTGGTGATCTACCTAGTGTGGGGGTCGACGTATCTGGCGATCCACTGGGGTGTGGAGACGATCCCCCCGTTCGGCATGGGAGCGGCCCGATTTCTTACGGCTGGCTCAATACTGTACTTATGGTGCCGCATTCGTGGCGCTGAAAAGCCCACGAAAAGTCAGTGGAAATCGTCGGCGGTGATCGGCACGCTGCTGCTCTTTGTCGGCAATGGGGCCGTGTCATGGGCCAGTCAGCGCGTCCCGTCGGGGCTCACCTCCGTGATCGTGGCCACCGTCCCCCTCTGGCTCGTGTTGTGCGAACTCTGGCAGGGGAAGCGCCCCGACTTCATCAAGGTGATCGGCGTCCTGATCGGTCTCGCCGGCGTCGCCTTGCTGGTGATGCCCTCCGGCGGCGCCACGGCCAGCGTGGACCCCGTGGGCGCCGTGGTGCTCGCGCTCGGCTCCTTCTCCTGGACCGTGGGTTCGCTGTACTCGCGCACCGCGCGTCAGGCGGCCTCGCCGGCGCTCGCGATCGCGATGCAGATGCTCGTGGGCGGATCGCTCCTGCTCCTGCTGTCGCTCGCGCTTGGCGAGTGGACGCCGGCGCTGCATGTGAGCGTGCGGTCGGCGGCGTCGTTGCTGTACCTCATCGTGTTCGGTTCGCTGATCGGCTTCAGCACCTACATGTGGCTGCTCAAGGTGGCGAGCCCGGCCGCGGTGGGCACGTATGCGTACGTGAACCCCGCCGTGGCCGTGTTGCTGGGGGTGCTCATGGCGGGCGAGCGGCTGCCCGCGCAGGCCGTCGCTGCCATGCTGGTCATTCTGGGGAGCGTCGCCATGGTCAGCATCGCCGGTGGTGGTGCCAGGCGCATGGTCACCGCCGTGTGGCGCACGCGCGCCTGAGCGTGTGAGGGGTCGCGCCGCACCCGCGCGCTGAATCCTGAAGGGACGCGGGGGCGTACGGAGCCGCGTACCCATTTCCCCGGAGCGGTTCTGTGCGCACCCACATCAAAGTCGTCGGCCTCGTCAACCTGCTCTACAGCGCGCTCGGCCTCCTCGCGGCGGCAGGTGTGCTGCTGGGGGGCATCTTCAGTTCGCTGGCCACGTTCAACCCGGTGGTGCTGCTCGTCGGTACCGTCGCCAGCGTCGTGATCGCCATCGTGATCGGCGCGATGAGTGTGTTCGGGCTCGTCGCCGGCTTTGCGCTGCTCAATCATCAACAGTGGGCGCGCTACGTGATCCTGATCGTGTCGGCGCTGCGTCTGTTCCGGTGGCCGTGGGGGACGCTGTTCGGTGGCTACTCGATCTGGGTGCTGACGCACGAGGAGACGCGTCACTTGTTCGCCATGCGGTCGTAGGCGCCACGCAACGCCAGAGACCGTCGCCCGGCGGCGGTGGCGGCGTCGAATGCCGCTGGCGTGCGGCGGTGATGGGCGGTACCGTGCGCAGGTGACCGCCCCCACCTCCGACCTCCGTACGCCGCCTCGCGTGGTGCTGCCGCATTTATCGCGGCCACAGCGCCAGTCGCTGTCGGCGCTTGCGCCGTGTGTGCTCCGGGGCGCGCCTGCCAGCACCGAATCGTCGGACGAGTTCGTGGTCCGGTGCGATGCGCGACTGGCGCTGCTCCCCGCGCATCGTCGGGCGCAGCTGGGGCTGGCGCTCGATGTCCTCGGCGGCCGCACGGCCGTCCTCCTGGCCATCGGGAAGCCGGTGCGCTTTGCCACCTTGTCGGCGGATGATCAGGCGCGCTGTTTCGCGCGCTGGCTCGATGCCGGGCTGGCACCGATTCGTTCCGCCGCGCACTCCGTGCGTCGGTTGCTGCTGGCCGTGCACTATGCGCGCTCGGAGGTCTCGCAGGCCATCGGCTATGCCGGGCCGATGCATCTGCGGTCGCCGCGCGTGCCGTGGGAAGGACCGTTGCCTGGTGTGAACCGGACCGACGAGCCGGTGGCGCGCGGCGCGGTGGCCTTGCCCACGTACATCGCGCCGGCCCCGCTGCCGCGCGGGGTGATTCCTGCTGTGGCCATGCGCGACGACCTGCATCGCACCGCCGATGTGGTCGTCATCGGCACCGGCGCCGGTGGTGCGGTGACCGCCGCCCGGTTGGCGGAAGCCGGCTTTTCGGTCGTGGTCCTGGAATCGGGGGCGTATCGTACGCGCGCTGATTTCGACGAACGCGAGGCCGAGCTCACCGAGCAGCTGTACGCCGACGGCGCGCTGCGCACCACCGACGACGCCTCGGTGGCACTCGTGCAGGGCAACACGGTGGGCGGATCGACCACGGTGAACTGGATGATCATGCTGCGCACCCCCGACTTCGTGCTCGATCAGTGGGCCGCGGAGTCCGGCGTGTACGGCATGACGCCGCGGGAGATGAGCGCGGTGTTCGAGCGCGTGGAGCGTGAGGTACATGCCAGCGCGGTGCCCGAAGACGCGCACTCCGCCAATAACCGCATTCTGCTGGACGGCGCGCGCTCGCTGGGATGGAAGGTGTCCACGGCCCACATCAACGCGGCCAATTGCGTGCGATGTGGCTTCTGCGGGGTGGGCTGTCGGCATGACGCGAAGCAGTCCACGCTGGTGACGTTTGTCCCGCGGGCCCTGACCGCCGGCGCCACGCTACACGCCGATACGCACGTGGACCGGATCGAGGTGCGCGAGCGGGATACCGGTGCGGGGACACCGCCGCTCAAGCGCGTGCACGCCACCGTGCGCGATCCGCATTCGGGGCGCCCCGCGCGCACGCTCACCATCGACGCGCCCGTCGTGGTCGTGGCCGGCGGCGCGATCGGTACGCCGGCGCTGCTGCAGCGCTCGGGACTCGGTGGCGGTGGCGTTGGTCACTATCTGCGTCTGCACCCCACGACCGCCGTGTGGGGACGTTACGACCGTGAGATCGTGACCAGTACCGGCATTCCACTCACCACCATGTGCGACGAGCATCTGCGGTGGCGCGGCACCGATTACGGATTCTGGATCGAAACGCCGCCGATGCACCCCTCGTTCACCGCGGCCGCGATGCCCGGGTTCGGTGAATCGCACCGCGCGCTGATGTCGTCGTTCAATCAGCTGGGCGTGCTGATCGGCCTCACCCGCGACGGGGCCGAGCGGTCGCGCTCGAGCGGTCGGGTGCTGGTGAACCGCCGGGGTGAGACGTCCATCACATACGCCCTCACGCCGGAAGACCAGCGTCGGGTGCGCGCGTCGTTGTCGGCGACGGCACAGCTGCATTTCGCGGCCGGGGCCCGTGAGGTAGGCACCATGCATTCCACCCCGCTCGTGGTGCGTTCGGCGACCGACGTGGCCCGGCTCGAGGAAGGATCGGTCGGCCCGAATCGTATCGGTCTCTTCTCGGCCCACGTGAACGGCACCTGTCGCATGGGCACCGACCCGTCCACGTCGGGCGCGACCCCGGAAGGTGAGCGGCACGGCGTGCGCGGGCTGTACATTTCCGACGGGTCCCTGCTTCCCACGTCTCTCGGTGTGAATCCGCAGGAGACGATCATGGCGATCGCGACGGTGCTCGCCGAGCGTATGGCGACGCGACATGCGGGCGTGACCCGCCAGTAGTGCGCTGTTCCGCTGAACCGTTGTCCTTGTCCTCCGACCACCAACGCCCGCATGAGTAAGGGAGAGAAGAAACGCCGCCGTGCCCTCGACGCGTACTCGACGCTGCAGCGCGCCGCCTCGATGGCGGCGGCGCAGGTCGAGCAGGCGGTGCATCCGTTCGGGCTCTCGGCGTCGCAATTCGGTGTGCTGGAAACGCTGCAGGCGCGTGGACCGGTGCATCAGCAGGAACTGGCCGAGGCGCTGGGGCGCAGCAAGGCGCAGATGACCGCGATCATCGACGCGCTGGAAGCGCGCGGCTGGGTACGGCGTGAGCGTCACGCCACCGATCGACGATTCATTTCGGTGTACCTCACCGACGACGGGCGCACCGTGCTGGCGAGCACCGCCCCGGCGCGCAGTGATGCGATCGTGGCGATCATGGCCGAACTGAGCGGCGAACAGCGGGCGCGGTTGGCGCGGCTGTGCCGGCGGCTGCTGCGCGTGCTCGATCCCGATCAGTCGACCGAGCCGGACGACGAGCACGACGACACGCACGACGACGAGCACGACGAACACGATGATTCCTCCGACGACACGCCGGACGCCCCGGCGGTCGAGATCACGCTTCCCTCTCCGACGTAATCGATGGCCGGACGGCACTTTCTTCAGATTCCGGGACCGACGCCGGTTCCCGACCGACTGCAGCGCGCCATGCACCGGGCGATGGAAGATCATCGCTCATCGGCGTTTCCCGCGCTGACGCGATCGATCCTCTCGCGTCTACCGCAGGTCGTGCACCAGACGAAGGGCGAGCCGTTCGTCTTCCCGGCCACGGGTACCGCGATGTGGGAAGCGGCGCTGGTGAACACGGTGAACCCCGGCGCGCGGCTGCTGGCGGTGCGCTTCGGGCAGTTCTCGCACCTGTTCATCCAGACGGCGCGCGCCCTCGGCTATCAGGTGGACGTGATCGAAGAGCCGTGGGGAGAGGTTGCTGATCCGGCGCGTATCGAGGCGGCACTGGCCGCCGATACGGCGCACGAGATTCAGGGGGTGCTGCTGGTGCACAACGAAACGGCCACCGGTGTCACGAGCGACGTGGCGGCGGTGCGCGCCGCCATCGATCGCGCGAAGCACCCGGCGCTGCTGTTCGTGGACGGCGTGAGTTCGATCGCCAGTCTCGACTTCCAGTTCGATGCGTGGGGCGTGGACTGCGCGATCACGGGTACGCAGAAGGGGTTCATGCTGCCCGCTGGGCTCGGCATTCTGTACATGAGCGAGAAGGCGCTCGCCCGCGTGGACAGCTGCACGATGCCGCGCGCGTACTTCGATCTGCGTGCGATGCGCGCCAACAACGCGCAGGGCTTCTTCCCGAGTACGCCGGCGCTGTCGCTGCTGTTCGGTCTCGATGAAGCGCTCACGATGCTGCTCGACGAGGGCATGGCGGCGGTGGCCGAGCGTCACCGGTTCCTGGCCAATGGTGTGCGCGCGGCGGTGAACGCGTGGGGGCTGCGCCAGTGTGCGAAGCGTCCCGAGATCGCGTCGAACTCCCTCACGGCGGTGATGGTGCCCGAGGGGCACGACGCGCGTCAGGTGATCGAGCTCGCCTTCACGCGCTACGACATCTCGCTGGGTTCGGGGCTGAACGAAGTGGCGGGCAAGGTGTTCCGCATCGGCCACCTGGGCGACACGAACAGCCTGACGCTGGCGGGTGCCTTGTCGGGGGTGGAGATGGCGCTGTGCGATGCCGGCATCCCGATCACACTCGGCAGCGGCGTCGGCGCCGCGCTGCAGCAGTGGCGGGTGGGCGCATGAGCGTGCTCTCCACGGATACGAAGAACGTGCGCGTGGTGGTCACGCGGAAGATGCCGGCGGCGGTGGAAGCAGAGATCGCAACGCGGTACGACGCCCTGTTCAACAAGACCGACGTCGCGCTGGCGCCGGATCAGCTGAAGCAGGTGCTGCAGCAGGCCGATATCGTGATGACCACGGTGAGCGACCGCTGGAGCGAAGAGATCTTCGACACGCCGGGCATCCGTACGCGCATGCTGTGCAACGTGGGTGTGGGTGTGAATCACATCAACGTGGCGGCGGCCAAGCGCGCCGGCATCACGATCAGCAATACGCCCGACGTCGTCACCGAGGACACGGCCGACATCGCCATCGCACTGATGCTGATGACGATGCGCCGGCTGGGTGAAGGCGAACGGCATGTGCGTGCCGGGGCGTGGGGTGGTTTGCGTCCGACGTTCATGCTGGGGCGCACGTTGCGTCGGAAGACGTTGGGGATCGTGGGGTACGGTCGCATCGGTCGGGCCGTGGCGCGTCAGGCGGCTGCGGCGTTCGACATGAAGATCATCTACCATGCACCGCGTGATCCGCGCATCGACGACCCGGCCACGGCGGGGCCGGCCGGCGCCGAACGGATGGCGTCGCTGGACGCGCTGCTCGCGCGGGCCGACGTGGTGTCGTTGCACTGCCCGGCCACGCCCGAAACGCGTCACCTCATGAATGCCCGCACGCTCGCGCTGATGCCGGAGCACGCGTATCTCGTGAATACGGCGCGCGGCGACGTGGTGGACGAGGCCGCGCTGACGTCGGTGCTGAAGGAACGGAAGATCGCCGGTGCCGGACTCGACGTGTACGAGTTCGAGCCGAGCGTGACGGCCGAGCTCAAGGAGCTCGAGAACGTGGTGCTGTTGCCGCATCTGGGGAGCGCTACGATCGAAACGCGCACCAACATGGGCATGCGCGCGCTCGCGAATCTCGATTCCTTCGTGGCGAATGGCACCGTAACGGATCTGGTCTGAGCTCGTGGTGCATGCCGGATTGTCCGACGAATTGCACCCCGAGCCGCCCGTTCCGCAGGTGGTGGGCTCGCTGTTGCACTTCACGGAGATCCGGTCGCGGTTCCTGCCGCATCCGCACGACGTCATCGTCTGTCTGCCGCCCGACTACGCGCTGCATCGCGATCGGCGGTATCCCGTGCTGTATGTCCACGACGGGCAGAATGTGTTCGACGATCTCGCGATGTCGCCGTTCGGCGTGCAGTGGGGCATCGATACCACGGCGCGCGCGCTTATGCATGCGCAGGTGATCGAGCCGATGATCATCGTGGCGATCGGCAATGCGGGGCGCGACCGCATCGACGAGTACACGCCGACCCGCGACAACGCACACGACGCGGGCGGACTGGCCGATCGGTACGGCCAGATGCTGGTGTACGAGCTCAAGCCGTGGGTGGATCACAACTGGCGCACCCGTCGCGGCGCGCGTGATACGGGTCTGGCCGGCAGTTCGCTGGGCGGACTGCTCACGCTGCATCTGGGGCTCACGCACTCGGCGGTGTTCGGTAAGCTCGGCCTGTTGTCACCCAGCGTGTGGTGGGATGACCGTTGGATCGTGCGGCAGCTGGCGGCCTCCAACGGGCGGCGTCCCGAGCTCAAGATCTGGCTCGACGTCGGGACCGGTGAGCAGCGCATGCTCAAGGGCACGCGGTTGCTGTACCGTATGCTGCTGCGACAGGGGTGGCAGCCCGGCCACGACCTGCTGTACATGGAAGCCGATGGTGCGCTGCATGACGAGCAGGCGTGGGGCGAGCGCTCCGGACTCTTCCTGCGCTTTTTGTTTCCCGCCATGTCGTCGTCGGTGGACGCACTGGCGATGTCGATGTCATCGGGGATGTCATGAAAAATCTGACCGGTGACAGCTTCACCCGGTTCACGCCGAAGGCGTTCACTTTTCTGCGCGGCATCGCGAAGCACAACCGCAAGGAATGGTTCGAGGAACATCGCGGCGATTTCGAACGCGAGATCAAGCGGCCGCTGGCGTTGCTGGTCGAAGAGGTCGACGTGCATCTCGCGACGATCGTGCCCGAGATCATCGGATCGCCGAAGAAGTCGGTGTTCCGCATTCATCGCGACGTGCGCTTCTCGAAGAACAAGGCGCCGTACAAGACGCACGCGGCGTGCTGGTTCTTTCATCGGGATGCGGGGCGCGGCGTCGGCACCGAAGCGGCGCACGGCGGCGCCGGGTTCTACTTCCACATTGAGCCGGGGAAGTCGTTCTGTGGTGGCGGCATCTGGATGCCGCCGCGCTCGGCGGTGAACAAGATTCGCCAGGCGCTCACCGACGACCTCGAGGGGTTCGAGGAGATCGTGCAGGGGCGCGGGTTCCGCCGCCGCTTCGGCGATCTCGACACCGACGGGATGCTGACCCGTCTCCCGCGCGGATTCGCGGCCGATCATCCGGCGGCTGCCTGGCTGCGGTATCAGTCGTATACGGCGTGGACCGAGCTCACACCCGACGAGGTCACGAGCCCGACGCTGCCGCAGACGCTGGCGAAGCATTATGCGGCGATGACGCCGTTTGTGCGGTGGTTGAATCTGGCGCTGGGGCTGGGCTCGGCGAGTAGGCGCTAGACCGTGAAGTGACAACACCTTAGGAAGTAGGAGGGAGGGTGTCAGGGAAGAGGCAGCAGCACCAGCGCGCGGCTCACCTGCCTCCTGCCCCCTGAATCCCTCTCCCCTGCTGACAAGGGAGTTGGCCGTTCAGATGCTTCCCCGCGGGTACCGCCCACCCCCCACCCCGGTGAGATTCCCTGTCCATGTCGAAGACACTGAAACTCACCCTGGACATTCTGATCGGCGCAGCGGCGCCGGTGGTGATCCTGAAGTACGGCACCGCTCCGTTGGGGACGCTCAACGCGTACCTGCTGGCGGCGCTGGTGCCGGTGGTGTGGGTCATGCTCGACCTGTTCGTGATCACCCGGCGGTTCAACTTCATCACGACCTACGGTGGGCTGTCGGCAGTGATGCGCGGGGCGCTTGCGTTCTGGTACGTGGACGGCGCCCTGTTCGCGTTCAAGGACAGCGCCAGTTACCTGCTCGCCTTCTTCGTGTTCGGCGTGACCGCGCTGATGAGCCGCCCCGTGACGCGATCGATCGCGCTGCAGGGACTCGGTCCCGATACCCCCGAGCGCGAACAGCAGATGGACCGGCTGCTCGATGAGCCGACGGTGCTGAGGGCGATGCAGCGCGCGGGGTTGCTGATCGGCGTGACCAATCTCGCGGCCGGTGCCGCGAACTATGTGATCAACCTCCGCTTGGTCGTGGCCCCCTTCAACACGCCGGCGTTCAATGACCAGGTGGCCAATGTCAATGCGATCACGCGTCTGGTGCTCGTGCTCCCCGATATGCTGGCGCTCTTCTTTGCCTTCTCAATGATGTACAAGGCGATGTACGCGCTGCTTCCGGCCGATGCAGGGGCCGATCCCGATGCCGGCGAATTCTGGACGCTGCTGGCGCGTCGCGAAGACGCCATGGCGCTGGTGACCGCCGGCGAATCCGGTGGCGCCGCGCTCGGTACCGCGCTCGGTGCCGGCGACGTGCAGAGCCGTGCGGCGCGTCAGGCGCGGGAAGAGTTCGGACTGAGCTGAACGCCGTCCGCGCGCGGACCGAGACGGTTCGGTGACCCGCGCGTGACGTGAAGGTGTCGCATCCGTCACGAGTGCCGTTGATCGTGCTGCGTCCGACGGGATCATGACCTGATCTCGTCATTCGCCACGGATCATCCCTCGAGGACGCTGGACCAATGCGCATTTCTACGACTGTTGCCTCCCGTACACTCGCCGCATCATGCGGCCTGTTCCTGGCCGCCTGCGGTGACGATGCCGGCACCGATATCAAGCCGATTGCGCCGGTCGCGCTCAAGAACCAGTCGGTCACGCCGGCGCTCGCGAAATCGCTGATCTCCGGCGTCGAGATTTACAGCCTGATCGGCAGCGACGATCAGCTGCCCGGTTCGCCGAGCTTTGTGTTCGGCGGATCGGCCGACGGCGCGGGATTCACGCGCAACACCGACGGCAGCTTCACGGTGATCGTGAATCACGAGGATAACTTCGCGGTGTCTCGCGTGAAGTTCGATCCCACGCTCAAGCCGATCTCGGGCGACTATATCGTCAACTCGACGGCCGGCCGCTACCGTCTCTGCTCGGCCACGCTGGCCACGCAGGAAACGCACGGTTTCGGCCCGCTCTTCCTCACCAACGGTGAAAGCAGCGAAGAGTCGGAGATTCTCGCCGTGGATCCGTCGGGCGCAGCGAACACGCCGCGCTACCTCTCGGCCCTCGGCCGTTGGAACTCCGAGCAGTCGCTGCCGCTGCCGAAGCTCGCGTATCCGAACCGCACCGTGATCATGATCGGTGACGACGATTCTGGTGCCGAAGGCGGCCAGCTGGCGATGTACGTGGCCAACACGGTCGGCGATCTCGATAACGGCAACCTCTATGTGCTCGCGCGCACCGATAACAACACGCGGGAACGTGACATGGTGGTCGGGCAGACGTATCCCGTGCAGTTCCGGCAGATCGCCAACCAGAAGACGCTCACCGGCCGGCAGATCAACCTCGCCACGGTCGCGGTGAACGCGATGCGCTTTGCGCGCGTGGAAGACGTGGACTACCGGAAGGGTTCGGCGGCGAACAACCGCGAGATCTACTTCACGGTGACGGGCCAGAACAACACGGGCGTGAACGCCGATTACAGCCGCAGCAAGTACGGCCGCGTGTATCGCGTGAAGCTCGATGAAAGCAGCCCGCTGTCGGGTACGCTGGAATTGGTGATGGATGGTGATGACCGGAACGGGCCGGCCAAGACGTTCCAGAACGTCGACAACATCTATGTCGGCACCAACTATGTGTATCCGCAGGAAGACGACAACGGCTACGGCGACGAGGCGCACGACGGCTGGATCTACCAGTACAACATCGCCACGCGCGAGTTGCGCCCCGTGATCGAGCTCGACCACCGGCGTACGGCCGCTGATGCGGCGATCTACAATGCCGTCGGCGCGCGTCCGGCGGGCAAGGCCGGCTGGGAGTTCGGTGCGATGGTCGACGTGTCGGCGGAACTGGGCCAGGAGAACACGTTCATGCTGTCGCTGCAGCCGCACTCGTGGCGCGGCACGAAGTATCGGGGTGTGGATGGCGGCACCGTGCGTCCGACGGAGGATCAGGCGAGCCAGCTGGTCATCGTGAAGGGACTGCCGCGCTAGTGCGGATGGTACGTCGTGTGCGTGGGCTGGTCGCAGCGGTGCTCGTCACCGCTGCGGCCGGCTCGTGCGTGGATACTCCCTCGGTCGTGCCGGAGCAGGCACGCGCCGGAGATCCGCGTGCGATGCGGGCGCTCGCTTCATGGCGCGCCGACATGGATTCGCTGGTCATCCGCGCGGCCCAGCTGGACAGCGCGGTGTCAACGCTCGCCACGGATGATGAGGTGCAACGGGCGCGCCGCGCGTTCGCGGCTGCCCGCGTGTCGTTCAAGCACGTCGAGCTGGCGCTCGAGTACTACGCGCCCACCACCTCGCGCGACATCAACGGGGCCGCGCTTCCGCATGCGGAAGAGCACGAGGGCCCCGAGATCGTGACGCCACCGACCGGATTTCAGGTCGTAGAAGAGGCGCTGTTTGGCGCGGACCCGCAGGCTGAACGCGAGGCACTCCAGACGGAAGTCCGTACACTGCGGCAGATCCTGACGCGCGCCAGTACGATGCTTGGCGCGCAGGTGGTGACGGACGATCGCGTGTGGGATGCGGTCAAACTCGAAATGGCCCGGATCGTCTCGCTCGGTATCACGGGGTTCGATTCACCGGTGGCAGGGCAGTCGCTTCCCGAGGCGGACGCGGCGCTGGAGGGTATCGCCCGCGCCATTGCCCCATTCCGCAGCAACAACCCGGGTTGGAGCCGGGTGGATTCCCTCCTCCGTGGCGCGCAGCGCGGATTGCGCGTGTCTGGTGATCGTGATGCGTTCAACCATCTCGCGTTTCTGGTACAGCACGCCAATCCGCTCACGCGCGCACTCAACGCGCAGCGCATCGTGCTCGGCATCGGCCAGCCCGACGAACGGCGCGCCTTCCGGATGCAGGCGATCACTCTCTTCGACTCGGGTGCCTTCGATGTGCTCGCCTTCGCCCCGATCGACACACGCGACGAGCCTGTTGCGCGCGTGGCGCTTGGCCGCGCGCTCTTTCATGATGCGCGCCTGTCCGGCGACAACTCGCGGGCCTGCAGTGCATGTCATGTGCCGGAGCGCGCGTTTACGGACAGTCTGAAAGCGAGCCCCGGTCGGCGCGGGCAGCCGCTTCCGCGCAATACGCCCACCGTGATCAACATCGGTCTGCAGGTTGGCTCGTTCAGCGACCTTCGTACCACCTACCTCGAGGACCAGGTCACCGAAGTCGTGCAGAACGTGGATGAAATGCACGCACGGCTCGCCGAGGTCTCGACGTCACTCGCCTCGGATACCGCGTTGGTGACGCAGTTCCGCGCGGCGTTTGCACGCCGGACCGGACGCGTCGATAGCGCCATTACGCCGGCGCGAATTCGCGCGGCGCTCGCGGCGTACATGCGGAGCCTGACGTCGTTGAATGCTCCGGTGGATCGGGCGCTCCGGGGGGATACCTCGGCGTTGAGCACCGACGAGCGGGCGGGATTCAACGTGTTCGTGGGGAAGGGCAGGTGCGCGACCTGTCACTTCCTGCCGCTCACGAACGGGACGGTGCCCCCGATGTACCAAAAGTCGGAGGTGGAAGTGTTGGGCGTACCGACACGTCCGGTCACCTCCGGCGCTCGGATCGATCCCGACGTCGGACGCCATCGGATTGCGGGTGCCGCGCCGAACAAGTACGCCTTCCGCACGCCCTCCCTTCGCAATGTCGCGTTGACGGCGCCCTACATGCACAATGGTGCCTATCCAACGCTGGAGTCGGTCATCGACTTCTACAATCGCGGCGGTGGCGCAGGCATCGGGGTGGCGCTGGATAACCAGACATTGCCCGCCGACCGCCTGCACCTCACGACCCGGGAGCAGCGTGTGCTCGTGCAGTTTCTCCGGGCGTTGACCGATACGGCGGGAACACAGCGCCGCTGATCTTCGTCGACCGACGCCCCGCTCGAGGGAGCGTTACAGCGCCGGTCGACGCAGTCCGTGCCGGGTGGCCTGTTCGAAGGCGTGCGCCATCTGCAGGACGCCCCAGTCGTTGCGGCGTCGCCCCACGATTTGCAGCCCGACCGGGAGCCCGTTCGCGCTGAAGCCGGCCGGCACCGAGATGCAGGGGCAGCCCATGAAGGTCACGTACCAGCACGACCGCATCCAGTCGATGTACGTCGGCATGGCCACGCCGGCGACGGAGGTGGGATATTCGGTGGTGAGATCGAACGGCTCCACCTGCGTGACCGGCAGTACGAAGTAGTCAAACCGGTCGAAGAACGCGGAGACGTCGATCGACATACGCGCCTGCCGCGCCGACGCGCGGGCGACATCGGCCCCGCTGTTCCGCTCGGCTTCGGCGATCTCCCACTTCACGGTGTCCTTGAACATCGTGGGGTTCTCTCGCGCGAGCTTCGCGTAGCTGCTGTGGTACGAGAGATGCCGCAGGATCGGAAAGGCGTCATCCACACCGGTGAAGTCGGGCTCCGCTTCCGTGACGACGCAGCCGAGGTCCGCGAACGCCTGTTTGTTGGCGTTGACGACGCGGGTGATTTCCGGTTCGAAGGGAAGGCCGCCGAGGTTCGTGAACCACGCGATGCGGGTGCCCTTCATGGCACGGGCGAGTGGTGCACGGAACGCGGCGCCGTCCTGATCGATCGCGAGCGGATCCGGCGCATACGCGCCGACCATGGCACTCAGGAACAGCGCCACGTCGGCGACGGTGCGGGCCATCGGGCCGCCGGTCGACAGGGGTGACCAGGAGCCGTCATTGTCGGGCACGCGGCCGGGCGTGGGGCGAAAGCCCACGATGTTGTTCCACGCCGCCGGATTCCGGAGCGAGCCGCCGGTGTCGCTGCCATCGGCGATCGGTACCATGCCCGCCGTGAGGGCCGCGGCGGAGCCGCCGCTGCTGCCACCGACGGTCTTGGCCGGATTGTAGGGATTGCGCGTGGCACCGAAGACGGCGTTGAACGTGTTCGACCCCGCCCCGAACTCCGGCGTATTCGTCTTACCCACGGTGATCGCCCCGGCCGCCCGCAGGCGCGTCACGATCAGCGCGTCGGCGGTGGGGATGTTGTCGCGGTACATCGGCGATCCGTAGGTGGTGCGGATGCCGGCGGTGGCCACGAGGTCCTTGTGGGCCACGGGGAGGCCGTGGAGGGGGCCGAGCGGGCCACCGCGCGCCTGAAGGGTATCGGCGCGTGTGGCGTCGGCGAGGGCACGTTCCGGCACCAGCGTCACGATGGCATTGATGCGCGGATTGACGCGCTCGATGCGGGCCAGATGGGCCTCCATCACCTCGACCGCGGAGAGCTCACGCCGGCGAATGCGTGCCGCCATCTCGACGGCGGTGAGGGCGCAGAGCTCGTCGCTGGCCGTCGAGGGCGGCGCGGGCCGTGATGGCGCCGCGTCGGCCCGAACCAGGTCGGGGAGCGCGCCGCCCAGGGCGGCCGCGCCAAGCAGCTTCCCAAAGTCGCGCCGGCTCAACTCGTCGTGCGGGGCGTCGCTCATGTCTGCGTTCCGGGGTCACAGGAGTACGGGAGTGCGTGTCCGGCCGCCACTCAGGATGCCGCCGCCGCCCCCGAGGATACGGTCCCACGCCGATTCCGGCTAGGCGCTCCACTGGCGCCCGGCGGCGGGAGCATCCAGACTCCAATGGCTATCCTCATTCCTTCCGAGTCCCGCATGGCTACGCTGATCGCCCCCGACACCGCTGCGGCCAGCACGCGCGCCTTTCCTGCTCAGGCCAGTCGCCCGTGGGGACGACCGCGTCGCGCGCGTCATGACATCGGTCACCATGAGCTGACCGGTCAGTACCGTATCGATCTGCGCGACCAGGCCCCCGACCTGTTCGACGACGTGAGTGCGATGGATTGGTCCACGCTCACGTGGCGTGATGTGGGCCGGCCGTATCGGACCGAGAAGTGGTCGAGCGCGCGGCGGCGCTACGAGCAGGACCATCAGCGGCCGCTGCCGATTGCCGACGGCTGGCGCCTGTTCAACACCGCGTTCCATCAGTTTTTCCTGACCGACGTGCCCGAGGCGCAAAGCCAAGCCAAGGCGCAGTTCGGTGACGCGCTGTCGCGGCTGGATCTGCATGAGGCCACGGAGGCCCTGCAGGACATCGCCTATCTGGCGGTGTGGAACAAAATCATGCGCGTCGAAGACGCCGTGTGGGATCCGCGCGGCAAGCGTGCGCTGTTCGCCGGACTCAACGTGAAGAAGCCGCGCATTCTCTTTCTGGGGGCCGCCGACGGCTACGAGGCGATGCAGCTGGCGGCGATGTATCCAGGCGGCGAGATCGTGTTGGTGGACTACGATGCGTTCTGCGCCACCGACCGCTTCGGCAAGTTCCCGCTCGACTATCCGTTCCTCGGTGTCGATCCGACCACGGGACATCAGCGCGTGTGGTACCGCGACGAGATGCCGATTCACTTCGAGGTCGCCGACATTCGCGACCTGAAGTACGGCAGGGAATTCGACGTCGTGGTCTCGATCGGGCTGCTGGAGCATTTTCCCGACGCGCACAAGGCGGAGTGCCTCGAGATGCACCGGCGCTTTCTGAAGCCGGGCGGCACCGTGGTGATGACCACGCCGCGCAATCAGTTCAAGTCGCGCGTGTTCTACAACCTGATGGCCGACTGGATGAATCACGGCTACCGCGAACTGATGGATGTGCGGCAGATGGGGTTGTACTGCCATGAAAACGGTTTCGCCATTCAGCGGGCCGGGGTGATCAAGGCGCACAACGGGTTGGTGATGACGCTGCGGTAACGCAGTTCGCTGGTGCAGGTTGCTGGTGCAGGTTGCTGGTGCAGGTTGCTCAGGCAGGTCGGATTTCCACTTCGAACATCGGGACACGTGTGAACCTCCTTTCTCGCTCGCCGCGCTTCCTCGCGGTCTTCGTGGCGCTGGCTCCGGCCTTCGTGCCGGCCGTGGCGCAGGCGCAGTACCGGCAGCCGCCGCAGCCGATTGCACAGATTCTCGACCAGCCCGCGACGCCGCTGGTGCAGATGAGTCCCGACCGTCAGCGGCTGTTGCTGCTGGAACGTCCGGCGCTGCCCCCCATCAGTGAAGTCGCGGCGTTCGAGTATCGTCTGGCCGGTTTACGCTTTGATCCCAAGACCAGCGGACCGACGCGTGGTCAGAGCTACACCGGGCTCTCGCTGCAAGCGGTGAGCGGTGGTGCGGCCCGCAAGATTGAGGCGTCGATTCCGGCCGGTGGCAGCATCGAGAACGTGTCGTGGTCGGCCGACGGTCAGAAGATCGCCTTCACCGTGACCAGCGATGACGCGATCACGTTGTGGATCGCCGACGTGGCGACGGCACAGGCGAAGCCGCTCACGTCGCAGCGCCTCACGGCGATTCTGGGCAATCCCTGCTCGTGGGTGTCCACCGTGTCGCTGGCCTGCACGTTTGTGCCGGCGTCGCGCGGTGCGGCTCCGGCCATGACGACCACGCCGGAAGGACCGATCGTGCAGGAAGCGCTCACCGGTCGCAGTGACCGCGCCGCCACGTATCAGGATCTGCTCAAGAGCCCGTTCGACGAAGCGATCTTCGAGCACTACGGCACGAGTCAGCTCGCGCTCGTGTCGCTCGACGGCACGGTGAAGACGCTCGGTGCACCCGGCATGCGCACCGATGTCAGCGCCTCGCCCGATGGCCGCTACCTGCTGGTGAGCACGTTGTCGCGTCCGTTCTCGTACACGGTCCCGCTGAACTACTTCCCCACGCGCACCGAAGTGTGGTCGATGGATGGCGCGGTCGTGAAGTCGATCGTGAGCCGTCCGCTCATCGAGCGCGTGCCATGGGGCGGCAACGGCGCGCTGGCCGGTATCCGCAACGTGCAGTGGCGTCGCGATGTCGATGCCACGCTGGCGTGGGTGGAAGCGCTCGACGGTGGTGATAGCGACTCGAAGGCCGACAAGCGTGATCGCATTGCGCTGCTCGAGGCGCCGTTCACCGGTACGCCGAAGACGCTGCTGGAAACGGCGTGGCGCGCTGGCACCATTACCTGGGGCACCGCAGGACTGGCCATCGCCCGTGAGAATGAAGGCAAGACCCGCAAGACGCGCAGCTGGATCATCGATCCGTCGGGCGCCAAGGCACCGCGGCTGTTGTGGGAGCGCTCGAGTGAAGATCGCTACGCCGATCCCGGCGATTTCCTCACCGCGCGTGATGCGCGCGGCCAGACGGTGCTCCTGACGACGCCCGACAAGAAGGTCGCCTTCCTGAGCGGGCTTGGTGCCGGACCGGAAGGCGATCGACCGTTCGTGGATCGCTTCGACGTGGCCACCGCCCGCAAGACGCGGGTGTTTCAGAGTGCGGCGCCCTACTACGAGCAGCCGATCGGCATGCTCGACGCCAATGGCACCGTGGCGCTCACGCGCCGCGAGTCGAAGGCCGATGCGCCCAACTATTTCGTGCGCGATCTCGGGCGTAAGACCGCGCCGCGTGCGCTCACGCAGTTTACCGATCCGGCGCCGGTGTTCGCCGGTGTCACGAGCCAGCTGATCACGTACACGCGCCCCGATGGCGTGAAGCTGTCGGCCACGATCTATCTGCCGGCCGGCTACGACAAGGCGAAGGACGGTCCGCTGCCGTTCTTCCTGTGGGCGTATCCGCTCGAGTTCCGCTCGCGTGAAGCCGCGTCGCAGGTGGTCGGCTCGCCGTACCGGTTCGTGCGGCCGAGCGGCGCCTCACACCTGTTCATGCTCACGCAGGGCTATGGTGTGATGGACAACCCGACCATGCCGATCGTCGGCGTGGACGGCAAGGAACCGAACGACAGCTACGTGGAGCAGCTCACGGCCAGCGCCAAGGCGGCGGTGGATACCATCGTGGCGATGGGTGTGGCCGACCGCGATCGGATCGGCGTGGGCGGACACTCGTACGGCGCGTTCATGACGGCCAACCTGCTGGCGCACACCCGCCTGTTCCGCGCCGGCGTGGCGGAAAGCGGCGCCTATAACCGCACCCTCACCCCGTTCGGCTTCCAGGGCGAAGAGCGCACCTACTGGGATGCGCCCGAACTCTACGGCGCGATGTCGCCGTTCACGTACGCCAACAAGATCAAGGATCCGATCCTGCTGGTGCACGGCATGGCGGACAACAATACCGGCACGTATCCGATTCAGAGCGAGCGGATGTATCAGGCGCTCAAGGGGAACGGGGCCACCACGCGCTATGTGCAGCTCCCCGGTGAGGCGCATGGCTACCGCGCGCGGGAAAGCGTCGGTCAGGCGCTGGCCGAGATGACGGCCTGGCTCGATCAGTACGTGAAGCCGAAGAAGCGCACCACGATGTGAGCGACGCCGTGACGATGGGAAGCGATCAGATTCGTGCGCTGCGCGCGCAGTCCAATCAGGCGATTGCGGCGCACGACGCCGACCGCACGGTGTCGTTCATGGCACCGGATATCGTGGTCGGCGTGGCCGGTGGACCGACACTCACCGGCCGCGACGCATCACGCGTCGCGTTCGCCGAACAATTTGCCGATCGTGCGTTCGTGACGTACGTGCGCACGATCGAGCAGGTCACCCTCGTGGATCCGATGCGCGCCACCGAGCGCGGACGCTGGGTTGGTCGGTGGCGCCTGAAAGCGGGGCTACACGAACAGGGCGGGAGTTACGTGGCCGAGTGGCGCTTCAGCGAAATGGGGTGGCTGATCCACTCGGAGACGTTCATCGAGGCGTAAGAGAGCGCGTAGCGACTTACTGCTTCATCGCCGGTTTGGCGGTCGCGATGCCGCCGCTCTTGAGATAATCCACGGCGAGATTGGCCATGGCGCGCACGCCGGTCGGCAGCGCGGCTTCGTCGGCGAAGAACAGCGGCGAGTGATTGGCCGCTTGCGACTTCTGGTCCATTCCCTTGGGGGCGACGCCGAGGAAGTAAAAGAGTCCGGGGATTTCCTTGGTGAAGGCGGGGAAGTCCTCGGAGCCGGTGACCGGATTGACGATCTTGAATCCGCCGTCGCCCGCCGTGCGCTGCAGCGTGGGCGTCATCTTCTCCAGCAGTGACGCATCGTTCTGCGTGATGAGCCCGCCGATGGACACGTTCACGCGTGCCGTCGCGCCGCCCGACGTTGCGATGTCTTCCACCGTGCGCTTCACGCGCAGGTGAATGTCTTTCCGCATCTCGGGATCGAAGGTGCGGATCGTGCCGATCATGACCACGCTGTCGGGAATGATGTTGCCGCGATTGCCGCCCTGAATCATGCCGATGGTGATGACGGCCGGGGCCGACGTGACATCGATCTGCCGGCTGGCCACCGTCTGCAGCCCCATCACGATCTGCGCGGCGATCACAATCGGGTCCACGCCCGACCACGGCGCGGAGCCGTGCGTCTGCCGTCCCTTCACCACGATGTCGATCTGATCGGCGGCCGCCATGAAGCCACCGGCGCGCGTGCTGAGTGACCCCAGTGCCGACGGCCACACGTGCAGGCCGAAAATCGCGGACGGGCGCGGGTTCTCGAGCGCACCGTCCTTCACCATCGACTCCGCGCCACCCAGCCCTTCTTCGGCCGGCTGAAAGATGAACTTCACCGTGCCGGGGATGCGCTCCTTCATGCCGGCGAGCAGTTCGGCGGTGCCCATCATGATCGCGACGTGATTGTCGTGACCGCAGGCATGCATCACGCCCACTTCCTGGCCGTTGTACATCGTGCGGACGGTGCTCTTGAAGGGCAGGTCCACTAGCTCGGTCACGGGGAGCGCGTCCATGTCGGCGCGCAACGCGACCACCGGCCCCGGCTTCCCGCCGCGCAGAATGCCGATCACGCCGGTCTTGCCCACGTTTGCCTGCACCTCGAAGCCGAGCGCGCGCAGATGCTTCTCCACGAGCGCGGCCGTGCGCACTTCCTGATTCGACAGCTCGGGGTGCTCGTGAATATCGCGACGCCACGCGACGACTTTGGGCATCACGGCCATCAGACGTGTTTCGATCTCGGCCGACAACGGATCCGTGCCCTTCCCCTGCGCGCGGGCCTGGGTGGCGACGGTCGACATCGCGAACGCCGACATGGCGACCGCCGCGGCGACGAGTGACCGGGAGTGTGTACGGAGGCGCATGGCGTTCATCTCGGAGTGAAGGATGATCAGGATGCGGAGACGATCGCGTCCGCTTCGATTTCGACCAGGTACTCGTCGCCCACGAGCCGCGCCTCCACCAGCGTGTTCGCCGGCAGGATGTGCCCGAAGCGCTCGCCGTGGGCGCGGGCGACCGGTTCCCAGTGCGCGACATTCGACACGAACACGCGGGTGCGGACCACGTCTTCCAGTGTACCGCCCAGCGACTGAATGGCGCCGGCGATCTTGTCGATGGCGAAGTGCGCCTGCGCCGCCGCGTCGGTGCCGCCGATGAGGCGATCACCGTGGGTGGCGGTGGTACCGGAGACGCTGATGGACTGCCCTTTGCGCACGGCGCGGCTGTATCCGGCCATCGGCTCCCACACGGTGCCGCTGAGTGCGAGTGTGCGTCCATTCACGCCGGGGCGTGTGGCGAACGGCGCCGGAAACTGCGACACATGGTGGCTGAGGTCACCGCTGGCCGTGAGATACGGTGCATGACGGTACTCGTCGCCACAGTCACCGGGGATCGCCGTCAGCGCCGACTGCGCCTCGGCAATCGCGCGGTGATCATCCTGATCGAGCGTGAAGGTGAACAGCCGTGCCGTATCGGCCACATGCGCCGACTGTCCCAGACGCGCACCGATGATCACGCCGGCCACGCCGGGCTGATCGAGCACCCATCGACTCGCGACGGCCGCCATCGACACGCCGTGCTTCGTGGCCACGGCATGCACGGCGCGCAGCAATCCCTGAAACGGTGCCCAGCCACCGGCGGCGCGAATGAACCGGCCGTATTTCATCTGCGACCAGGTGCTGAGCGAATCCCAGTCGGGTTCCGCGGCCCCGAGCCACCGCTCGCTGAGAAATCCGCCCAGCAGCGTGCCGTAGCAGAGCAGTCCGACGCCATGCGCCAACGCGTACGGTGCGAGCTTGCTGGTGAAGCGCGTGTCGAGCAGTGAACCACTCACCTGATTGCTCGCAATGCGAATGCCGCTGGCCACGGCCACGCGCAGATGCGCGGTATCGACATTCGTGAGACCGATCGCGCCGATGCGGCCGGCATCGCGTTCCGCTTCCAGATACCACAAGGCATCCAGCCAGCGCGGGTCGGAGAAGGTCCAGGCGTGAAACTGGAGCACATCGAGGCGGTCGGTGCGCAGTCGCGCGCAGGCGCGGTCGATCGCCGTACGCACGTCGCCTGCGCTCACGGGGCCGGGCTCCGGCACCCACTTGGTGAGGCACTGCACCGGTGCATCGGGGCGGACGTGCTGACGGAAGACCCCCGCCACCTCTTCGGCCGACCCGTAGTGGTCGGCCATGTCGAACGTGGTGAAGCCATGCTCCACGTACTCGGCCATCGCGTGCGCGGCCGCGTCGCGGTCGAACACGCGGCCATCGCGTTCCATGTCGGCCAACTGCCACAAGCCGGTCAGGACGCGGGAGATCTCAAGACCGGGAGCGAGCGGGTAGCGGGGAATCGTGGTCATCTATTCGGGAGGCAGTACGGAGGTGATCGCGTGCAGGTCGCCACCGCGGCGGGCGAGGGCGCGCGTTTCGCGCCAGTAGATCGCGCTGCCGATCACCATCACGATGACCCACACCGGCGTGGATCGTGCATACCACACGGCCACATCGGTGTGCAGATCGCGCCAGGTGTGCACCACGAGCAGGATGGAGAGCAGCACGACGGCTGTACCAGCCACGGCCACCTGAAGCGTGCGCGACGGGAGCACCCGCATGTCCCGCGCGAGTGACGGATTGCGCGCGGGCAGTCGCAGGACCGAGAGGGCCATGATGATGAAATTCACCAGCATGGCCGTGACCAGAATGTCCACACCCAGAAAGAAATCGCCGGCGAAGTGGCCGCCGAAGATGCCGATCGTGGCCAGCACCGCCGACACGAACAGTGCGACATGCGGTGTGCCGTAGCGGGTGTGCACCGCGGCGAGTCCCTGCGGGAACACGCCATCTTCGGCCCACGCAAAGCAGAGGCGCGACACGCCGAGGAGCATGCCGGGCAGGTCGTTGATGAGGGAGACGGCAGCGCCCGACACCATGATGATGGCAACGACCGGCGATGCGAGTGGCGAGAGCAATCCGGGTGCCGTGACATCGCGCACGCGGCTCTCGGCTGCGACATGCCACCACGGGACCGTGTGGTACACGGCGGCAGTGAACAGGAAGTAGAATGCGCCGACGATCGCGATGGTGAGACCGATCGCGAGCGGAATGGAGCGGGACGGATTCTTCGCTTCACCACCGGCTTGCGCGATGGCGTCGAAGCCGATGAAGCTCGAGAACAGAATCGCCGCGGCCGGCGGCACGACCAGCCAGAACGACGTCGGCGCCGGTTCTGGCGGCAACGCATGCTGCTGTGATGCCAGCCACGTCATGTATTCGGCCGACGAATGCGAGAAGCCGGTGACGATCACCAGGCCTCCGCACACGAACATCACCAGCATGAGCGGGATGAGCGTGTTCGCGACGGCGCGGACACCGCGCAGGTTCACGAAGACGAACGTCCACAGGAACGCGAGGGCGAGGGCGAGTCGGAGCGGGCGCTGGTCGAGCGCGGTCGCGACCGACGTCCACTGCGCCGCGGCCGCGATATCGCGCAGAAACGGCGGAATGACGTACGACACCACGCCGATGGCGATGCACAGGCCGAACCACTGCGAGAAGCTGGCAAGAAAGCCCGCGTAGGGGCCGATGGCGCGGCTGGCGTACACGTACGATCCGCCGGCGCGCGGCATGGCGCTGCCGAGCATCGCGTAGCAAAGGGCGGCCAGAACCGCGGGGACCGCCGCGAGGGCGTAGGCCACGAGCACCCAGTCACCGACACCGGGCACGGTGCGCTGCAACGCGAAGGGGACGATGTTGATGCCGGCGCCCACCATCGAACAGATGCCCGTGGAGGCGAGGGCGACCACGCCGAGTTCCCGGCGAAGTCCGGTCGGTCGCGACGGCGTCGTCACTGCGGGGTCGTCACTTCACGACCGCCACGGAAGGCGCGTACGCCGCGTTCGGTATCGTTGAGAAGCAGCAAGGCGTCCGGTCGTCCGTATTGTCGCATGAGGTCGTGCATCAAAGGGGCGTCGTCATCCCAGGGATAGCCGAACACCACGTCAAAATCATCGAGGGAGCGGCCCAGCTGCAGGTAGCCCGATGGGCCATCCCCGATGGTGTCGGATTCGCCGTCGCCACCGAGCCGCTTGTAGCCGGTGGGAAGAAAGCTACCCGTGACAAACTGCGCCCGTGAGTCGAAGCGCATGGCGAGGGCGCGGGCCGTCGTCACCAGCGCGGCATCGAGTTCGATGCCGTAGGCCTCGAAGCCCATCATGTCGGCCATGATGGCGATCACGCCGGACGCCGACCCCCACTCGAGGAAGCGGGCACCGGGGGTGCGGTGGGTCAGCAGGGCGGACCGCACCGCGTCGTAATCCGCGGCAACGAACGAGTGGAAGTCGCGGTCGCGCACGGTGCGCTCGAATCGCTCCCAAATGCTCCACCCCTCGGCGCACAGGGCGTCGAGCCGCGCCTGCATCACGGTCTCGTTGGCAGCGTTCAGAGCGCGCCCTGCTAGTCCAGCGACTCGCGCGCTGCGCCGCTCACTGCGTGGGTGCGAACGGTCTTCATGATCCGGGCCATGTCGGCCTCGTAGCGGTCGCGCTCTTCCGGGGTCCACAGATCGACATTGGCGGCCGCACGGATGGTCGCGAGCATCTCATCCACCAATTCGCGCAACCGCGGATTGTGGCGTCGTTCCGGTACATCCCGATGGGAACTCGTCTCGGCGTTACTCATGTGGGTAATGTTGCGCCGAGCGTGCGCTGCCGGAAGTCGTGCGGGAAAGCCCGCGCGACTTCCGTTCGAGGTCGCCGGCAGCGGTTAGTCATGGAGCACCCGGACGGCGGGCGTTTCGAGATCGTCGAACTGCCCGCTCCGGGCACTCCACACGAACGCCAGCACGGCGGCGCCCACGATGATCAGGGCCAGCGGGAGGACCAGATAGACGACGCTCATGAGACCGACTCCGGGGTCGTGGGCCGCGCGAAGGTGGTGCTGTACCAGGAGCCCAGCACCACGGTGATCGAACTCGTCGGCATCAGGACGGCGGCGATGAGCGGGGTCAGGAGGCCGAAGACGGCGAGGCTCGCGCCAATGAGATTGTACCCGATGGAGAGCGCGATATGACGACGGATCAGGCGCAACGTGCGTCGGGAGCCTTCGGTGAGTTCGACCAGCGCGCCGAGTCCGGGACGGGTGAGGTAGATGTCGGCGGTTGCGAGGCAGGCTTCGGCCCCGCCGTGCACCCCGATGCCGACATGGGCCGCGGCGATGGCGGCCGCGTCATTCACGCCGTCACCGACCATGACGACGGTCCGGCCCGACGTGGCCGTGAGCCGCTCGATGAACACGAGTTTGTCCTCCGGCGAGACTGCACCGATGGCGGCTTCCCCTTCGAACCCGAGCGCCCGACCCACCGACGCCACCACGTCCTGGGCATCACCACTCAGCATCACGGTCCGCCATCCGCGTCCGCGCAACTGCTGCAGCGATGCGAGCGCGTCATCGCGTACCCGGTCGCCAAGTCCTGCTATCGCAACGACCACGCCATCAATCGCGATATGGACCGGCGTCAGGGTACGATCGAGGTGATTCATCACCTGCCCGAGCGATTCGTCGATGACGGCGGTCGATTCCCGGACAAATCGCGGGGACCCGATGCGGACGGTGTGGCCGTCGACCGTACCCTCGAGGCCGCCGCCGGCAACATGCCGCGAGGCGGTGACGGTGACGGCAGGCAGTCCGGGCCAGGCGCGACGGAACCCGTCGGCCAGCGGGTGTGACGAGCCCTCTTCCAGGGCGAGCACCAACGGCTTGACCCAGTCGGGACCATGCCACGCGGCGAGCGCGGTGCGTCCCTCGGTGATCGTGCCGGTCTTGTCGAGCACAATGATCCCCGGCGTCGCTAACAGTTCAAGCGCGTCGCCCCCCTTGATCAGCATGCCGCGACGGGCCGCGCGGCCGACCGCCACCGTGATGGCCAACGGCGTGGCCAACGCGAGCGCGCAGGGGCAGGTGACAATCAAAAGCGCGATCGCGTCGTCGAGCGCGTGCGCCGATGACCACTGTAATTTGAGCATGAACGTCGTTGCTGCGGCGCCGAGCACGATCGCCGTGAAGATGCCGGCCATGCGATTGGCCGTCTGCACGATCGGCGCGCGTCGTTTCGCGCTCGCCTCCACCTGCCGCAGCAGCGTCGCGATCCGGCTTGTTTCTCCCGCCTGTTCGACCCGTACGCGCAGCGGGGCTTCCACGTTCACCGTGCCGGCGTAGACCATCTGGCCCACGGTCACCGACGCCGGCCGTGATTCACCGGTCAGCAGCGCGGCGTTTACGCTCGACCGTCCCGTCATCACCAGACCATCGGCGGGAAACGATTCGCCCGCGCGGACGTCGAGGAGCATGCCCGGCAGCAGGGCTTCACTCGGGATATCACGCACAATCGCATTCTCGATAATGCGCGCCGTACTCGGCGCAATCGCATGTAGCTCTTCGGCGGCATCGATGGCCATGCGCTGGCCGCGTTGCTGCAGGAACCGTCCCACGAGCAAGGCAAAAATCAGCAGCGCCAGTCCGTCAAAATAGATCGGACCGGAGTCGGTGATCGTATTCATCGCGCCGCGAATGAATCCGGCGGCGAGCGCGATCGCGATCGGCAAGTCCATGTGCAGGGCGCGGGTGCGCAATGCGGCCCAGGCGCCGGTGAAGAACACGCGACCCGGCCAGATGAACGCCGGCACGGTAATGGCGAAACTCACCCACCGGAAGAAGCGCGTGAAGCCGGGGTCCATGCTGTTGAGTTCACCCGCATACAACGCCAGCGCCGCCAGCATCACGTTGATCGCGATCGCGCCGGCAATGCCGATCCGCACGAGCATCGCGCGATCTTCACGCCTGCGCATATCGGCGCGTGCGACGCCACGGAACGGATGCGGCGCGTAACCGAGCGTGTCGAGCGCCTGGGCAATGCGCGACAGCGGCACCACGGCCATGTCCCACTCGATCACCGCGAGGGAGCGCCGCACATCGAGTTCGGCCCGCAACACACCGGGGAGCAGGAGCGGCACGCGCTCAACCAGCCACACACAGGAGGCGCAGTGCACCCCCTCGAGATAGAGCTCGGTGCGCGACAGGCCGTTGGGCAACGCGGTGACATACAAACTCGCGAACGCCGGATGGTCGAACTCGTCGTAGCTGCGCCCCGAGGCCCGCACCGGGGCCTCACGACGCTCGGCGAAGCCGTAGTACGAATCGAGACCGTGCGCGTGCAGCATGCCGAACGCCGTGTGACAGCCGATGCAGCAGAACTGCTGTTCGGCGTGTTCGTCGAGCAATCCTTCGGGAACCGGGAGGCCGCAGTGCGCACAGCGCACATCGGCGGCGACGATGGCGGGCATAGCGATCGTACTCATGGCATGACACCCATGTGTTGCATCGAGAACCGTCCGGAGATCGATAACAGCCCCATGACGAGCACCAAGGCGGCGCTCAGCATGGGCAGCCGGTGGCGGAGGGGGCCGAACAGTCGCTGGGCCCCAAGGCCGACGGCGACCAATGCGGGCACGGTGCCCAGCCAGAACACCGCCATGGTGAGCACGCCGGCGCGAACGCTTCCCGAGCCGCCGGCGGTCGCGACGAACACGTACAGCCAGCCACAGGGGAGCATCGTGGTCAGCAGGCCGGTAAGCCAGGCGCGGGTGGCCATCGGCTGCTCACGCACGGCGTGCAGCACGCTGCCCATGGCGCGCTGCCATGACTCCGGTGCGCGCAGCGCCCCGAGCCGCACCCTGCGCTGCGCGGCGATCGTGCTGATCGCCCAGCCGACCATGAGCGCGCCGGCCACCACCGCCGCCGCATGCTGCACGCCGGCCATCGCACCGAGCGACGACACGCCGGCGCCCATGGCACCGGCGATTGCGCCGAGCGTGAGGTACGAGGTGAGGCGTCCCACGTTGTACATCGCGTGGGCACGGAGGGCCGCAGCGTCGGTGCCGCTGCCGGACCCCGCGTAGAAACAGACGAAGCCGCCGCACATGGCGGCACAGTGCACGCTCCCCACCAGACTGGCCACCAGGACGCCTGACGCCATACTGATCATACCTAGCGCCCGCTCCCGGTTTCCCGCACGGTGGCCCGCACGGCGGCGAGGCGCGTGCTCGCGGTGAAGTGCGAGGTATCGCGCTTCGCGCTCACCCGGACTTCCCATTCGCCGGGCGTGTTGATCGGCAGCACGGCGGTATACACCCCAGCGCCTTCGTCGGTGAGCGTGGCCGTGGTGCGATCGTTGGCGCGCGCGTTGAAGAGCACGGTGGCCTCCACGTGCGCGCCGAGCAGTGGCAACGCCGTCTCATCGCGCAGCACGACGCGCAGGCGCGTGGGCTGTCCGGCCACGATGGAGTCCGCGAATGTCTGCACCCCCCAGCCGAGATCGAGATTGCGGTGCGTCTGCGCCATCGTGGAATCGTAGAACACGGCCTTCTTGTAGTAGTCCGGCTCGACCGAGAAGGAGGGATCGTTGTTCGCGATCCGCATCATCACGAGATTCGCGGCCACGGTTGCCCCGAGTACCGCCGTAATACCGATGGGCCAGCCCATGCCCGCTTTCATCGCCCCGTACCGGTTGACGCGTCGCCGACCGGGCCGAGCAGCCGGTAGCTCACCGACTCCAAATACCGATGACCGTCGGTCACGCGGATCGTGATCATGCGCTCGCCGTTCGTGAACCCGCGGCGCGGAAGGAGCACGAACAGACTGGTGCTGCGGGTCGCGCCGGCATCGACCGTGAGCGGATTCTCCGGCGCCACGATCGTGATCTCCTCGGGGCGCAGTCCCGCTTGTGTGAATCCGTCGAGCGTGATGGTGTAGGCCATGGCCTCGCTGCGACGATTGGTGATCTTGATGCGGATCTGATTCGACACGCGTCCGTCGGCTTCTTCCGTGAACGGGCCCTCGAGTCCACCGCGCAGTACGGTGAGATCGGCCGATTCCTTCAGGAGTAGCGCGGCGATGAGTCCGCCGATCAGGATCGTGAGCACCACGGGATACAGCACCGTACGCAGGCGCACCAGATGTCGCGGCTTCCCGGCGATCCCGTCTTGTGACGAATAGCGAATCAGCCCGGTGGGCTTCCCCACCTTCGTCATGATGGCGTCGCAGGCATCGATGCACTGCGTGCAGTGCACGCACTCCATCTGCAGGCCGTTGCGGATGTCGATGCCGGTGGGGCAGGTCTGCACGCAGGCCCCGCAGTCGATGCAGTCGCCCGCCTTCGGATCACGCGTCGTACCGGCGTGTTCCCGCGGCTCGCCACGCCTGTAGTCGTAGGCCACGATCACCGACTGCCGATCGATGAGGGCAGCCTGCCAGCGGCCATAGGGGCAGACGATCAGGCAGGTCTGCTCGCGGAAGTAGGTGAAGTTGAACCACACCAATCCGGTGAAGACCACCACGAAGAAGAACGCCGTCGGATGCTCGGAGGGCGGGTTCGTGATCCAGTCGTACAGCTGATCGGTGCCGACGAAGAAGGCGAGCAGCGTGTGCGAGACAAACAGTGCCATCGCGAAGAACGTGAGGTACTTGGCAATGCGCCGCGGCGTAAACCATGCACCCTGCTTGTCGAGATTCCGCGAGCCCGTGTACCCGCCGTCGAACCAGCGCCCGATCGGGCGAAACAGGAATTCGAGATACACGGTTTGCGGACAGGCCCAGCCGCACCATGCGCGGCCGAAGAGCGCGGTGATGAGGAAGATGCCAATGACCCCGCTCCCCATGACGAGCATGAACAGCAGTGTATCGGTGGGCAGGAACGTGTAGCCCATCAGCACGAACCGACGGTGCGGCAGGTCCATGAGAAATACGGGCTTGCCGAACACGCGCAGGTGCGGAGCCGCGAAGAACACGGCCATGAGCAGATACGCCACGATCTGCCGCTTCTTCCACCAGCGGCCGTGCGACGGCTTGGGGCGAATCCAGCGACGGGTGCCGTCTTCGTTGAGCGTGGGGAGCACGCGCCCGGACGGCGGTTTCCCCACGCCCGATGAGGCGCCTGCGCTCGCGGCGGTACTCGCGTCCGCGCTCACGGGGTGACCGGGGTGCCTTGCGGTGCCTTCGGGTTTGCCGGATTCGATCCCTGTAGCGACGCGACATAGGCGACGACCTGTTCGACCTCTTCGGGCTTGAGCATCGTGCCCCACGCCGGCATGCCTTTCTCGAGCACGCCGGTGGTCACGCTCTTGTAGATGTCGGTGATCTGTCCGCCGTGAATCCAAAAGGTATCCGTGAGATTCGGGCCGATCAGTCCGCCGGCATCCATGCGATGGCACGAGGCGCAGTACTTCCTGAACGTCTCGCCGCCTTCATGCACGTCCTCCTTGTCCCGGACCATCGCCAGCAGCTTGTCCTCCGACACCCCCCCGCTGGCGGCCGGATGCCCCGCGGCGAAGGCCCGCATCTCGTGCTCATAGTCGGCAATCCGTCCGTCGCCGTTGCCGATCGGGCCGATGTTGTACACGTAGAGCACGGCGAAGAGGATCGTGCCGGCAAACGTCAGCAGCCACCAGCGCGGCATCGGGTTGTCGTATTCCTGGATCCCGTCATACGAATGCTCGAGGAGCCGGTCCTGCCTAGTGGCTTTGTATTTGTCGTCTTGTGTTGACATGGGTCAGCGCTCCTGAGTGCGGGGCGTAATTACGCGATCGTCCTCGAGCGGCAGCAGTGACGCTTCATGCAGTGCGCGGCTCCGTGAGGGAAGAAACGTGCGGATCGTGATGGCGACGAAGACGCCCAGGAAGAGCACCAGCGCCACCTCGGCGTAATTCGAGAGATCGGCATAGCTCATGATGTCGGAGAGCTTCACGGGGCCCCCGTCGACGCCGTGTTCTGCACCTTGATGTCACGGCCGAGGCGTTGCATGTAGGCCACGATCGCGACGATCTGTTTGTCGGCGAGCCCCGTGGGTCCGCCCTGTGCCATGATGGCGGCGGCAATCGTCTGCGCCTGTGCGCGGGCCATGGCGGGAGCCGTATTCACCGCATCGCCGTAGGGCACGCCAACCATCGCCATCGCATCGACGCGGGACTGGATCTGCGCGAAATCGATGGATGTGGTGAGGAAATGCGCGTAGGCCGGCATGATCGACCGGGCGGTAACGGCGCGCGGATTCTCGAAGTGACGCACGTGCCAGAGGTCGGGGTACTTGCCCCCCTCACGCGCCAGATCGGGTCCGATGCGACGCGAGCCCCACAGGAACGGATGCTCGTACACCGACTCACCGGGCTTCGAGTACTCGCCGAAGCGCTCGGTCTCATAGCGGAACGGACGCACCATCTGCGAGTGGCAATTGAAACAGCCTTCCGCGATGTACAGGTCGCGACCGGCGAGCTCGAGCGGCGTGTACGGCTTGACCGAGGCGATCGTGGGGACGTTCGACTTGATCAGGAACGTGGGCAGGATCTCGAACAGCGAGGCCACGACCACGGCGAGGATCGTGAGCGCCGTGAAGAGCATCGGTGCGCGTTCCCACGCGCGGTGCCACTGGGCCTGACGGAAGCGCGCCCAGCGGCCGTTGGCCGGTAGCACCGGATGCGCATCCACGTACTGCGGAGCGAGCGGTGCCGCCTCGATCACGGGCACGGTGTAGACGGCCGGACGACGCCGCCATGTCATCAGGATATTCCAGCCGAAGATGAACATGCCGACGATGTAGAACGAGCCGCCGATCACCCGCATCCAATACATCGGGAGCAGCTTGACCACGGTTTCCACGAAGTCGGGATAGGCCAGCCGTCCGGTCTCGTCGAACGCGCGCCACATGAGCCCCTGCGTCACGCCGGCGCTGTAGATCGCGACGACGTACAGCACGATGCCGACCGAGGCGATCCAGAAGTGGAGCTCCATCGCCTGCTTGCTGTAGATCTCCGTCTGGAAGAGCCGCGGCAACAGCCAGTACACCATGCCGAACGTCACGAAGCCGTTCCATCCGAGCGCGCCCGTGTGCACGTGGGCGATGATCCAGTCGGTATAGTGGGCCAGCGCGTTGACGCTCTTGATCGAGAGCATCGGGCCCTCGAACGTGGACATGCCGTACGCGGTGATGCCGACCACGAAAAACTTGAGAATCGGATCCGACGCGACCTTATGCCACGCGCCGCGCAACGTGAGCAGTCCGTTGATCATCCCCCCCCACGACGGTGCCCAGAGCATCACGGAGAAGAGCATGCCGACGGTGCTCGCCCACTCGGGGAGCGCCGTGTAGTGCAGGTGGTGCGGACCGGCCCAGATGTACATGAACACCAGCGACCAGAAGTGCAGGATGGACAGCTTGTAGCTGAACACCGGCCCGTCGGCGGCCTTGGGCATGAAGTAGTACATCAAGCCCAGGAACGGCGTGGTCAGGAAGAAGGCCACGGCGTTGTGCCCGTACCACCACTGCATGAACGCGTCCTGCACACCGGCGTAGATGCTGTAGCTCTTGAACAGCCCCGCCGGCACGGACAGGTTGTTGAAGATGTGCAGAATTGCGACGGTGACGATCGACGCGATGTAGAACCAGAGCGCGACATAGATGTGCCGCTCACGCCGCCGGATCAGGGTGCCGAAGAAGTTCACGGCGAAGACCACCCACACGATCGCAATCGCGATGTCGATGGGCCATTCGAGTTCGGCGTATTCCTTGGCCTGCGTGAAGCCCAGCGGTAGCGTGATGGCGGCGCTCACGATGATGGCCTGCCAGCCCCAGAAGTGGACTCGGCTGAGCCCATCGGAGAACATGCGGGCCTTCAGGAGTCGCTGCGTGGAGTAGTAGCAGCCTGTGAAGAACGCATTGCCGGCGAACGCGAAGATCACGGCATTGGTGTGCAACGGACGCAGGCGCCCGAAGGACAGCCATTCGGTATTGAAATTGAAAAACGGATTCGCGAGCTGCAGCGCAATCAGCAGGCCGGCCAGCATGCCCACCACGCCCCAGACGAGCGTGGCGAACAGGAACTTGCGGACGATGTCGTCATCGTACGAGAACCGGTCAAGCATCGCAGCCGACGCGCGCGGCGCGGCCACAGCGGCCGCGCGGGGAGCGGGGGTCATCGAGTTTCTCTGGCGAGAGGTGGAAGCAGGATCACTCGAGACGATTGTATGTGTCGGCTCCGCTCGCCAACGTCAGGCGCATGACGCGATCACGTCGGGGAATCCCCGATATGCCATGCCGCGCGGTCGAACGGCCGACGATCGGGCCGGCCGCTGCGCCCGCTGCTGCGCGTCTTTCTGTGCCGCCGTCGCGCGCCGCGAAATTCGCTATACTTCCCCGTTATGACCCAACATGCGGACTCCTCTCTCCCGCCGAACCGGCGCGCGTTCCTCCTCGCGGCCGCTCAGCTTGGGCTTGCGTCGCTGGCGACCGTGGTCGGGGGGCGGCAACTCGGTGCCCAGCCGGCGGCAACGCGGGCCGCGGCCGGTGCCGCCCTGCCACCGATGACGGTCTATAAAGATCCGAACTGCGGCTGCTGCGCCGAATGGGTGAGTCACGTCCGGAAAGCCGGTTTCGTCGTCACGGTGCGCGACACCGCCGACATGGCCGCCGTGAAGGCCTCGTTCGGGGTGCCGTCGGCGCTCGAGTCGTGCCATACGGCACGGGTCGGGACCTACGCCATCGAAGGTCATGTGCCGGCCGACGTGATCCAGAAGCTGCTCCGTGAACAGCCGACGGCGCGCGGTCTGGCCGTGCCGGGGATGCCGATGGGCTCCCCCGGCATGGAGCAGGGATCGCAGAAGGACGCCTTCGATGTGCTCCTCTTCGACAAGGCCGGCAAGACCCGGATATTCGCGTCGCGTTGATGGACACCACGGCGGTCGAACGCTCGGCGGTCGAAAGCTCGGCGTGGCCGTTGCGCGTGGAGCACGCGCGCGACGGGGACGTGGCCGACATCGTGGCCCTCAACAACCTGTTTGCCCCTGACGGGCTCACGCTCCACCGCAGCACTGCGTTCGTGGTGAGCCACCTGCAGGACTATCAGGTGGTACGGGGCCCCGACGGGGCGCTGCTGGGGCAGGTCGCGCTCGACGAGTACTCCCCCTCGCTGGTGGAGCTGGTGTCGCTCGCCGTGGCCCCGGATGCGCAGGGACACGGACTCGGCCAGCGGCTGATCACGGCGGCGGAGTCGCTGGCGCGTGCACGCGGCTACCCTGAGCTGTTCGCCATCTCGCTCGCCGAGCCGCTGTTTTTGCGCATGGGCTTTCACGAGTCGACGATCTTGCGCTACCCCGAGAAGATCGCGCGTTACCGGGCGATCTCCCGCTCCGAGTTGTCGATCGGACGGAAGTTCTGCTTCGCGAAGTCGCTGACCCCGACGCCGACGGTGGGCTGACCGCGTTGTTCGCTGCGGGCCGCCACGATCACCGATCGGGCCCCCGCACTCCGCACCTTCCGGGTCGGTCCCGCCGCCATCGGCGTGAGAATGCGAATCTCGAACATGGCGCGCCGGAGGGCGGCGATGCGTGGCACATGCGCCAGGAGCGTCTCGTCGCCCACCCAGCAGAGGGTCTCGCCTTGATCGTCGTCGGCGTAGGTCGAGAGCGCCACTGGTACGATCGGCACGCCGGTGATCACAGCCGCCTCCACCAGCGAGGAGCGGAACGGCAGGACCTCCCGACCGGTGGACGTGGTCCCCTCGGGGAACAGCACCACGCGCGTGCCATGCTGCAGCGCCGCGCCAAGCGCCACGACCGCGCGCGGGAGGTCGCGTTTGCGTCGTCGGTCAATCCAGATCACCCCCAGCGCCTCGCCCAGCGAGCCGATGAGCGGCCACCCTCGCACATCGTCTTTAGCGACGAAGGTGCAGTCGTAGTGCGCGACCAGCGCCACGATATCGATCCACGAGAGATGGTTCGCGACCATCAGCGCCGGACCGGGTGGCAACTGCCCGACGGTCCGCACCTCGATGCGGAGCAGTCGGAGCAACCCGCGGCAGAGGCCGCGTGCGCTCCGGCGCGCCAGCGCGCGCTTGGCCCGATGCCCGTGGGCGCGTATCACCCGAAGAGCGATGCGTAGCTGCGCGCGTCCATCTCCTGAACGTCCAGCAGCACCAGGAAGTCGGTGGTTCCGAAGCCGTAATCGAGCGCGGGGGCGCCGCACACCTTGGCGCCGAGCGACAGGTAGCCGTCGAACAGCGGGGGGAGGGCGGCGGCCGGTGTCATCGCATCGATGAGCGGGCGGACGCGGCCGTCATCGGGAAGCGCTCGCGCGGCGGGGCGGGGGCGCACGAGAATCTGATCGTGCAAGGCGCCACGCGCGTGCAGGGCCCGCCACGCCTCGACGGCCGGTTCCACGGCGACGCCCGCCAGCGAACAGCAGCCAAACAGATAGCGCTTGTCGTTCCACTGCAGATAGCGCGCGATCCCCTTCCAGAGCAGGCGGAGTACCCGCCCCGAGCGATGGGCGGGGTCGACGCAGGCACGTCCGATTTCTACGGCCTCCATGAGCACGCGGCCGGGCACGGCACCCAGCTCGAACAACGTGCCACTGTAGAATCCATGCCGTGTGGCCGCCATCACCGCAGTCTGGAGACGATAGGTGCCGACCACCGCCCCCGACGTGCGGTCGCAGATCATCAGATGATGGAACCACGGATCCCGTTCATCACTCTCTCGGTCCGTCGCGCCGTCCTCGGGCGTCCCCTCACCCAATTCCTCGCAAAACACGCGGTAGCGCAGCGACTGGACGGCGTGCAGATCCTGTCGGGTCCACGCGAAGCGGAGGACATACTTGCCGGCCTCGACGACGCCCGGCGGAATGCTGTCCACGTGGTGCGGGAAGACGTCCGCCTCGAGTGGAGCAGCCACGGTCTGTCCGTCGCCTACCGGCATGAGGTAGGGGGTGGTCGACGCGTCGAATGCGCGAGCGAGCATGGGGCCTCCGGTGGTCGGTAACGTCCGACGCCGAATGCTCGGACGGTCCAAGCTGCGATACCGTCGTATCGAACAATCCCACGAATGGCCACAGAGTGGTCACCGAACGGCAACGGTCTGTCACGGGCGGCACGGCCCCCCCGCCGGCTGCACTGGCCCCGAGGCGGCACCGGGGTGAGCTTTCCCGCACCATGTCCCCTCAGTTCGTCGATCCCTCGCTGCCCAAGCGGATTGATCGCTGGCGCAGCCCCGCGCTCGGCCTGGAAATGCCGATCGTGTCGTATGGATGGCGTGGACAGCCCATCCTGCTCTTCCCCACGGCGGCGGCCGATTTTCTGGAGAACGAGCGCTTCTGGTTAATCAAGGCGATCGAACCGCTGCTCCAGCAGGGACGTATCCGCGTCTTCTCGATCGACAGCATTAACAAGCTCGCCTGGATGGACCACACCCTGCCGGTGGCGGAAGCCGCACGCCGACAGGCGTTGTACTCGCGCTATATCGAAGACGAAGTCGTACCGTATATTCGCCACGCGTGCGGCGATGGACAGGCGCGCGCCATCACCGCCGGAGCGAGCTTCGGCTGCTTCCATGCGGCGAATGCCCTGTTCCGTCGCCCCGATCTGTTCAGCGGTCTGATCGGCATGAGCGGCTTCTTCGACTTAGCACCCAGCTATCTGCACGGGTACAGCGACGACCACTGCTACTTCAACAACCCCATGTGGTACGTGGCGAACCTGGAAGACGGGCCGCTCGACCTCCTGCGCCGCCACACGACGATTGCACTGGTGGCCGGACAGGGGGCCTACGAGAAGCCGGAGATGACGCGCGATTTTCACGATCTGCTCGACCGCAAGCAGATTGGCCATATCTACGAGCTGTGGGGGCATGACGTGAACCACGATTGGCCGTGGTGGCGCAAGATGCTTCCCTACTATCTGGAGCGAATCGGATGCTGAAGCACGGTCGTGAGTCGTTGATGCTGGGTCTCGGGCTGATGATGGCCCTGCCCACCTGGGCGGTGGCGCAGGTGGCCCCGAAGCCGGCCGCGGCGGCCGCAGTCGCCATCCGGGAGGCGTCGCTCGACGCCCGCATCGCCTAT
Organism: Gemmatimonadota bacterium; assembly: GCA_947462095.1. GTDB lineage: Bacteria > Gemmatimonadota > Gemmatimonadetes > Gemmatimonadales > Gemmatimonadaceae > Gemmatimonas. The sequence continues at coordinate 47,958 of CANHNQ010000008.1, forward strand.
GTGCGCAAACTGTTGCGCAACACGCCGTTGGTGGACGGTCACAACGATCTGCCGTGGGCGATGCGGGAAGCGGCCAAGGATCCGCTCGATGTCGTGGCGTACGATCTCCGCCGCAAGACCGCCGGCATGACGGACATCGCACGCCTGCGCAAAGGCATGGTGGGTGGACAGTTCTGGTCGGTATACATCCCCGGCGAAGTGCGCGACTCCGGCTACGCGCGCATTCAGCTCGAGCAGATCGACATCGCCAAGCGCGTGATCGCACGCTATCCCGATGTGTTCGTCCCGGCGTTCACCGCGGCCGATGTGCGCAAGGCCTACGCGCAGGGCAAGATCGGTTCGCTGCTGGGCATGGAAGGCGGACACGCGATCGAGAATTCGCTGGGCGCGCTGCGCGCGTACTACGAACTCGGCGCGCGCTACATGACGCTTACGCACAACGTGACGCTCGATTGGGCCGACGCCGCGAACGATGTGCCGCGCAACAACGGGCTCACGGCGTTCGGCAAGGAAGTCGTGCGCGAGATGAACCGGCTCGGCATGATCGTCGATCTGGCGCACACGTCGCCGGCGGTGATGAGTCAGGCGCTGTCCGTGACCGAAGCGCCGGTGATCTGGTCGCATGCCGCCGCGCGCGGCATCACCGATGTGCCGCGCAACGTGCCCGATTCGATTTTGGCCCGCCTGCCGAAGAACGGCGGCGTGGTGATGATGACGTTCGTCCCGGGCTTCGTGTCGCAGACCGTAGCGAACTACGGCGCACAGGTCACGGCCGTGCGCGACTCGATCGCCAAGCGCTTCCCGAGTGACAACGACGCACAGTTCAAGGCGGTGGCGGCGTGGCGTGAAACGCACCCGACGCCGATCGCCACGATCAGTGACGTGGCTGACCATCTCGACCACATCAAGAAGATTGCCGGCGCCGCGCATGTGGGGATCGGCGGCGATTTCGACGGCATCACGGAAACCGTGCAGGGGCTCGAGGATGTGTCCACATATCCGACGTTGTTCGCCGAGCTGCTGAAGCGCGGCTGGACCGACACGGAACTCAAAGGCCTCGCCGGCGAAAATGTGCTGCGCGTACTGAAGGGTGCCGAAACGGTGTCGTCCTTGCTGCGCAAGACGCGACCCGCTTCCACGAAGACCATCCAACAACTCGACGGACACCGCTGATGAGCCTCCATCGCCGCACCTTCCTGAAGCACTCTGCGCTGCTCGGCGGCGCGGTGGGTCTGGGACTCCCCACGACCGCCCACGCGTTCACGGCCGACGGCGTGCGCCCGTTGGCGTACCGCCCGGAAACGGGAGCGGCGCAGCCCAAGCCGCTGCGCATTCTCATTCTGGGTGGTACGGGATTCATCGGGCCGAATCAGGTGGAGTACGCGCTCGCCCGGAAGCACAAGGTCACGCTGTTCAATCGCGGCAAGACGAACGCGACGCTGTTTCCGGATGTCCCGCGTATCATCGGTGATCGCAACGTGGCCGGCGGTCACGATGGACTGAAGAAGGGCGTGTGGGATGTCGTGATCGACAACCCCACGCGCAATCCGCAGTGGGTGCGCGATGCCGGTGCCGCGCTGAAGGGACGCGTGGGGCAGTACATCTTCGTGTCCACGATTTCGGTGTTCAGCGACTACTCGAAGCCGGGCATGGATGAGAACGGCCCGCTGAACACACCGGGCGATCCCTCGGTGTGGGCCAGCAACGATGGGGCGCACTACGGTCCGAATAAGGTGCAGTGCGAGATCGATGCGAAGGCGCAGTTCGGCGAGGACAAGGTCACGATCGTGCGTCCCGGGTTGATCGTGGGCCCCGGCGACCTGAGTGATCGCTTCTCGTACTGGCCGGTGCGCATTCAGAAGGGCGGCGAACTGCTCGCGCCGGGCACGCCGAACGATCCGGTGCAGTACATCGACGTGCATGATCTCAGCCAATGGATCGTGCGGACCGGCGAGAGCCACACGCTTGGCACCTTCAACGCGACCGGACCGAAGGCGCCGACCACCATCGCCGAGATGTTGTATGGCATCAAGGCGGTCACCACGAGCGATGCGCGCTTCACATGGGTGCCGGCCGAGTTCCTGGCCGAGCAGCAAGTGCGTGCGTGGAGCGATATGCCGGTGTGGCAACCGGCGTTCGGCCGAACGGCCGGCTTCATGGCGGTAAACTGTCAGAAGGCCTTTGCGGCCGGCCTCACGTTCCGTCCGCTCGCGGAGACCGCGAAGTCCACGCTGGACTGGTACATGACGCGTCCGGCCGCCGAGCAGGAGAAGGCGCGGGCCGGTATTGCACCGGAGAAGGAGACGGCGGTGCTGGCCGCGTGGCACGCCAAACAAGCCGGAGCCAAGTGATCCGTCGCGTCATGGCGAAGCTGGTCACGGTGGAAGAAGGCGAGTGGCGGGCCACGCTGCTCGCCTTCACGTTCTTCTTCTTCCTGCTGGCCAGTTACTTCATTCTGCGCAGTATTCGCGACGCGATCGGCGTGGCCGCCGGCACGGCGAAACTGCCGTGGCTGTTCACGGGCACGCTGGTCGCGACGCTGCTGGCGAATCCGCTCTACGCGACGATCGTGTCGCGTCTCCCGGTACGACGCTTCATCCCGATCGTGTATCGGGTGTTCTCCGCGCTCCTGCTGATCTTCGCCTACGCGGTGTACAGCACGGGGCCGGCGGAAGAGAAGTACCTCGGCCCGGCGTTCTGGATCTTCATCAGCGTGTTCAGTCTGTTTGTCCCGTCGGTGTTCTGGGGCTTCATGGCGGACACGTTCTACAGCAATCAAGGGAAACGGCTGTACGGCTTCATCGGCGTGGGCGGTACGCTGGGCGGCATGTTCGGCTCGAAGTTCACCGCGTTGATGGCGACGCAGGTCGGGACGCCGATGTTGATGCTGATGTCGGTGCTCCTGCTGGAGTGCGGCGTGCAGGTGCTGCGACAGTTCCCGCCCAGCTTTCGCGCGGAGACGCGCGATCGGGAGGAGGCCAAGCGATCGGTCGGTGGTGGGTCGTTGGCCGGCATTACGCATGTGCTCCAGTCGCCGTATCTGCTGGGTATCTGTCTGTTCATGCTGTTGTTCACGATCGGCACCACGGTGTTGTACTTCCAGCAGGCGGAGATCGTGGGCGCAAAGTTCGCCGATCGTGAATCGCGCACGGCGTTTCTGGCCAATCTCGACTTCTACGTGCAGCTGCTCACGGTGCTGGCGCAGTTGTTCATTTCGGGCCGCGTGATCAAGTGGATCGGCGTCGGCATGACGCTGGCGATCCTGCCGTTCGTGAGCGTAGTCGGGTTCGGCGCGATCGGTGTGTGGCCGTCGCTCTCGTTGTTCGTGGCGTTCACGGTGATTCGTCGGGCCGGCAACTACGCCTTCGCCAACCCGGGGCGCGAGGTACTGTTTTCGGTGATTCCGGCCGAGGACAAGTACAAAGCCAAGAACTTCATCGACACGTTCGCGTATCGCAGTGGCGACCAGATCGGCGCGTGGAGCTACTCCGCGATGTCCGCCGCCGGACTCGCGGTGAGTTCGATCGCGTTGATCGCGGCGCCGATGAGCGCGGTGTGGCTGATCGTGGCACTCTGGTTGGGGCGGCGCCACACGGTGATGTCGAAGGCGGAGTCGGCGTAGCCGGCGCGCGACTGCGGTACTACTGCGGTACTACTGCGGCACCATCTTCACGAAGCCGTCGTACTTCCACACGCTGCCCACGCGGAGCCAGCGTTCGCAGAAGGTGTAGCGCTGCGTCTGCGGGGCCTGTCCCTCCAGCGCCGGGGCGGCGGTGAACTGGGTCGTGTACGAGAGATTGATCTCGTGCGGCAGTTCGCCGCGTTCGATGCGGGTGATGGCCACCCAGACGCCTGACGGAACGGCGCACCCCACGCCGCCGACGGCGGGGCAGGGCTCGACGTCGAGCGCGCGCGTCTCGGTCCAGTCGGCGATCGGGGCGAACGCGATCGGCGCGAGCGGACGCCCGTTGTATTGCCGCACGGCGTCACTGGTGGCGGCGCGGCCGAACCGCTTGGCGCTGTACTCGGCGATGGGGATGCCGGCCGGGCGGTCCTGCGTGATGATCCGCACGATCGCTTTGGAGACCAACGACTCGGGATCGGGGAGCGACCAGGCGCCCGACGGCGCCGCCGAGCGGGCGCTCGTGACGCCCACCTGCGCCGCCGCGGTGCGCCAGGGTGCGCCAACCATAAGCGCAAGCAAGACCGCCACGGTGGACAGGCGGTCGCGATTGGCGCGGGAGGGGGGTACCGTTGAGCGTGAGATCATGATGGTCTGCTGGGGAATGCTACACCGAATCCCGGGGTACGTTGCTGGGTTCGCTAAGCTTGAGCGCATCCGGCCATTCGCGCGGTGACACGGAACACGTCCCGATCAATGCGATCGCGCTCGGGGTACAGCACCGACGCCGTCACCAGGCAAGTGATGAGCGCACTCGATGCCATCGTGTTGCCGGTTGGCGACGTGCTGCATCCGGCCGCCGAGATCGAGAGCCGCGAGGAGCGCTTCGGTGGCATCGGCGGTGCGATCTGTCCGAGACACGGTCGATGGTGCTGCCGCAAGATCGCAAACGGCCAGAACACGGATGCCACCGATCACACGGAACCAACACGGATACGCCGTTCGGTGCGCGAAGGGCCATCGCAGCGCACCGACGCGTCGTTGTTGTGTTGTTCAATCAAAAAAGGCCAATCCATCTGAAAAGCCGCGACCTCCGTCGCTCACACGGAGCAGATCCGTGTTGTTACCGTGCAATCCGTCAATCCGTGTTCCGGCGGTTTGCGATCTGTCCGTGACACGGCTGGTGGTGATCAGGTAAGTCCGCAAACGGCCAGAACACGGATGCCACCGATCACACGGAACCAACACGGATACGCCGTTCGGTGCGCGAAGGGCCATCGCAGCGCACCGACGCGTCGTTGTTGTGTTGTTCA
>CANHNQ010000009.1 GCA_947462095.1 Gemmatimonadota bacterium
CGGCCTGCGCATTACGCGCAATCATGCCGAGCATGGTGGACTTGCCGACGCCGGAACCGGCGAAGATGCCGACACGCTGGCCGCGGCCGATCGTGAGCAGTCCGTCGATCGCGCGCACACCTGTTTCCAGCGGACGGTCGATCGTGTCGCGCGTGAGGGGGTTGGGCGGCTCCGCCGACAGCGGCACCCGCTCCACGGTGTCGAGCTTGCCCTTGCCGTCGATCGGATGGCCGAGGCCGTTCAGCACGCGCCCCAGGAGTCCGGGGCCGACATCCACCCCGAAGGTGCGACCGAGCGGCTGAACACTGGCGCCGGCATGCAGGCCGTCCAGTTCACCGAGCGGCATGAGGAGCACGCTGCGCTCGTTGAAGCCCACGACTTCGGCGAGGACCGACCGTTCGCGCGAGTGGCTGGTGATGCGGCACAGCGAACCGAGTCCGACATCGATGCCCGTGGCTTCCACCACGAGTCCGACCACGCGGGTCACGCGGCCGTACGAGCCGAATCGCTCACTGCGCGCCAACCGATCGGACATCGCGTCGATCATCGAGAGGGAGCCGTCTTCAAATGGGGAGCCGGTCATCGTTGGCGCCATCATGCCTGGATGCCGCCGAGGCTGCGATAGGCGCGCTCGAGGGCCGTATCCACGCGGCCGTCGATGATGCGCTCGCGTCCTTCCATGAGACAGCCGCCGCGCAGGATCGATGCATCGCTGATCCAGCGGATCTCGCGTTGGCCGGCGGCTTCGATCGACAGCCGGCAGGCCGTGAGGTCGTCCGGATTGATGCGGATCGTGATCTCCTGGTCGAGCGGATACTGCATCATCGCGCTCTGCACCACATCCCGCACGAACGACGGATCGGCATGCACTTCGCGCTGCACGATGTGGCGCGCAACCATCACCGCGAGGGCGGCGATATTCTCTTCCGCGTTGCTGACCCAGCGCGACTCGTGCAGTTGCACGATGTGGAGCGCGTCGGAGAGCAGCGCCATGGCGGAGGCAATTTCTTCGTCCACGCCGGCGCGGGCTGCGCGCTCGCCATCCGCACGGCCACGACTGTAGGCCGCCGCCTCGGCGCGCGACCGCTCGACGGCGAGACGCGCCTGGACATCCGCCTCGATGTCGTCCGCTGTCTGCGGGCCCCGCGTGTCCGCGGGGGTGAAGGCGCCGAAGCCATCGGCCACGGCGAATTCGTCGAGAGACCACGCTATTGCACGCATCGGTCGGTCCTCAAATGATGACATCGTCGGTGCCGGCGCTCAGGACGATTTCGCCGGTCTCTTCGAGGGCACGGACCTTCGACACGATGTCCGTCTGTGCCGCTTCCACGTCGCGCATCTTCACCGGGCCGAGGAACTCCATCTCTTCCTTGAGGCCGGCGACGGCGCGCTGCGACATCGTCTGCATGATCTTGGCCTTGAGATCGGGGCTTGCGGCCTTGAGTGCCAGCGCGAGCTGCTTGACGTCCACTTCGCGCAGCAGGCGCTGCAGCGACTTGTCGTCGAGCGAGGAGAGATCTTCGAACACGAACATGAGGTTCTTGATCTGATCGCTGAGGTTCAGGTCCTTTTCGGCCACCAGATCGAGCACTTCTTTCTCGAGTGACGAGCTGACGAGGTTGAGCACGGCGGCCACGGCGGCCGGTCCCCCGACGCTCGACATGCCCTGCGAAAACGCGAGGTCGGCTTCGCTGCCGATGGCGCGTTCCACCAGCGAAATCATCTCGGGCGACACCTTCTCCATCTTCGCGATGCGGAACATCACGTCACCGCCGAGCGCGGGATCGAGTTCGCGCAGGATGGCGGCCACGTGGCTCGGATCGAGGTGCGCGAGAATCAGGGCGATCGTCTGCGGGTGTTCCCCGCGCAGCGTGGTGCCGAGCTGCTGCGGATCGGCACGACGGAGACGGCCGAAGCGATCGCTGTCGGCGAGCTGCCCCTGAATACGCTTGAGGATCTGCTGCGCCTTGGCCGGACCGAAGGCCGCTTCGAGGACGTCCTTGGCGAACTCCACACCACCCGCGCTCAGCGAGTCGACGCCGAGCGTGAGCTCGAGCCACTCCGCGAGGACGCCGTCGACGACCGAGGGCGGCACGCGATCCAGCTGCGCCATCTCGAGGGCGACGATTTCCGCCTCCTCGGGATGGAGACCGGCGGTGACCTTGGCGGCATGTTCGGTGCCGATCGCCATGCATACGATCGCCACTTTCTGGCGGCCGGTGAGTCGATCGGGAGCGTACTTATCGGCGGCACTACCGCCACGGGGGAGGGCGATCATCGACGTGCTCACGAACGAAGCCAGCCACGCATCACACGCACGGCCGCGTCAGGACGCTGGTCGACGGTGGCCATGGCCTGCTCTCGTTCCGGGGTAGTCGGTGGCGGCGGAAGGCGCACGGGGCGCCGCGGCTCGTCGAGTGTGTCGTCGTAATCGTTCATGCCCTGCATGGCCGACTGCATCTGCGAACTGGCAGGCAGCTCGGCATAGCCGTTGCCCGACGGCAGCATGGTGGGCGATCCACTGGCGAGCGCCGGCACCTTCTTGGTCTTGAGCGCGCTCACACTCACCAGCGCGATCGCGAGCAGCACCACGAGGGCGGCGATCGCGACCACGGGCTTCGGATTTGCCTGGAGTTTCGCCACCATATCCTGCGGCGGCACCACGGTGTCGCGCTGCACGATCGGGGCGGGCATGTCGAACGGTGCGCTCACGACTGAGATCATGTCGCCCCGCGTGGAGTCGACGCCGAGCGCATTGCGCACCAGCGTTTCGATACGGGCGATTTCTTCCGGCGTGCGCGTGGTGATGATGGGGGCCGGTGCCGTCTTCAGCGTGGTATCGGGCGCTGGCATCGTGACCTTGTCGGCCACGAGCACGGCCACCGTGAGCTTCTTCAGATTGCCGATCGCGCCGCTGAAGCTCTCGACGCTCTTGGTGTTTTCGTACGACGTGGCGGTCGTGCTGTAGCCGGCGCCTTGCGCGGGATTGCTCGGCGTGACTTCCGCCTTCTGTTCCGTGGCGAGCGCCTGGCGCTCGGGGTCGACGGCCTGCACGGTGCGCTCGACCTTGTCGAAGTTGATCGATGCGGCCACCTGCACGCGGGCATTGCCCGGGCCAACGAGGCTGTTGAGCAGCTTGTCGGCCTTCTGCTCCATGTACGTCTCGACTTCGCGCTGCACCGAGAGCTGGCGGCTGGAGAGACCGGCCACCGAGCCTTCGTCTTCCAGCGTGAGCGCCTGTCCGCGCTCGTCGACGATCGTCACGTGCTCGGGTTCGAGGCCGCCCACGCTGTTGGCCACCATGCTCGCGATGCCGTGTACCGTTTCGGCACGCGGCGTCTCACCTCCGGCCATCTTGAGCGTCACCGATGCCTTCGAGGGACGTTCGTTCTCCTTGAACATCGGCGCGTCTTCCAGCGCGAGATGCACCTGCACCATCTCGACGTTCTTCAGCTTGCCGATCGTGCGCTCCAGTTCTCCTTCCAGCGCGCGACGGTAATTCACCTTCTGCGTAAAGTCCGTCATGCCCCACGACGGCTTGTCGAACAGCTCGAGGCCGGGCCGGCCACCGGTCGGCATCGCCTCCGCGGCGAGATTCACGCGGGCGCGCGCCAGATCGGCGCTGGCCACCAGAATCGTCGAGCCGGTGCGATCGAGTTCGTACGTGATGCCCGTCTCGGTGAGCTTGTCGGTCATCGCCTTCACATTCTCGACCGGGATGTCTGCGTACAGCGGGACCATCGTCGGCTGCGTCGCCCAGCGGGATACGCCGAACACGAGCGCGGTGGCCACCACGCCGACCGCGATGATCGCGATCTGACGTCCGTTGCCCATGCGTCCGAAGAGAGATTCCAAGAGGGAGTTCATGACGGTCGCTGACTCAGGACTGCATGGCGATGACGGACCGGTAGGCCTCGACCATCTTGTTGCGGAGCTCGATCATCATGTCGAGCGCGAGACCTGCTTCTTCACCGGCGGCCATCACCTGGTGCAACTCGACGTTCTCGCCGGCCGCGAACCGCTGCGTGAGGTCGCCCGCGCGATCACGCGCGTCGGAGACTTCGTTGATGGCGCGCGTGAGCGTGTTGCCGAACGAGTTCTCGCCTTCACCGATGACCGGGACCTGTTTCGACAGGCCGGTGTCGCGTCCGCCGAACTCGGGCATCGCCCGGGTGAGAAGATCGATTCGATTCTGCATGAGGATCAGTCGGTGGGAGTCGAGAATCAGGCGCGGACGTCAAGGCGAATCCCGCGCGCCGTGGGCGGCGCAGGGTTCGTGGCGGCCTTGATGCGACCATATGTGAGGGGCCCGAGCGCGGCGGTCTTCGCGAAGAAGTTGCGCTCGTCGTTCGTGAGCACGCTCCACAACGTCGGGTCGGTTCCGGCGGGCGCTTCAGCCGGCACCGTGCTCTGCGCCGTGGACTGTCCGGCGATCGGCGTCTGCGGCTTGAGTGCGGCGTTCTGCGACGCGCGAGTGTTCGTCGTAGCCTGCTGCGCACGCTCGGCGCCGGGCTGCGTGCCGTTCTGCGTGCGTGCCGTCTCGGGCCGCGACAGCGAGCCGAGCGTGGGAAGCAGCGGGGTGTTGTTGATACCGTTGACGCTCATGTGAATCCCTTAGATGTCGATCGATGCGCGGAGCATCGACTTGGCGGTCTGAAAGACGGCGGCATTCGCTTCGAAGATCCGCTTGGCATCCATCAGCTTGACCATTTCCTGCGTGGTATCGATGTCGGGGTAGCGCACGTAGCCCGCGTCATCGGCATCGGGGTGACCGGGTTCATACACGAGCCGGCCTTCGCTCGGATCTTCCACCGAGCCGACCACGCGGACGCCGAACTCCCCGCTCTGCGTGCCGCTCTGCGTGCCGTTCACGCGGCCGGTGGTCGGCAACACGGGGACCTCGATGGCTTTGCGGGAATCGCCGGCCGCGATCTCGAAGGCGCTGCTGCCCAACACGCTGCTGCTGGCGGCGGCCGTACCCATGGTCGTGGCGAAATCGTCGGCGTTGTACAGCGCGTTCTGCGACGTGGCCGCTTCCATCACGACGTCTTTCCGCTTGTAGGGCTGACCATCGGCCCCGCGGGTGACATCGGCGTTCGCCATGTTCTGGGCGATCGTTTCCATGCGCTGGCGCTGGGCGCTGAGTCCGCTGGCGGCGATGCCGAGTGAGCGGAACATCGGGCGGATCGTCTGCTGGCCCGGGATCGGGAGCAGGGCTGGGCGGCGCGTCGGATCGATCGGCATCAGCTGTTCCCTCCGCCCTTGATGGCGGTGCGGAGGCTGGCGTAGGTCTTTTCGAGCAGGCGGGTGGTGGCGAGGAAGCGGATCTGTTCGTCCGCCAGCGCCGTCATCTCGTCTTCCACGTTCACGGGGGCCGCGTCGGTCGGCGCGATGCTGCCCTTCGCCTGAAGGGCGAAGCCGTCGGCATTCCCAACGGTTGCCTTGGAGACGCGATCCGCGATGCCACGGGAGCGCTCCACACTCTTGTCGAGTGCGCCTTTGAGCGACGTGGCGGATGTGGTGCGATCGATGAGTCCGAAGAGCATCTGCGTATTCCCGGTGTGAAAGGGCGAGCGTATCCACACCGGTGAAAAGCAATGGCCGGGCCACACGGGACCGGCCATCGGGCACTCATCTCTTGCTGTGTCCTAACGCGTTGCTGCTGTGCGTCTTGCGTGGTGATTTCGAGGTGCGATGCGTTTGTGTTTCCAGGCAAGCCACGTGTGGTCAATCACGCCATCGGGGCAATTTTTGCCGAGTGTCGTGACGACCAAATTTGCCGACCGCCCGCCAACCGCGACTACTCGTCGTCGGTGTCGGTGTCCTTTCCGGGGCCGTTGAGCTTGTTCCGGAGGGTGCGCACGCTGATGCCCAACAGTTCGGCGGCCTTTGTCCGGTTATTATCGGCCGCTGCCAGCGCATGCTGAATCAGCACGCGTTCCGCCTCGGCCACATTCAGCGACGCCAGCGCGATGTTGCCGCTGGCGGCGGTCCCGGCGGCTGACCCAGCGGCTGGGACGGGCGAGCCGGCGGCTGGGGCTGCCGAGCCGGCCACGGCGGGGATGCCGCCGGGGGTGGTGATCGCGCGGGGACGGATGGAGGGCGACCCCAGCGAGTGCGCGAGCCCGAAGCGGGTGCCTTCGAGGCAGTGCGCGTGGATCATGGGGTCCGGCGTCAGAATGACCGCGCGCTCGATCACGTGCTGCAGTTCGCGGATGTTGCCCGGCCACGGATAGTGCTGCATCGACTCGAGGGCATCCGGCGAGAGGCCGTCGATCTTCTTGCCAAGCTCGGCCGCCGTCCGCATGGCGAAGCGGAGGGCCAGCACCGCGATATCCTCCGGGCGGTCACGCAGGGGCGGGATCAGCACCGGGATCGTCGACAGTCTATAGTACAAGTCCTGCCGGAACGCGCCGCGATCGGCCTCGGAGGCCAGGTCACGGTTCGTCGTGGCCACGATGCGCACGTCCACCTTGATGGGCGAGGTGCCGCCCACCCGCTCGAACTCCTGCTCCTGAAGCACGCGCAGCAGCTTGGCCTGCAGGTCGAGCCGCATCTCGGAGACTTCGTCCAGCAGCAGCGTGCCGCGGTTGGCGCGCTCGAAGGCGCCCTCGACCCGCTTGATGGCGCCGGTGAAGGCGCCCTTTTCGTGGCCGAACAGCGCCGACTCGATCAGCCCCTCGGGGAGCGCGGCGCAGTTCAACTTGATGAAGGGCTTGTCGCGACGCTCGCTCTGATCGTGGATGGCCCGGGCGAACAGCTCCTTACCGGTCCCCGACTCGCCTTGCAGCAGCACCGTGGCCCGCGTGGGGGCGGCCATGGAGACCGTCTGGAGAATCCGGCGAATGGCCGGCGAGTCGCCGATGATCTGCCGTTCGTTCCGGAACTGCATCACTTCCCTGCGGAGCGTCTCGTTCTCGCGGCGCAGTCGCACGAATTCGAGCGCTTGCTCCACGGCCAGCTCGAGCTGCTGGGGACGGACCGGCTTGGTGATGTAGTCGATCGCCCCGGCCTTGATCGACAAGACCGCATGCTCGATGCTGGCGTGCCCGGTCAGCATGATCAGCGGGATGTCGTACCCCTCGCGCGCGAGCATCTGGATGAACTCCAGCCCCGAGATCCCCGGCATTCTATAGTCGGAGATGATCAGGTCGATCCCGCCCCGCTCGAGGACCAGGAGTGCCTCCGGCACGCTCCGGGCGCCCACCGGGGTGTGGCCGGAGCGGGAGAGCGAATCCTCGAGGATCAGACCGACACTTGGCTCGTCATCAACGTACAGAATGGTGGCCATGGCGGAGCAACGTTGGGACGAAAGGGGCGTCGGGAGGGTGCAGAGGCGGCGCACCCAAGCGTCGCACCCGCGTGCGACCGCCGCGTGCGACACCCGGCAAAATTAGCCGCATGCCGCCGAAAACGCGAAGAACAGTGAGCTCCCGATCACCAAACCGGTCGTGTCGCTCAAGGATCGGCCCGGCCGTCCGATACTCGAACAAGAGTGCCGGCACCGTGTTGCCCCCCATCCGGGATGTACCGGTCACCGAATCCACAGGTCCGATGCGCGTTACCAACTCGATCATCACCCGAAACAGCCAGACGCGCCTGCAGGCCAACCTGCAGGGGCTCGATCGTATTCGGGATGACATTTCCTCGGGCGTTCGTCTACGGACGATGTCCGACAACCCCACGAGCGGCGGTGAACTCGTGCGCATCGGGAGTTCGATGCGCGCGCTCGCGCAGTTCAAGCGAAATGTTGACAGTGGCCTTGGTCGCGCCTCTGCCGAAGAGAATGTGCTGGACCAGCTCACGAACGCGCTCACGCGCGGCATCGAGCTGGGCATCGGGCAGGCCACTGCCACCGCCAATCCGCAGTCGCGCCTGATCGTGAAAGCTGAGGTCGATCAGCTCCTCAGCTTCGCCGCGAATCTTGGCAATACGCGCATTGGCGACGAATATCTGTTCGGCGGCACTCGGGCCGGGGAAGCGCCGTTCGCGACGCCCGCGCCGGCAACCGGCAGCTTCTCACGGTTGACGCTGGCGGGCAATCCGGTCAATCCGAGCGGGAACATCACGCTCGAGATCGGCGACAACACGTTCGTGACGCCGACGCACAACGGCACCGACGTGTTCATCGATACCGATGCCCTCGAGTCGCTCCGCGCGCTCTCGACGGCCCTCGGCAACAATGATCCCACGGCCATTCAGGTGGCGGCAGACCGACTCACGACGGCGAGCAGTAACGTGCAGTCGCTCATCGGCACACAGGGCGCACGCATCAACGAGTTGGAAACTGCCTCGGTCAACCTCACGCTCATGGAGTTGAACCTCAAGGCGTTCCGCTCCGACCTGCGCGACACGGAAATCGACAAGGCGATGGTCGAACTCGTCGGCAAGCAAACGCTATATCAGGCGGCGATGAGCGCGACCTCGCGTATCCTCGGACTCAGCCTGGCCAATTACCTCTGACGTTGATGAGTCACGCCGTCATGAACCAGCAGGAACGCAGCACCACGACCTACACGATCACGTCGCCGGCCGTTGGCACGATCGAAGTAAACGGAGACGCGGTGATGCACTTCACGCACGCGTTATGGGGCTTTCCCGAGCGCACCAGCTACGCGCTCGTCCCCGCAGCACGTCAGGGACTCTGGTGGTTGCTCTCGATCGACGAGCCGCAAACCACCTTCGTGCTCGCCGATCCGTTCGTTGATCACCCTGACTATGCTGTCGATCTCGGTGAGTCGGAGCGCGAGTCGCTGCAGATCGTCGAGCCCACCGACGCGCTGGCGCTGGTGATGGTCGCGCTGCCAATGACCTCGGGCGAGCCGGTGACCGGGAATTTCCGCGCCCCGATCGTGTTCAACATCAGCAAAGGGCTGGCGCAGCAGGTGGTCAACCGCGACGAGCAGTATGCGTTACGCGAGCCGATGGATCTGGCGGCGTATCCGGCCGCGGAGCACGGACTGCGGCTGGCGTAGCGTTCCCCGCCGTCGATGCCTCTCACGATCTCAAGCACCGCGCCCCTTGCCGGTGCGCAGCGCCGCGAAGACGGCACGCCGCGTTTTCACATCCCTGCGCGCCCCACACATCCGGCGTGGCATGAACTGGTTGCATGTGAACACGCCGCGGGCGTGGTAGCGGAACTGCGGCTGTTCCTCGATGCACAACTCGAAGCGGGCGACGTGCTCGTCGACGCCGCACCAGCGTTCGGCTTCGTCGCGCTGTCAGCGGTGACGGCGCCGCTGGGTCTGCCCAGCGTGTTTCTGGTCGACGACGACACCGCATCGCTCCCCACACTGCAGGGCGCCGCCCGTGATGCGGGGGGATGGATCGAGGCCTTCACAGTCGCCGACCTCGACACGCATCGGCTGGTGACGCTCGTCGCCGACCGGATCGCGCTGGACGGGCGCGTGTTCGTCCACGCCGATGCGTCATCTCTCCCTGGCGCGCTGCGCGGTCTCGACCCGTTGCTTGCGCTTGGTCGCGTGGTGGCCGTCTGTCTTTCGCCGACGCCACAGGATTCTCCCACCGTCCGAGCCGAGACCACGGCGCTGCTTCGGGCGCAGGGATTCGGTATGCACGAAATGCGTGAAGCAGAGGGTGGACCGTCTCTCTTTCGCATCGCAGAGTGGCCCGCCGACGTTCCCGTCATCGCGCTTGCGGGTGCCGCCGTCGACGAGCCAGAACTCGACCGTGCGTGCGTGGATAGCGCGTCGCACGACGACGCCGTGCCCGCGCGTACAGCGCCGGCGGTGCGAGCTGCAGTATCCGTGCCCGTGATGTCCGCCTCGCTGACGCCACCCGCGTTCTCGTTCCTCGCGCCGTATTGCCGAACCGGTTACGGAGTGGTTGGCGCGCATGTGCTGCGCGAATTCACGCAGTGCGATGCGCCCGTGGCGTATTTCCCGCTGGGGCCGATCGATCGGAGCATTGTCAAGAACGATGCGCTCGACACATGCATTGCGCGACAAGGCGCGTTTGACGATGCCGCGCCCAGCGTGCGTTTGTCGCAACAGTTCGATCTGGCGCTCCATGTGGGGCGCGGTCCGCGTATTGGCTTTCCTATCTTTGAGCTGGACACGTTCAACGCGGCCGAACGGCACCATCTCGAGCGGCAAGACCGCCTGATCGTGACCTGTGAGTGGGCGCGCACCGTGTTGTTGGAGAACGGGATCTGGCGCACGCCGATCGACATTGCGCCGCTCGGGGTCGATCGCACGGTATTCCACGAACACGTCCAGCCGGCCTCCGCCCGCGGTCACGACACGGTGTTCATGAGCGTGGGCAAACTCGAAGCTCGCAAAGGACAGCGCGAACTGCTGCGTGCGTTCGAGGCCGCGTTCACGCCCAAAGACGCCGTCCGCCTTGTGCTGATCTGCCACAACGCCTTTGTCAGTGGCGCGCAGCTCGACGAGATGCTGGCTCCGTTCAAGCGATCGCCCATGGCGTCGCGCATCGTCCTCGTCACGAAGCCGCTCCCACACCAGAAGGACGTAGCCGCGGCGATGGCGATGGCCGATTGCGCGGTGTTCCCGGCTCGCGCTGAGGGCTGGAACCTCGAGGCGCTCGAGATGCTCGCCCTGGGCAAGCACGTCATCGCGTCCGCATGCACGGCGCACACGGCGTTCCTGACCGCCGAGAACGCAAGACTGGTGGCGATCGATGCGCTGGAAGAATCCGTACCAGGCGAGCGCTACGGCCGTTGGGCCAGCTGGGGCGCGACGCAGCACGAGCAGCTGGTGCAGCATCTCCGCGATATCCACCACGAACGGCAACGCGGTGAGCTCGCCGTGAACGACGCCGGCATTCTCACCGCGAAGCAATTTTCGTGGACAGCCACCGCCCGCGCCGTGATGGCAAGCGTCGCCCAGGCGTAGCGGCCGGGCGCCTAGCGCATCCGCACGGCGATCCCAATCGGGACGATCGAGTCGAAAGACTCGATGAACTCCCAGCCGCCGAGTACCTCCTTGAGGTGCTCCCAGAGCCAGAGCAACGACGGGCGCAGCGCCTCTGGGTGTGTACGGACCTGCGCGTAGCGGCTGCTCGGTACATCTCCCAGCAGCTCGTCGGCCGAGTGGACCAGGTCGTCGAACACCAGCGCCCCTCCAATCGACACATAGGGTAGCACGTCGGAGAGATCCCACCAGGTGCCGAGCGCCGTATGGTCGCCGTCCACCGTCACGAGATCGAACATCCGCGGCGCCGCCTCACCGGTGCGCAGCACCAGCTCGTCGTCGAGCTCGGCGGCGCCGATGGGCACCTCCTGGAAAAACACCGGCAAGGTGTCGTGGCTGTTGCCGGAGAGAAAGTGGACGGCGCCACGGTGATGCGGCGCGACCCGATGCATCTCGTCTCGCACGAAGCCCGGACCCGGGTTGTCCACCCCGCCGTAACTCTGCATCCACCAGTCGAATGAGTACGCCTCCACCTCGGGAGACTCCGCCAGGACTTGCGCGAGACTCCATCCGCGGCGCGTGCCGATCTCGAGGTAACTGCGCGGCTGCGTGGCATGGGCGATAGCCCGTAACGCCGAGCGGATCTCGAAGCGCCGCTCGTTTTTCGCGACCCCCTCGCGCAGCCATTCGATCAGACGAGGCTTGTTCACCTCATCCGGTGCGAGCTGCTCGAGGGTGTCGGCGGTTGCACCATTCAATGCGGGCGAGCCGATCACGGCGCGAATCGCACGGAGATTGCGAAGCGCTCGCGGTGAGGCAACGGGTGCTGACGCGGTGGTGGTCATGGGGATCGTCATGGGGATCGTCACGGTGAGAGCTGGGCCGCGCCGGCTGTGTGGCGGGTCTTCTTGACGATGGCCGGTACACCGACCGCCAGCGTATAGGCTGCGATGTCCTTCGTGGCGACGGCGCCTGCGCCAAGGATTGCATGCGCACCGATGCGCACATGCTCCAGGATCGATGCACCGGTGCCGATGTACGAGTGACGGTCCAGCCGTACGCCACCGGAGATGTGACAGCCCGGTGATACCGTGACGAAATCCTCGATGACCGCATCGTGTCCGATCGTGCAGTCGAGGTTGATGGCCACGTGCGCGCCGATCGCGATGTCAGTCGTCGCTATGGTGCCGGTGCAGAGAATCGTGCCTTCGCCAATCTCGACATCAGGCCCGACACGAGCGCCGTCGGCGATGATGGCCGGTGCAAACCGGTAGCCAGCGGCACGTGCCTCAGCGACGACACGATCCTTGATGTCGGTCATGCCACCGATGCCACACACCAGCAGGGTGTCGCTCTTTACATCAGACAGCGTGCCTACCGGCAACCCCTTCAAGCGTGTCTGGCGTGGCTCACGATCGACGAACATGATGGGCTCGAAGCGCAGGGTACTATCGTGCGCCCGCGCGTCGCGAAGCGCCCACCATACCTCCCTCGCAAATCCACCGGCACCAAGAATCGCCAGCTTGATCGTACCCGTTGTTCGGGCGCTCATGCCGCCACCGGCGTGGCGGTCACCGTAGTCGCGGTCACCGTGGTCGCGGGTACCGTGGTCGCGGGTACGCCCGTGGCGCCAGACGAGGCGACCGAGACGCCACCGAAAATGTCGCCGAGGTCGATCGCTTCAACGTGATGCCGAATGCGCGCGGCAATCACGAAGACCTCGTCACGGGTCAGGCGCGGCGAAGACGGCACATTGATGCCAGATGACGCGATCGCATCGGCGACCGGAAACGGCGCTGTCGAGGCATACGGCGGCATGCTATGCATCGGATAGAAGAACGGTCGTGTGTCGATGCCGTCGTCGCGCAGTCGTCGCATCAACGTGTCCCGCAGCGCTGGCCGGTGTTCCGCGGCCCGCAGTCGAATGCTCGTGAGCCATTGCACGCTCGTGGTGTTCGCGCGCTCCCCCTGCCACGCCAGCGCCGGCATGTCCCCGAGCGCCTCACGGTACCAGGCATGCACCTGTTGGTGGGCGGCGATCAGCCGATCTGCCTTCGCCAACTGCGACACGCCGATCGCCGCGGCCAGGTTCGTCATTCGGTAATTGTAGCCGACGGTCGGGAACCAGTAGCGACGCGAGGGATCCATGCCCTGCCCGCGCAGCAATGCCATGCGCGTCGCGAGTTGCGGGTTATCCGTGGTCACGACGCCACCTTCACCCGTCGTGATGATCTTGTTGCCGAACAAGCTGAAGCTGGCAATCGTGCTCAGGCTGCCGACACGCTTTCCATTCACGCTGGCGCCGTGCGCCTCGGCGGCATCTTCTACGAGCCACAGATGATGCCGTGCTGCGATCGCTGCGAGTGACACCATGTCGCAGGGCATGCCATACAGATGCACCGGCATAATGCCCACGGTGCGATCCGTGATGGCCGCTTCCACGGCCGCGGGGTCCATGTTCCACGTATCTGCCGAGCAATCGACAAAGACCGGTGTCGCCCCGCAGTAGTGCACTGCATTGGCCGAGGCGATATAGGTGAACGTCGGCACAATCACTTCGTCGCCGGGCTTGAGATCCAGCGCCATGAGCGCGAGATGGAGCGCGGTCGTGCCGTTACAGGTGGCCAAGGCATGCGCACTGCCGACGAACTCGGCGAAGCCGCGTTCGAACTTCTCGAGGTACGGTCCCTGTGAACTGATCCAGCCTGAATCGAACGCGTCAAGCAGGTGCGAGCGGTCGCTGTCGTCGAGATGCGGCTCGGTGACCGGGTAGCGGATAGACGTCATGACTGGGCTCGGGGTGCGGGGAGATCCGAGAGAATGAGTGCGTAGGTCTTGTCGCGCTCTGAGGCAAGGCGAAGCCGGACGGCGAACGGTGCATCGGCGAGATGCGTGCGCATGATGTCGTGCACCGGTGTGAACACGGGATGATTGCCGTTCATATCGACACTCCCGATGGTGATGCGGACCTCCGACACCACCCGCTGCGCCGCTTGCACGAGCGCATCGTGGTGTCGGGGCTGGAAGCACTGCACGTCGACCGTGCCCAGCGTGTACTGCTGACGCTTCCACAATGACGTGGGATGGACGATCGCGAGGCGACTGTCCATGAATGTGCGGAAGCCAAGGGCGGCGGAATCGCGGCACACGCCGACCAACAGCCCATCCTCGTAGCTGCCGCGAAAGCGAACGCCCTGGTCGAAGAGTTCGCGCCGGAACAGCACGCAGCTGCCGACGCTACTGAGCGGTACGCGCGCATGATGACGAAACTCATGATGGTACGGCGCTTCATTGGTGAAGCGCGCGCCATCGAGTCCGCGGAATCCCCACGTATCGTAAAAGAGCGTGCCGAGGAAGATGGCCGGCGCGACGATATCCGACGGTTCGGCGAGCAGCTGGTCGAGCAAGTCGAACGGGATGGTCAGATCGCTCTCGCACCAGAGCAGGTGTGTGCAGTCGGTGGGAAGCGCCTGTTCGATCGCGACATTCCCCAACATCGCCCACTTGGTCACGCGATCGGCGAAGTCGGCAACCGGTTCTACGTCGGCCTTGGTCAGCATCACGCGATGGTCGGCCGCCGCCCATGCCTGCAGCCGCGCATGCGTATCGTCCGTGGAATCCCCCTCCACGAGCGAGAACACCAGATCGATATGCTCGCGCGTCTGTGCGGACATCACGGCCCGGAAATAGTCCACGTAGGGCGCGCTGTTTCGGAACAGGGCGCAGACGGCGACTTTGTGGCGGGGCAGACTACTCATGGCAGCTCATGCAGACAGTCTCGAAGGCACATGATGGGAGTGCTGGCGCGCGATGGCGGCGCGCCAGGTGGAGGGATCGAGCGAGTCGATGACCGTGCATCCAGCGGCACGGGCGGCGGTTGCCACGGCCGGATCACGCACGGCGACCACGAGATCGGCCGACGCGCGAAGGCGATGGAGGGTGTCACTGTCCAACGGCTCCTCGATGAGGAGCAGGTCGGGCCACTGCGCTTCACGGCGTCCCGCCAGTTGCATCGCGGAGCGCAACGCGGCCGTCGCGAGATCGGCGGCGACCTGTTGGGCGGGGTCGAGGCAGATCGCCAGCGTGACGTCATCGTGGTCGGAGCACGCCGCCGCGTAGGCACGCGCGATCGCCGGAACCATGCCGGTGTGCCACTCGTCGTGCGCCAGAATGACGAGGCGGCGCGGTGAGGGCAGCACGAACGGTGTGGCGCCGGTGTTCAGAGGAGCGTCTCCGGCGGTGGAACAGGCGCGTGGCGTCCGCCCGATCCACCCGAGCAGTGCCTGCGCCATCGCACGGCGTTCGGCGTCGACCGACGCCTGCTTTGTTGCGTGATGCCGCGCGGCGTGCGCCCGCACGCGTCGCGTGGCGACATCGGTCGCGGCGTGCATCGCGCGGATGAGCGAGGCGCGCCATGCGTCGGCGGTCATGGTGGCGTCGTCGAACGCCGGCACGAGCCACCCGGCGTCGGGGCCGACCATGCGACGCGCCAGCGCGGTGTCGGTGGCGATCACGGGCACGCCGCAGGCGATGGCCTCGCGGAGCGTACGCCCTCGTCCTGATGCCATGCCGGCGTGCAGCAGCACATCACTTGATCGATACAGCGACGGCATCTCGTCGGCGCTGATCGGCGCGTGGTCGATCCACAACGCGGGGAGATGGGGATGACGGCGGCCGGCCGCGACGTCAGCCATCATCTTCGCGCTCCACGCGCTCACGACTCCCGCCTGCGGGGCCGGCAGCACGAGGTGGAGCAGCACGTCGTCCTCGTCCGTGAATGCGCGCTCGTATGCGGCGACGACGCGCGCCAGTGCGCGGTGTGGCCGATCGCCGCCGATGAGGAGAAAGCGCGTCGCGGCGGTCGCCGGCCTGCCGTACGGTGCGCCGGTCGGCGTGAAATGAGAGGTATCCACCGGCGACGCCATGACGACCACGCGCGATGCCTCGGCGCCGATCGCCAGTACGGCGTCACGCGCCGTGTCGTGCGGTACGACGACGACATCGGCCCGATCGCGTAGCGTCATCACGAGACATGGTGGGACGCGGTCGGTCACGACGCTGTTGGTATCCACGACCCACACGCCGAGCGATGGCGCGCGCGGGGACGCCGCGAAGGCCTCGTCGTCGAGCACCGTGAGGTGCACGGCGGCCTGGGGGAGCGTGACGTCGGCATGCTGCCATGCATCGATCGCCGGGGACGACCATGAGGGCCGAGCCCCGCGGTCTCGCGTGTGCCACGCATACGGCAGGCCGCCGCACTGTTGCAGCGCCAACAGCCACTCGCTGGCGTTCGAGTGACGGCGACGGGGATCGCCAGTACCGCCGTCGACGATCACGCCCTTCTCGGGCCGATGCGGCAACGGCTCTGGCGTTGCCACGGTCCGCGCGCGATGCACCGTGCGATCGATCTCGGCCAGACGCGCAGTGATCGCGTCCCCCACCCGTGACCACGGCCATTCGGTGACCATGTCCTGTCGCGCGCGGGTACCGAAGGCGCGCGCTTCGGCGCGATCGTGATGCACGCGGCGCAACAGCGTGGAGAGATGCGACGCGCTGGGGTTGGCCCAGCGCTGTCCGGTGTACACCGGTACTTCGGTTGCATCGGCCGGCACGAGGCCGTCAATGTCGATCAGATAGCCGTTGTCGGTGTTCAGGAACGCGAGGTGCGCGCTCCAATTCGTGGCGATCACCGGCACACCGCACGCCATCGATTCCATAAACGGGCGACCCCACCCTTCGCCGCGAGTGGGGAGCACAAACGCGTTGGCCATCCGGTAGAGCGCCGGCAGATCGCGTGCGGCGACGCGCTCGCCGATCACGACGATCGGTGCGACGTCACGACGCGTGCGCCCACAGGCGTCGGCCAGGAACTGATCGATCCGCTCGTTCAGGATGTCGGCGTTCCGACGTCCATCCACCTTGCCGATGGGATACGCGCGGATCACGAGCGTGACGTCGTCGTCGGGAGAGAATGCGTCGGCCCACGCGCGAAGCAAGACGTCCCAGCCTTTTCGCAGCCGCCACTCGAACACACTCAGGAACACCGTGCCGCGAACGCCGGGCACCGGATACGGCGCGACACCGGGGTGAAAGTGTCCGCTGTCGATGCCGCCGGGGATGATGTGCATCGGGACGCGAACGCCGGCGTCCCGGAATGTCCGCGCGTTGAAGTCGCCGGTGACCCAGAGCTCGTCGAGTGCGTTCGCGCCGGCTACCCAATGTCCGGGCAGGCTGTCGGTTTCGAACATGGATCGTCCGACGGAATACACCGACTCGTGATGGGCGGAGACGAAGCTGTCGATCGTCGCGTGCTGCACCTGGATGAAGGGGCCCGGTACGGGGCGCTCAAGGCAACGGGTCAGCGACGCGAGATGATCCGCGGTCAGCGTCTCACGAAAACCGACGGATTCCGTCGAACTGCTCCGCAGGCACACGGGCACACGCCGAGCGTCGAGCGCTGCGACCATGCCGCGCACCTCATCGGCATAACCGGTTGGTTCGAATACCGGACCGACCCACACCACGGGCCGCATCAGGCGCGCTCCGGGGCTGACCGCAGCGCGTCGGCGGCACACCAGGGAGCGGTGCGCGATCGGAGAATGGGAGCGTGAGGCATGGCATGCCATCGAAAAGCATGGACCGTGCCATACGTAAGTCCTTCATTTGAAACGCCTTACAGAACTGCGCGACGGCCGGCTCGACCGGAGTTCGGCAATCACGTCCCTCGTGAGCGGCAGAATGTGCCGATATCAGCGGGGCAGGGCGCGGGCCAGATCGTCGATCACGCCCTGCCAGTCACCCGGTGTTCGCTGGCGAATCAGCTGAACAGACGGGTACCACGGGGTCGTCGTGGCGCTCAACCCCCAGCGCCAGTCGGGGGTGAAGGGGAGCAGGACGAAGGTGGGGATCCCCATCGCGCCGGCCAGATGCGCGATGCCCGTGTCAACGCTCACCAACGCATTTATCTGCGCCATTAACAAAGCAGTATCAAGCCAATTTACCGACAATTCCGGCGTGGAGAGCCGATCGTGCTTGGTCGCCTCGGTCGCGCCGTACTGCAGCGACACCCACTCCACGTCGGCCACGTCGAACAACTTCGGCAGCAGCGACACGTCAAAGTCGCGCAGGGTCGTCGCCAGGAACGCCGGATTCCCCTGCCACACCACCCCTATCCGCCGGCGGCCTGACGCCGATCGTGGGGTCGCGTCCGCACCGGTGTGCAGATACGGCACGCGCTCGCGGGCCACGTCGGCGCCGGTTCCCAGCCAATGCGGCAGCGAGAGCATGGGGACGTACAGGTCGGTGGTTGGCGCCTCACCTTTCGGAACGGCGTCAAACCCGCTGGCGACGAACAGCGACCACGCCGATGCGTGGCACTCCACCACCACGCGCGTTGCTCCGCGTCGCGAGAGCTCCGCCGCGTAGCGCACGAACTGGAAGTTGTCTCCTTGCCCCTGTTCGGCGGTGACCAGGATCGATCGCCCCTCGAGCGGCTCGCCATGCCACGCCGCGGCACCCGTCGTGGGCGGGGTGGGCAGACCACGGTGTTCGAAGTCCGCCCATCCAGCGGCGCTGGGCCCATGCATCAGCGACGTCAGGGCGCGCTGGAGCCGCGTCGGCCCATGGGCCGGGCGCACCGATTCCGCCCGGTCCAGCCAGTACCGTGCGCGCGTGAGATCGCCGAGTGCGTGTCGGATTTGCGCGGCGGTGAGCAGGAGCGCTGGCTGCTTGGGCGCGATCGCCATCGCGCGTTGCACGAGCGGCCATGCCCGCTGCGGGTCGCCACCGGCCCGCGTGGCGGCAGCCAACGCGCCCAGCGCGGCGGGATCCTTGGGACGCGTGCGTACCACCAACTCGAACAGTTGCCGCGCCTCGGCGGGCGCGCCGGCGTCGAGCAGCGCCGCACCCAGCTCATAGATCGCGGTCACGTCGGCACCTTGTATAGAAGGGGGGCCGGACGTCGCGTCATTCCTGTGATGAAAGACGGAGAGCAACGCGTGGCGAACGGCCACGGTGTTCCCCGCCAATCGCCACGCGTTCGCTACCATCAGCGCCGCCGTGATCTCGCCGGGCACTGCGTCCTGCACCCGTGTGAACGCCGCGGCGGCGTCGACGTAACGACCGGCATCGAGTGCCGTCTGGCCCGCCACGAGCCACGCTTCGATGTCACTCGGGCGATACGTCATGCGCGGCCACCGATACGCCCGAGGCTGAAATTGTGACGCTCTGTTCCATCCCGCCGGGGCATGTGAAAACTCCCGCTCAAGTTCTGCGCCGCTCCACCGAGAATAGCATCTGACCGCGATTCGATCGTCGGATCCGGGCGAGGCACGGATGCCTCAGCGTACACATCACGGAGGATAGTCTCATGCGTATCAACACGAACGTCGGCGCCATCACTGCTTCGAAGAACATCTTCGTCAACAACATGGCGACGGAGAACAGCATGCGGAAGCTGAGCTCTGGCCTCAAGATCAGCCGTGCGGCTGACGATGCGGCGGGTCTCTCGATCGCGAACAAGCTTCGGACGCAGAGCCGCTCGCTCACGCAGGCGGCTTCGAACGCCGAGCAGGGCAATGCGATGCTCCAGATCGCGGAAGGTGCCGCGTCCACGATCCAGCGCATCATCGAACGTCAGAAGGAACTGATCACGCAGAAGGAGTCGACGGGCAACAACAGCACCGTGTCGGCCACCCTCGGCACCGAAATCGCCACGCTCCAGACGGAATCGGCTCGTATCCTCGCAGATGCGGACTTCCAGGGTGCCTCGGTCTTCGCCTCGCTCACGTTCCAGGTGTCCGATTCGGCCACGAACGGTACGGTCACGGTGAATGCCGCGCTCACGCTGACGTCGCTCTCCGCATCATCGACGCTGGCCAATGCCGACACGGCTCTTGATGCGGTGAACTCGACGCTCGCCAACATCGGTGCCGGACAGAACGTGCTCGACTACACGGTGCAGAACTTGAAGTCGGCAGTCGTGAATGTGCGAGCCGCTGAGTCGACCATTCGCGACGTCGACATGGCGGAAGAAATGGCCAACTTCACCAAGAACAACATCCTGACGCAGGCTGCACAGGCCATGCTGTCGCAGGCGAACCAGGGTAGCCAGAGCGTGTTGCAGCTCCTCCGCTAAACCCGACGTTCTCCGGCGGGTGATGAACCCCGGGGTCGGCGAACACGCCGGCCCCGGGGTATGGCCTTAGCACAGCAGGATGGAGGCAAGCATGTCGAATCCGATCAACATCAGTGGACTGAGCACCGGCATTCAGTGGGGCGACATCGTCGATACGACGATCAAGGCCTACGAATCCCGTCAGGTCACACCGATCACCGATCGCATTACGAAGCGCGCGGCGCAGAAGACGGCGTGGACCAAGATGCAGGGGCTCGTCGAAACGCTGAACACCAATGCGCGCA
Source organism: Gemmatimonadota bacterium (assembly GCA_947462095.1). Classification (GTDB taxonomy): domain Bacteria; phylum Gemmatimonadota; class Gemmatimonadetes; order Gemmatimonadales; family Gemmatimonadaceae; genus Gemmatimonas. Next base: position 20,313 of record CANHNQ010000009.1, read on the forward strand.
ACCTGCGACGCACCGGGTTCGGCGGCTTTCTCGCGACCGTCCCGACCAGTCCGAGCACGTCCCGCACGCTGCTCTCCGCCACGGCCTCGCTCACCGCGACACCGGGGCGGTATCGCGTGGAAGTGCTGCAGCTCGCCGACACGGCCAAGCTGGGCGGCGGCTCAGTCTCCGACACGACGGCGGCGCGCGGATTGACGGGCTCAATATCGATCAATGGCACCTCGATCGATATACTCGGCACCGAGTCGCTCGCCGACATCCGTACGAAAATCAACGATGCCAATGTCGGTGTCACCGCGGCCATCGTGAGCGAAGGCGGCACCGCCGGTCGGCTGGTGCTGACAGCCAAGACCGCCGGTGCGGCGGGTGTGGCGATCATCGATGGAACTGGCGGCATGGCGCGCGAGCTCGGCTTGATCGACACGCGCACGAAGCCGGTCTCGTCCGCCAGCATCACGGCCGCGACGGCGCTCGGCCTCGTCCCCTCGCCGCCGGAGGCGTCCATTCGCGTGGGCTCCACCGTCATTACCGTGAATCTCGCCACCGATTCACTGGCCTCGATTGCCGCGCGGATCAACGCCGCCGGCGCCGCGGCGTCGGTGGAGCCTGAAGTCTATGGCAGCGAAACGCGCTATCGCCTGGTGGTTGACGGCAACGTCAGTGCCGTGAATGGTGATGCGGGCTCGCAAGACGTCATCGACGCCCTCGGCTTCGCGGCGGGAAAGGCCGGCAGCGTGAAGCAAACGGTGCAGACGCCCGTGTACACCGATGGTGCCGATGCCGTGGCCGGTGCGGCCACGTCGCTGGTCGGACTCAAGTTCGGCGGCTCAGCGTCCAATCTGGTCGTCGGTGACGCCATCAACATCCGCGGCATGCGTGGTGATGGCACCGCGGTCACGATCGGACTGGTGGTCGGCGCCAGCGACACGATGCAGACGCTGCTCGACAAGGTGAACGACGCATCCACGGGCTTTGGCTCGGGTTCGCGTACCGCCACCGCGGCACTCGGCAGTGACGGTCGCATTCGCCTGACCGACGACATGGGTGGCGCCTCGCGCCTCGCCCTGTCCATGTCGGTCACGCACGCGGATGGTTCCAGCGGCGCCCTCGGCACAGCGACCACATCGGTGGCCGGCCGGAGTCGGGAATTGCAAGTCGGCCAGGATGCCGTGATCCGCGTGGATGGTCGTGAAGTCACGCGCGCCACGAACAACATCACGGATGCAATCGCGGGCGTCACGTTATCGCTGAGCACCGCGGAGCCCGGCACCGAGATCGACGTCACGATCGATCGCGATGTGAAGGGGACGGTGGACTCGGTCCAGAAGTTCGTGGACTCATACAACGCCATCCGCACGTTCTTCGACGAGCAGCGGCTGATTGATGCGCCGCTGTACTCGGACACACTGCTGCGCGGTGTCATCGGCACCTTCCAGGACGCCCTGCGCACCGATGTGCCCGGCAACGCGACCTACAACAAGTTGACGATCGCCGGCGTGACGCTCGACCGGAACGGCATCCTGACGTTCAATCAGGACACGTTCAAGACGGCGCTCGCTGACAAGCCCGGTGAGATCGAAGCGCTCTTCGGATTCAGCGGTGTGGGCCAGGCCTTCGTGACGGCAACAGACAACGCCACGCAGTTCGGCGTCGGCACCATCAGCGCGCAGCTCAAGAACATCAATCAGAACACGATCCTGCTCAAGAAGCGTGAGACCGACGCGCAGAAGCGCATCGAGCTCAAGCGCGAGCAGCTCGTGGCGCAGTTCACGCGCATGGAAGAAGCGATGAGCCGACTCACTTCCCAGAGCAGTTCGCTGCTTTCCAGCGTCAAGGGACTTCAGGGCAACCAGTAACTGCCGATACTCAAGAGGGAGACGACGTTCCCGTATCCGTTCTGACTCCAGCCACGGCCCCGATGTCCTACACCACCCAGTCCTCGTCGTATCGCGAAATGGAGATCCATTCGGCCTCTCCCGAGCGACTCGTCGTGATCGTGTTCGAGCAGCTGGTTGTGAATCTGGAGCGCGCCCGCATCGCGATGGAACGCCAGGATATCGCGTTGCGCGTCACGTCGCTGCGTCGCTCGCGCGGCCTGGTTGGCGAGTTGCTGGCCACGCTCGATTTCGAGAAGGGCGGTGCGATCGCGACCCAGCTGGCCGATCTCTATCAGTTCATGCTGTACGAACTCGTGGACGTCGGTCAGCGCGGTGATGTCGCCACGTTACGCAAGCTCGTGAATATCGCCACCTCGCTGCGCGACGGCTTTACCGCGGCGGCACAGTCGGTCTCGCCTGGCGCGCGGCTCAAGACCGCGTGATGCGGATGCCGATCATGCATGCCATCGAGACCATCCGCAGCAGCCGGACCGGCCGTCGTGGCCCCGACGCCCGTCGAGCCGCCGCCCGTGACGCGCTGGCGATCTGCGCCAGCGCCGATGCACTGGCCCGCGAAGCCGTCCATGCGGTGGGGGAGGATGACGACCGCCTGTTCAGCCTCCTCGAACAGCGCGACGAGATGTTGCAGGACCTCAGCGAACATCTGGTGCTGCTGCGTCTCGAACGCCCGACGGCTGACAGCCCGCTCTATGCGGCAACGGAACGGGCGGTGGACGATGCGGATGCGCTGCTCACCGAGGTCTCGGTGGCCCTGCGCACGTCGCACCGTGTGACCATGGAGCTGGCCGCGAAGGTCGCCCGCCGGACCGATGAGATCCGGAGCGAACTCGATGCGGTACAGCGGGCCAGCAGCGCCGGGCTCGGCTACGGCGTGGCGACCGGTGCCCGTTTGGTCGACCGGCTCCGCTGACCCGAGGTCTCGACACCATGACGGCCCGATCGAGCACCCCTGAGGCGTTCAGCGCCCTGTTGCAGGAGAAGCTGGACGAGCTCGATCAGGCCGCTCAGCATGAGCTGCTGCTGGAGCACGACGAGGTGGAACGGCTGCGCTTGCAGGCCGCCTACCTGGTCAGCGGCACGCATGGCAAGCCGTGGCTGACTGGGGCCGTCAAGCATTTTCAGGGAGACTTGGTGTCGATGGACGTGCCGCCACCCACCCTGGATATCAGCTACCCCGCACCACCTGGGCGACAGGGACGTCGCATCCCGGGACACGGACATTTTCCCGAGCTCTAAAGTTGCGCCGCATTCCTGTCGATAGTCCCAAGTGAAGAGGAGGAACCCCTATGCGAATAAACGGAAGCAGTCTCGATCCACTACGCCCGACGCCGGCGAGCATCCCTGCCGTACAGCGTCCCGCGCAGGAGATCGCACAGTCACCGGCCGCCAAGACGGTCAAGTCGGACTCGGTCCAGATCTCGGACGCCGGTCGTCGCCTGAACACGGAAGAGGCGAACGCCATGACCCCGGAACGCGTGGCCGAGTTGCGTACGAAGGCACTCAACGGCGCCTACAACACTCTCGATGCCGTGGACCAGGTGGCGCGTCGTATCCTGACGCGCGGCGATCTGTAGGTCCGCGGCCCACTCCGACCGGCACGCTCAGGAGACCGGCTGTATGAAGTTCCTAGTGGTAGATGATTCCGCGACGATGCGGCGAATTGTGATCAACTCGCTGCAGCGGATCGGCTTCAACGACACCGTCGAAGCCGGCGACGGACAGGAAGCCTTGGCCAAGTTCGACAGCTCGATCCAGTTCGTGATCACGGACTGGAACATGCCGAACATGAGCGGCACGGAGTTCACGAAAGTGCTCCGGTCGCGTGACGACGGGCGACATGTTCCCGTGCTGATGGTGACGGCGCGCTCGGTGAAGGAAGACATCCTGACGGCAATGGAAGCGGGCGTGAACAACTACATTGTCAAGCCATTCACTCCGCAGGTGCTGAAGGAGAAGATCGATGCGCTTCTCCCCGCAGCCGCGGCCTGAGGATCAGATTCATGAGCACCACCCGTGCGCAGGAAGTCCTGTACGAGTCGGAGGCGGCGTTGCGCCTCGTGGACCATGAGCTGACCGGCATGCATGACGTGCGCGATACCGCGGAGGTGCCGGCGCCCGCCCCGGCGCCCGCCTCGGCGCTCCCCCCACTCGCGCTCTCGGAGCTCCCGCAGATCCTCGAGCAGGCGAACGCGCAGATTCTCAGTGTCCTGTCACGACTGCGCGAGAGTCGCGCTGCTCTGCAGACCACCGCGCTCGAGAAGCTGGCGACAACGCACGAGAAGATCCGCGAGGTCACGTCGGCCACCGAAGACGCGGCCATCAACATCATGGACGCCTGCGATCGCGCCACGCAGCTGGTGGACGATCTCGATGGCATCGACGCGACCGAGGTTCCCGATCGCGAGAAGGCCGGCGGTATCCGCTCCGCCTTGCGAGACGAGCTGTTCCTCATGATGGGTGCGCTGCAGTTCCAGGACATCACCTCGCAGCAGTTATCGCATGCCTCGGCCGTACTGGTGGAGATGGAGAACCGGTTGCTCGATGTGGCGCGGCTCTTCGATCACAATGCGGAGCATGTGAAGCTGGTTGCCGGCGGCCCGAAGGGCGTGCCAGACGAAGCCACGTACGATCCGAATGCCACCACGCTGAACGCCGAGGGGCGGCAGGCGTTGGCCGACCAGATTTTCACGGCCGTACGCGCTCCCGCGGCGTAGCGCCCCCCCAGCTACGACGCGAGATCACGACGGTCCGCCCCTTCACCGGTGCGGGCCGTTCGTGTTTCTGGCCGATGCCGCCAGCACGACGCCGCGGTAAACCTCACGCGTCCCCGAGCCGATACTGCCATATGACCATCGTACCGATGCGGGTACTGAGTGCAGACCTCCGACGGCTCGCCCGTGCCCTCTCTGAATCTCGATGATGCTGCCACGCTGCTGCTGCAGCTGGAGGCGACCGATACCGCTGATCTCGCGATGCTGCGCGAGGCGCTCACCGATCTCGCCTTCGAGAATCGCGTCCCGCTGCGTGCACAACCGTTCGTAGCCCGCGCGGCGCGGGTCCTCGGTACGATCATCAATGGCACCGCGCCGGACGTCCCGGCCGCCTTCGCCGATGTCAGCAGCGCCATCGACGAGGCGATGCAGGTCAGTGAGGGGCACGCGCCCGCGGCCGAGCGTGCCGTGGCGCAGGACCCGGCGCCGCTCGCGCAACACCACGTCACCCTCGATCGCCTGCCCGACGACGCCGATCGTGAATTGCTCCCCGACTTCATCACGGAGAGCAACGAATGCGTGGTGCATTCCGAAGTCGCACTGCTCCAGCTCGAAGAGACCCCCGACGACGAGGAAGCGGTCAATACCGTCTTCCGTGCCTTCCACACGGTGAAGGGAACGTCGGCCTTCCTGGGACTCGCCCGCATCGCGGCATTCGCGCATGAAGCCGAATCGCTCCTGAGCCGCGTGCGCGACAAGGAGATCGCCTACACCAAGGGGTGCGCCGATCTCTCCCTGCGCTCGGCGGACATGCTGAAAGCGCTGCTGGTGTCGGTGGAAACCGCCTTGAATGGCGACGGCATCCTTCCGATCCCCGATGGCTACGACGCATTACTGGCGGCGCTCGCCGGATACGATCCTCAGCGCGACGCCGATGGCGTGCGGCTGTCCGTCGCGCCGGTGGCCGCCGCCATGGCCAGCGCGAACACTGCCAGCACGAATGCTGCCAGCGCAAGCAAGGCGCGCGTTGACTCGAACGCCGACGCGACGATCCGTGTCCGCACCGATCGATTGGATCGCATGATCGATATGGTCGGCGAGTTGGTGATCGCCCAGTCGATGATCGCCGGCGACGAGCTGTTTGGTGCCGGCAAGCAGCACGACCTGCTGCGCAAAGTCACGCACGCCAGCAAGATCGTCCGCGAGCTGCAGGACCTCAGCATGTCGATGCGCATGGTGCCGCTGCGCGCGACGTTCCAGAAACTCACGCGCGTCGTCCGCGACACGGCGTCGAAAGCCGGGAAAACGGTGCAGCTCGTGACCGAGGGCGACGACGTCGAAATCGATCGCAACATGGTCGACGTGCTAGGTGACCCACTGGTGCACATGGTGCGCAACGCGGTGGATCACGGCGTCGAGGGGCCCGATGAGCGCGAGGCCAATGGCAAAGCGCGTCTCGGTGTCGTCCACCTGCACGCCTACCATGCGTCGGGCAATGTCGTCGTGGAACTCAAGGACGACGGCCGCGGTCTGCATCGCGACAAGATCGTGAAAAAGGCGCTCGAGAAGGGGCTGATCGACACGGATAAGGGCATGTCCGACAGCGACGTGTTCAATCTGATCTTCGCCCCTGGCTTCTCGACCGCCGAACAGATCACCGATATCTCCGGTCGAGGCGTCGGCATGGACGTGGTGCGTCGCAACCTCGAGAAAATCCGCGGGCGCATCGACATCACCTCCGCGCCGGGGAAGGGAACCACGTTCGCTATCCGCCTGCCACTCACGCTGGCGGTGACGGACGGCATGCTGGTGCGCGTCGGCGACGAACGCTTCATCGTCCCACTCACGCACATTCACATGAGCTTCCGTCCGGAACCGGCGATGCTGTCGACGGTGGTCGGACGCGGTGAGGTCGTGCTGCTGCGTGGCGAGCTGCTCCCCATTATCCGACTGCACCGGTTGTTCGACGTGGCCGGCGCCGTGCAGTCACCGCTCGACGGGCTGCTCATGATCGTCGGCGACGGCGATCGCCGCACCGCGCTCCTCGTCGACGATCTGCTTGGCCAGCAACAGGTCGTGGCCAAGACCCTCGGCGATGGGCTCGGGAAGGTCCCGGGGGTGAGCGGTGGCGCCATCCTGGGCGATGGTCGCGTGGGGCTGATTCTCGATGTGACCGAAACGGTCGCGTTGGCGCAGAGCCACGAGCCGCATCCCGCACGCCCCGACCGGTACCACGCCGCCTGAGCGCGACGGCATTCCCACGTATCCCGGGATCACGCGGATCCGCGTACAGCACGTGTTCGAGTCAAGCTCCGACGAGGGGGCGCCGATACCACCAACGATACGGGTCCGTACACCCGGGTACCCTCTTTCCATCTCGAGCGAGCCATGAGCACGCACACTGAACCGGTGTCCACCGTCACGTCCCAGTCCCGGGCGGGCAAGTATCTCACGTTCTTTCTCGCCGGCGAAGAATACGGCCTCGAGATTCTGAAGGTGAGCGAGATCATCGGCATGCAGCCGATCACCCGCGTGCCCCGGATGCCGGAGTTCGTGCGTGGCGTGATCAATCTGCGCGGGAAGGTCATCCCGATTACCGACTTGCGCAAAAAGTTCGGCATGGAACACGACGGCAGTTCGGACAGCTGCATCATCGTGGTGCAGATGCGTGGCATCCAGACCGGCATCGTGGTCGACCGCGTGAGCGAAGTGGTGGCGATTGCTGAACCGGACATCGAGGATGCGCCCAGCTTCGGTGCGGGGATCCACACCGAGTTCCTGCTCGGCATCGGCAAAGCCGGCGGACGCGTGAAGCTCCTGCTCGACATCGATAAGGTGCTCGCCAGCAGTGAAATCGCGGCACTCGAAAGTGCGCAGTCGTACGCCGCCTGACGCCGCGCGTCTCTCCGCCTTCTTCCGTCGATTGCATGGCCGCCCCGAGCTCCACCGGCGCATTCTTCAGTGAATGCGAGATCTCGCCCGCCCAGTTTGCGCGCATCACCGACGTGCTCCATGAGCACGCGGGCATCCGCATGCGTGAGGGCAAGGAAGGGCTGGTGCGCGCCCGGCTCGCCAAGCGACTGCGCTTGCTCCATCTCCCCGACTTCGACGCCTATCTCGATTTCGTGACGAAGGAGCCATCGCGCCGCGAATTCGCCGAGATGATCGATGCACTCACCACGAACAAGACCAGTTTTCTTCGCGAATCGGCGCACTTCGACTATCTGCGCGATGCGGTCTTCCCCACGCTGAAGGGTCCGGTCCGGATCTGGAGCGCGGGATGTTCGAGCGGCGAAGAGCCGTACACGCTCGCCATGCTCGCAAACGAAAGCTTCAGCGACATCAAGACGCGCGATGTCCGCATTCTCGCGACCGATCTCAGTCATCGCGTGCTCGCCACCGCCAAAGCGGCGACGTATCCGGCTGACAGCATGTCCGACGTACCGCCGTCGTGGCTGCAGAAATACTGGACGCGCGCGCGCAATCCCCAGGGGCACGACGTATACGAGGCCGACCAGCCGCTCCGGCGGCTCGTCCACTTCGCCAAGCTGAATCTGATGGAACGGTGGCCGATGCAGGGGCCGTTCGACGCCATTCTCTGTCGCAATGTCATGATCTACTTCGACAAGGCCACGCAACAGCAGCTCGTTGAACGGTACTGGGAGCTGCTCCGTCCCGGTGGCCATCTGTTTGTCGGACACTCCGAAAGTCTCACCGGCCTCGCACACCGTTTCCGGTATGTGCAGCCCGCGGTCTACGTGAAGTAGCATGGGAACGAGTGCGCCTGCGCGCGCGGTCGATCGGGTGGTGGGTGTCGCCGATGTGAAAGTCTCCAACACGCCGGGCGAGCGACTGATCACCTACGCTCTGGGCAGCTGTCTCGGGATTGTGGTGTATGACCCGGTCGTCGCGGTGGCGGGCCTGCTGCACGTCATGTTGCCCACGGGGACCATCGACGAATCCAAGATGAAGGACAAGCCCGCCATGTTCGTGGACAGTGGCGTGCCGCTGCTGTTCAAGGAGTGCTACAAGCTGGGCGCGAAGAAGGAACGCATGCAGGTGAAGGTGGCCGGCGGCGCACACGCCGGGGCCCGTGAAGAAGACGACCGCTTCCAGATCGGCAAGCGCAATATGATCGCGCTGCGCAAGCTGCTCTGGAAGAACGGTGTGCTGGTGCATGCACATGACACCGGGGGCGTGCAGACGTCCCGTACGATGTGGGTGGACGTGACTACAGGCGAAGTCACGCTCAAGATCAACGGCGCCGAAAGCACGCTCTGATGCACTGGATACCGACTCATGGCCTTTAACGTTCTCGTGGTCGACGACAGTGCCGTCATGCGGCAGATGGTCGTCCGAACCCTTCGGATGAGTGGTCTTCCCCTTGGTGCGGTCCTCGAGGCCGGCAATGGTGAAGAAGGGCTGCTCGTCCTCCAGGAGCAGTGGGTGGATCTGCTGCTCCTCGATATCAACATGCCGGTGATGAACGGCGAAGAGATGCTCCGGCGTCTTCGCGCCGCACCGGACACCGCCGCGCTGCCCGTGATCGTGGTTTCCACGGAAGGCAGCGAAACCCGTCTGGCTGCGCTGCATGAGTTGGGCGCCGCCATCGTCCGTAAGCCGTTCGCGCCGGAGACCCTGCGCGACACCATTCTGCGCATTACTGGAGTCACCGATGCCGAGTACTACGGTCCAGTCCCTGTCGCGAGCGACGACAGCGACTTTTGAGGAGCTCGCGCTCCTGTTTCCGGAGCATGAGCTGTCCCCGGAACAGGCCGCAGCCCCGCTCGATATGGCGGTGTCCGTCGAGTTCCGTGGCCCGCTGCTCGGACGGCTCGTCCTGCGTGCCTCGTCCAACGTGCTCTCGTCGATCGCCGCCAACATGCTGGGTGAAGACGCGTCCCGTGAGCGCCCGCTGCAGCGTGATGCGCTCGGAGAGCTCGCGAACGTGATTTGCGGCAACCTCCTCCCCGCCATCGCGGGCGTCGAAGCGGTCTTTCATCTGTCAGCCCCGCGCGTGCATGACGGGGGCGACGTCTTCTCGCGCGACGTCGATGCGCCGTCGGCAAGCGTCCTGTTCGGTATCGAGGCGGGCCGTGCCGAGTCGGCGCTGTACGTGTTTGCGGAACAGCACGGTGACGAGGCAGTTTCCCCGCGTGCGGTGAGCGCCGCGTGACGATCGCGATTCCCGCGGGTGCACCCTTGCCCGGTGCCGGGACACCGCGGCGCACGCCAGGGGTCGTGCGTGTGCTGATCGTCGATGACTCGGCGCTCGTGCGGCGGATCCTGTCCGACGCGCTCTCGAAGCATGACGACATCGAAGTCGTCGGCACCGCCACCGATCCGTATGTCGCACGTGAGCGCATCGTACAGCTCCAGCCCGACGTCATCACGCTCGACATCGAAATGCCGCGTATGGATGGCTTGTCGTTCCTCTCCAAGCTGATGCGGCACTTCCCGCTGCCGGTGGTCGTCGTGAGCTCGCTCACCCCGCAGAACAGCGAAACCGCACTGCGGGCGCTCGCGCTCGGTGCGGTCGAGGTCATCGCCAAGCCGGGCTCGTCGCTGGCGGCGGGTGACATCGCCGATGAGCTCGTGCGCGCCGTGCGCACGGCCTCCCATGCGCGTGTCCTGCAGCGCGTAGAGACCATCGATGCGCCGCCCGTATCTGGACGCTCCGCGATCGCCTCGCTCAATGCCACGAACAAGATCATCGCCCTCGGCGCTTCGACCGGCGGGACGCAGGCGCTCGAACACGTGCTCCGTCGCTTTCCGGTCGATGCGCCTGGGACGGTGATCGTCCAACACATGCCCGAGCACTTCACGCGCTCGTTTGCCAATCGGCTCAATCAGGTGTGCGCGATGCGAGTGCAGGAAGCGACCGACGGCGAGTTCGTGGTCGCGGGACTCGCCCTCGTGGCACCGGGCGGCAAGCATCTCGTGCTACAGGCCAGCGGTGCGCGGTGGGTCGTGCGGGTGAAAGACGGCCCCAGGGTGCATCACCAGCGGCCGGCGGTGGATGTGCTCTTTCAAAGCGTGGCGCGCAGCGCCGGACGGAACGCCGTGGGCGCCCTGCTGACCGGCATGGGCGCGGACGGCGCCAAGGGGATGCTCGCCATGCGCGAGGCGGGTGCGTACACCGTTGCGCAGAACGAGGAAACATGCGTCGTGTACGGCATGCCGCGAGAAGCCGTGAAAATCGACGCGGCGGTCGACGTGCTGCCGCTCGACCGCATCGCCGACGCGTTGCTGCACGCCATCGCCGCCCACCGTAGCTGACCGGCGCGGCGGGACTCAGCCGGTGGTGCGGGCCGCCGGTACGATCACCCGCACGCGCGTCCGGGGCGCCCCGTGGGTCGCCTCAGTCCGCTCGAAGTGGAGCGACCCACCGAGGGTGCGCACGAACGCGGCGACGATGGCCAGCCCGATCCCGGCACCCCGAACGCCGTCTTTGGACGTCACGAATGGCTCGGTAATGGTGGCCAGCAGCTCGGTGGGAATGCCGTCCCCCTCGTTCTCGACGTCCACCGTCACGGTCTCACCGTCGGTGGTGCCGCGGACCACGATGACGGTCCCGACAGGGGCGGCATCGTGCGCGTTGCGCAGCAGCTCGATCATCACGTTCCGCCACCAGCTCGCATCGGCGTCCAAGTACCCGCCACCGAGCGTGACCTGCAGGGACCGCTCGGCCTGCTCGGTGGCGAGCAGAGCCTGTGCATCGGCTATGCCGTCATCCACGGCAACACGGAGCCGGCGCATGCCGCTGACCCGCGCAAATTGCGTGACTCGCTGCAGGTAGCTGACCGTTGCGTCGGCCGCCCGATGGATCTCGGCCACGTCGTCGTGCGTCGGATCGCCCTCCGGAATGTCGGAGAGCAGCAGTTCGCTGTAGGTCCGGACGACGGTCGAGAAGTTGTTGATGTCGTGCGAAACCCGCTTGGCAAAGCGCACCAGCGCGTCGGCGTCAGGCGCCGCATTTGTGGAGGTGGCCATATACCTCGTAGAATACGCGCTGCGGTGGTAATCACAACCGTCACTATTCCTGCGTCTCTTCCCGGAGCTCGAACCATGTCGTTCCGAACCATGTGTGTGGTCTCCTGTGCCGCCGCGCTGTCGCTGGCCGGCACCGCGCTCGGTGCGCAAGCGTTGCCGCCCGTGGCCGAGCAGATCACGGCGGCGGTTCAGGCCCTCCCCAAGGACATGCGTGATGGCGCCGGTGTGATGGGGTACAAGACGGCGGGCAAGCTGGAGTGGCTGCGCCCCACGAAGAACGGCATGATGTGCCTCGCGGACGATCCCGCCGAGGAGCAGTTCCATGTGTCCTGCTACCACGACTCGATGGACCCGTTCATGGCCCGCGGTCGTGCCCTGCGCGTGTCGGGTGTGAAGGGTGGTCAGATCGACACGGTGCGTTTCGCCGAAGTGAAGGCGGGCAAGATCAAGATGCCCACGGCCCCGGCGTCGTTGTATCAGATTTTCGGCAAGAAGGATGCATTCGATGCGGCGTCGGGCACGGTGAAGCAGGGGAACCCGCTGTTCGTCGTCTACATCCCGTTCGCCACGACGGCCACGACGGGCATCTCGACGACGCCGTCGGATACGAAGCCGTGGTTGATGTTCCCTGGCACCCCGAAGGCGCACGTGATGTTCTCGTTGACGATGTGAGCCGCCCGTGACGATCGTCCGACTGACACCGCTCCGCCTGAAGGCGGCGGTCGCGGCACTCAGCGCGCAGGATCCGAAGATGGCCGTCGCCATCGAACGGGTCGGCCCGTGCACGATGATCCCGCGCGCCGAGGGCACGCACTTCGATCATCTCACGCGGGCGATCGTCTTTCAGCAGTTGTCCGGTGGCGCGGCCTCCACGATCTACCGGCGCTTCAACGAGCGCATCGGATCGGACGGCAACGCCCCCACGCCGGCGCAGATTCTCGCGTCGGATGAGGCGACACTCCGTGCGTGCGGTCTCTCGACGGCGAAAACCCGCGCGATCCGCGATCTGGCGCAGCATGTCGAGGAGGCTCGCCTCCCCCTCGACGTGATCGACACGATGGACGACGAGGCGGTGATTGACGCATTGATCGCGGTGCGCGGCGTGGGTCGCTGGACAGCGCAGATGTTCCTGATGTTCCGGCTTGGCCGTCCCGATGTGCTTCCGGTGCTCGATCTGGGTGTCCGAAAGGGGGCGCAGCGGATCTATCGCATGCGGGCGCTGCCGGAAGCGGACCGTCTCGAGAAGGTGGCGAGGAACTGGCGTCCGTGGGCAAGCGTTGCCAGTTGGTACTGCTGGCGGGTCCTCGATCTCGAAGACGCCGGCGGCTGGTAACGCAGGGGCTGGTGAATGCGGATCGCCGCAGTGGAGAGTGCTCGTGTCGATGCAGGAATTCCGGAAGCAGGTGCAGGCCCCCGTGCCCGTCGAGGCCCTGTTCGCATGGCATGAGCGGGCGGGCGCATTCGAGCGGCTCTCGCCGCCGTGGGATCGTCCCAAGGTGCTCGAGCACACGGGGGGCATTCGCGACGGCGCCAAGGTGGTGCTGCAGGTGCACGCCGGTCCCGTGCCCACTACGTGGACGCTCGAACATCGGGACTACATCGCGAATCGTCAGTTCCGCGATGTGATGCGCAATGGGCCCTTCGCGTCGTGGGAGCACACGCACGGCTTCGCGCCGATCGATGCGCAGTCGAGCACGCTTGACGACCATATCCGCTACGAATTGCCGCTCGGCGGTCTGGGTAGCGCGGTCGCCGGTGGGTACACGCAGCGCACGCTCCGCCGCGTGTTCGCCTATCGCCACGCGGTAATGCTCGGCGATCTGGCCCGGCACGCACAATTTGCCGACCGGCCACGGCTGCGCATCGCGATCACCGGCGCGTCAGGATTCATCGGCACGCAACTGGCGGCGTTTCTGTCCACCGGTGGCCACGAGGTCATCCGCATCGGTCGTCGTGCGCCCGCACCCGGCAGTCACGACGTCCAGTGGAATCCCGAGCGTGGCCAGCTCGATCCGCGGGCGCTCGAACGGGTCGATGCCGTGATTCATCTGGCCGGCGCCTCGATCGCCTCGCGGTGGACGAGCGCACACCGTGCTGAACTGAAGAGCAGTCGCGTGGAAGGGACGTCGCTGCTCGCACACACGCTTGCGCAGCTGTCGCGCAAGCCGAGTGTACTGCTCAGCGGCTCGGCCATCGGGATCTACGGCAGTCGTGGTGACGACCTGCTCGACGAACGCAGTACCGCGGGCGATGACTATCTCGCCGACGTCGGGCGCGCCTGGGAGGCGAGCACCGCACCGGCGGAGCAGGCCGGTATTCGTGTTGTGCATTTGCGTACGGGCATCGTGCAAGGTGCCGCCGGCGGCGCCCTCGGCACGCAGGCGCCGTTGTTCCGTTTCGGCGCCGGTGGTACGCTGGGACCAGGCTCGCAGTGGATCAGCCCGATCGCGCTCGACGATGAAATCGGCGCGATCCACTTCTGCCTCATGCGTGATGATATTCGCGGCCCGGTGAACCTCGTGGCGCCGACCGCGGTCACGAACGCGGAATACACGACGGTGCTCGGCCGCGTGCTGGGCCGCCCCACGCTGGCGCATGCGCCGGCGTTCGCGCTGCGGCTGTTGCTGGGCGACGAGATGGCCAATCTCACCGTACTCGCCAGTCAGCGCGTGGAGCCGCGGGTGCTGCGCGAGGCCGGCTTCGTGTGGCGTCTGCCAGCGCTCGAGTCGATGTTGCGGTTTGAACTGGGTGAGTAGGCGGCACTAGCAACGGCAAAAGCAACAGCCAGAACACGGATGACGCGGATGTCACTGAACCAACACGGATAAGCCTGGAAGCGTTTTTTGCTTATCTGTGTTGTTTCCGGTTATCCGCGCCATCCGAGTTCTGGCTGTTGCGGATGCAGTCGGAAATCCCGCCCTACGAACACGCCTATGTCATTGTAGTACAACAAGATACAGGCATTTCGTGGCCGCGTAGACGCAACGTCGTGCCGATTGCTGACACTTTTCGCTGTCGCTGCCGTACTATTTTGCACCTATATGAACGCCATCATGCTCGAGAGCGCCCTCTTCATCGCCCTGCTGGCGGTAGTTGGCGCTCTTTTCGTTACGGCGCTGGGCCTAACCCCACTTGGTCGCCGGATTCGGCAGACGGCCAATCGCAAGCGCATCGATCGCCAAGCCGATCTCACGTGCCCGATTCACGGATTGCAGCGCGAAGTTGATCTCGTGCGACTGCCCACGGGCGAACCGCTGTGCCCTCATTGCTACCAGGAGGCCGTCCATGGCCACATCTATTGATTCCACGCTCGACGAACTGCGCAGCGCCATCCGCAACCCGCTCACGGGGATCCCGGGTGGTGGCGGAGGTGGCGGCGCGTTCAAGAAGCTCGCCATCGCATTCATCACGCTGATGGTGCTGCTCTTTCTGGTGCGCCCGTCGGTGACGTACATCGAACCGGGTCACGTAGGCATCGTGATTCATCGCGGTGGCGGCGGCGTGGATCCCACGCCGTTGGGCCCCGGCTTCCACATGCGGAACCCGCTGTTCACGCAGATTCAGGAATATCCCACGTTCATGCAGACGCTGGTGCTCACGAAGGCCTCGACAGAAGGCTCGGAGCAGAACGACGAGATCAACGTGAACTCCGTGGAAGGTCAGCCGTTGTCGCTCGACGTGTCGATGAGCTTCGAACTGCGTGGCGACAAGGTGCCGCAGCTGTATCAGACATTCCGCACCGACGTGCAGACGATCGCCCATGGCTACATCCGTCAGGCGATCCGTCAGTCGCTGCAGGAAGTGGTGGGCAACGAGGAAATCGCCGCCATTCTCGGACCGAAGAAGGCGGAAGTGGTGACGCGCTCGCAGGCCAATCTTCAGAAGCGGCTCGACCCGTACGGTATCGACGTGCGGCAGTTCACGCTGAACGAGTTCCGTGCACCCAAGGCGGTCATGGACGCGATCTCCCTGAAGAACGTCATGCAGCAGCAGGCGCTCACCGCGCAAAATGAGCTGCAGAAGAACACGTTTCAGGCGCAGGGCGACAGCATCAAGGCCGTGGGTCGCGCCAAAGCGATCATGGCGGAAGCGGAAGCGCAGGCGCGCGCGAACGACCTGCTATCGAAGAGCATCACGAACACGCTGGTGCAGTACGAGATGGCGAAGCGTTGGAACGGGCAGATGCCGCAGGTAACCGGTGGCGCCATGCCGATGCTGCAGCTTCCCGGCAGCAAGAACCCGGAGTAATCACCATGCCAGTCGTGCGGTTCGATGCGTTACCCGATGATGCGCGGGCATGGGTATTCGGAGCAGCGGCACCGGTCACCGGCGCGTCAGCGCAGTCGCTGCTCGCGACGGTCGATGCCCATCTGGCCAACTGGCGCGCGCACGGCGCACCGCTGGTGTGTGCCCGCGAATGGCGCGACGATCGCTTCCTCGTGATCGGCGTGGATGAAGCGGCCACCGGTGCTACGGGCTGTTCGATCGACGGACTCTTCCATGTGCTCCGTGATATCGAATCACGCGTGGGGACGACGCTGGTGGGCGGCGGCACGGTGTATTGGCGCGATGCGGCAGGCGCTGTGGTGTCGGGGGCGCGGCCCGTGTTCCGTGAGGCGGCGGCGGGTGGTGCGGTGGTGGCGTCAACGCATGTGTTCGACACGACCGTCACGTCCGTTGGCGCGTATCGGAGCGGTTTTGAGCGCGCTGCCGTCGAGAGCTGGCACGGCAAGTTGCTGCCGGTGGTGCAGTGATGCATAGATCGCTGAACTGATCAGTTCAACAATCTCTTTGATCAGTGCAACGATCTCACCATCACGCCAGAAACTCGTCCAGCCGCTCCGCCACGAAGTCGTCGTCGGCCAAGTCGGGATACTGCTCCGACAGCCGCGCCAACGCCTCTCCCTGCCCCGGCGACAGCTGCTCGTGCGTGTCGAAGGTCCACGTGCCGCGCACGAGCCCCTGTAGGCGCAGGATCTCGAGAATACCCGGCAGGCACCCCTGATAGCCGTGCGCCGCGTCGAAGATCACGGCATTCGCCATCGTGAGCGCCGCGCCGCGGGTGAGCCACTCGCGTGGCATCGTGTCCGCACCCGAGGCGCGCCACCGCTGAATCTCGCGCAGCATCTCGACCGCCCGCGACGTCCAGACGGCCCACTGGCCGAGCAGTCCGCCCACGAAGTGTCGCGTGTAGGCACGTCCACCGCTGGTCACGGGCACATCGGTCACGAGATCGGGAATGATGGCATCGTCGTTGCCCGTGTACAGCGCGATATCGTCACGCCCCGCATCGGCGAGCGCGCGCACGACATCCATCGTGGCATAGCGATCGAACGGTGCGACTTTGATCGCCACCACGTTCTGAATTTCCGCGAACTCGCGCCAGAACGCATACGAGAGCCGTCGTCCACCCACGGCCGGTTGCAGATAGAATCCGAACAGCGGCAACACCTCGGCCACCCGCGCGCAGTGGGCCAGAATCGCCGCATCGCCCGCGTCACGCCATGCGCCCAGTGACAGCAGGCCGCAGTGATAGCCCAGCGCCTGGGCGATCTGCGCCTCGCGCACCGCCTGCGCGGTGTCGCCGATCAGTCCGGCGACGCGCACGAATGCCCGCGGCTCACGTGCCAGCGCCCGGTCAGCCGTCTCAGCGGCGAGCTCCAGCACCGGCCGATACAATCCGATCTTGGCGTCGTGAATCGGGAAGCCGGTGGTGTGCACACCCACGGCCATGCCGCCGGCGCCCGCCGCGACGTAATAGCGCGTGAGCGCACGCTGATGCCGATCGTCCATCGCGCGCGTGGGCCGCAGCGCCAGTGGATGCGCCGGAATGACCTGGCCGATGTTGAGGTGACGACGGATGTCGAAGGCGTCGGGCACGCCGTGCTCAGTACCGACCATCGCGGACCTCGAACTTCGTGGGCTTGTTCAGCAGACGGCCACCGCCACGGATCCAGCGCACCGCCCAGTCGCACAGCGTATCGAGCGGCAGCGCACGGTACGGCAGCCGCTCCGCGAGCCGTTCGGTATTGGCGACCAGCGCATCGTCGCGCGCCGCGCCCGTGAACACCGGCGACACGCCCGCGATGGCGCCGACCCGCTCGGCAATCTCTCGCACCGCGACGATGGCGCCGGTGACATTCAGCGCAACCGGCGCATCGATGGCCGGTACCGTAGTCTGCGTGAGCGCGCGCAGCGCGAGCCGGTTTGCATCGCCCTGCCAGATCACGTTCACGAACGCCGTATCCAGCACCACCGGTACGCCGTGCAGCACCTTGTGCGCGATGTCGGTGACGACACCGTAGCGGAGATCGCACGCATAGAACAGCCGGTACAGCAGCAGCGGCGTGCGCGTCCGCCGCGCGATGGATTCGAACACGCGCTCACGGCCGATGCATGAGGCGGCGTACTCACCATCGGGAACGAGGGCGTCGTGTTCGCGGGCACCGCCGTGCGCGACGGCCTGACGCCCGTACACATTCCCCGTGGAGAAGCAGACGATGCGCGCGCCGGCGAAGCGCTGCGCCGCGAGGGCGGAGGCCACGACATTCTGCGTCCACGTGCCGACCGGGTCGCCGGTCGCGCCGAATTTCTGTCCGGCCATCCACAGCACGTTCGGCGCGTGAGGAAGGGCGGCCACGGCGGCCGGGTCCGCGAGGTCGGCGCGGATGGTCTCGACGCCGTGCGCGTGCAGCGCCGCCGCGGCCGTCGCGTCGGTGAAGCGCGATACCGCGATCACGCGGCGCGAGGGATCGGCGATCGCGCGGCGCGCCATGCGGGCCACGGTGGGGCCCATCTTGCCGCCGGCGCCGAGAATGAGCACGTCACCCGGGAGCGACGCGAGCGCATTGATCGTGTCCTCGTCGGGCGCGGACAGCAGGGCGTCGAGCGCGATCTCGTCGGTTGGCGCCCCGGTGGTCATCGCGACGTCAGGCCGCGGTGACCGTGGTCGTTTCGTCACCGATGCGCACACCCAGCTCGGCGGCGAGCAGTCGGCGCGCCGCTTCGATCCGCTCACGGGTCTGCTGCTTGAGCGTGCCGACGTCGGCGAGCGTCATCCCCGTCGTGGAAATCGGCTCGAGCAGCTGCGCAATCGCGCGGGCCGGCAGGAAACGGAACGTGCCCTTGGCCATCGCATGGCGCGTCCCCGCCACCGCAATCGGCAGAATCGGCGCGCCGGTCTCAATGGCCAGGCGGAAGGCCCCATCCTTGAACGGCAGCATCTCCCAGGAGCGCGAGCGCGTGCCTTCGGGGAAAATCATCACCGAGACCTTCTTGGCGAGACGGTCGCGGCACTGCACGATCGCATCGACGGCGGAATCGCGGTTACCACGCACCAGCTTGATGTCGCCGGCCATCTGCATCATCCAGCCCATGCACGGAATCTTGAACATCGTGTCCTTGCTCAGCCACTTCATTTCCCACGGGAAGCAGCTGATCAGAAACACATCGGCGTACGACTCGTGATTGGCCACGACCACATACGGCCGCCGCGCATCGGCGAGTGCGCCCCGCGTATGGAAACGCCAGAGGCTATTGAGCCGCAACGCCGTGACACCAACCAGGCGGAAGGCGCGACCGGCGGCATAGCGGCCGGGATCGAAGGGGGCCGTGATCGCGTAGATCACGGCGACGACCGGCGTCCCGAGCATGACGACCAGGACGGTCTCGGTCCAGGCCCACCAATTCTGCAGCGTTCGCACCAACCGCATCGCCGCGCTCAGCTCACTTGAGTGTCGAGCGGCGCGCACCACGGCGCCGCGTCTTCAGCGGAAATTCCGCGCGAACCGTTGTTCCGGACGGTGATGGCGATCGGCATAAAACAGTATGGAGTAGGGAGTATGGGGTACGGCGTCGGCGCAACGCGCAATGCGCAACGCGCAATGCGCTCTGCGCTATGCCGACGCCGTCGAATCGCTCTGGGCAGCGAACCGCGTGAGCCGGGTAATCATGGCGGAGAGGCCGGACTCTCGTGCGCCGAGTCCGATGTCCTGCATCAGCAGTCGCACGAAATCTGACGGGAGCGCCAGCGTGACGGACGGTGGCTGATCGTTGACGGCCGCGAAGGTAATCGCGAGAACCGCGGCCACCGTCGGAGACTGGCGGGCGTTGACGTCGGCGTAAAAGTGGATCGTGCCGTCGTCACGACGTTCGGGAAAGATATCGACGCGCGTCTGGCATTCGGGCACGGTAAACGCGCTTCGATCGAGACTCGCGAACCGATCCGGGAGGGGTTCGAGCTTCTTGGACCACCCCAGGAGCGCCTGCATCTTGTCTTCCCGCTCCAGCAGGCGGAACTGCCGAAGCGTGCGGTCCAGCGACGCCGGCAACGCACGCTCGTCTGTCGAAGGCGAGTCTGTAGGGGTTCGCGGGGTGGCGTGAGGCATGTTGGAATGCAATGTTGCCGAGGTCGGCCGGTCAAGCGTGTCCGGTATGGCCTGTGACTCTCTTCGTGAGTGATGCCGTGATCATGCGTGCTTTCCCGCTCGTCGCGCTCGGACCGCTGCTGCTCGTTGGCGGCTGCTCACGGTCGTCGGTGCCCGAAACGGCCGTTGGTACGCTGGAAATGGTCGAGGTGGACGTCGGACCGCTGCAGCCGGCCCGGGCCCTCCGCGTGCTCGTGCAGGAGGGGGACCTGGTCGCGGCGGGCGATACGTTGGTGCTGTTCACCACACCGACGCTGGCCAGCGCCACGGCGCAAGCCGAGGCCCGGGCCGCCGCCGCGCAGGAAGCATCGCGCGAGCTCGCGCGTGGCGCCCGTCCGGCCGAGATCAGCCGCGCCCAGGCGGAACTCCGGGCCGCCGAAGCGGATGCCGAACGGGCCGCGGCCGATCTCGTACGACTCGAGCCACTCGCGGCCAAGGGTGACGTGAGTCGGGCCTCGCTCGACGCCGTCCGGGCCTCGGCCCGGGTGACGGCCGGCCGTCGGGATGCCGCGCGCGAGGCGCTGCGGCTGATTCAGGACGGCGCGCGCACGGAACGGCGTCAGGCCGCCGCCGCCGAGGCACGCGGGGCGCAGGCGGCCGCCGACGGCTGGCGTGCCACCGCGAACGACCTGGTGCTCACCGCGCCGGTAAGCGGCGTGGTGTCGAGCCGGAACGTGGAGCCCGGCGAAGTGCTCGCCGCCGGCCAGAGCGCGATCACGGTGGCGCAGCCGTCGCGGCCGTGGGCACGCATCTATGTGTCGCAGTTCGTCCTGCCGACGCTGCGCGCGGGCGATTCGGTGTCGGCACGCCTCGACGGAGACCCCACGCTGTTCCGCGGTCGTATTTCCGCCATCGCGACCCGCGCCGAGTTTACGCCGCGCGTGGCGCTCACCGATCAGGAACGCGCCGATCTGCTGTTCGGTGTGAAGGTGGAGTTTGCCGATACCACGCAGCGCCTGCGCGCCGGCATGCCGATTTCCGTGCTGCTGCCGCGCACCGCCAAGTGATCGAGCCGGTACCTGCCGTCGGCGCGCCCGCCGGCTCCCCCGTCGTGCGGACGCGGGCCCTGCGGAAAGCCTACGGCGCGCTGGTCGCGGTGGCCGGACTCGATCTGGAGATCGCGCGCGGCGAGGTGTTCGGATTGCTCGGCCCCAACGGATCGGGAAAGACGACCACGATTCGCATGCTCTGCGGGCTCGTGGTGCCCTCGAGTGGCTCGGCGGAGGTGGCGGGACTCGACGTCGAGACGAACACGGAGGGGGTGCGTCGGCGCATCGGCTACATGTCGCAGCGCTACGGGTTGTACGATGAACTCACGGTGGCGGAGAATCTCCGCTTCTATTCGTCGGTGTACGGCCTCGTGGGGCATGACCGCGAGCAGCGACTGGCCGATCACGTGGAATCATTGGGGCTCGGCTCGCGACTGCATCAGCGCGCGGGCACACTCAGCGGCGGGTGGAAGCAGCGACTCGCGCTCGCGTGCGCCACGGCGCATCGCCCGGATCTGGTGTTTCTCGACGAGCCCACGGCCGGTGTCGACCCAGCGGCCCGAAGGACCTTCTGGGAAACGATCTATCAGCTGGCGCGCGACGGCACGACGATTCTGGTGACCACGCACTACATGGACGAAGCCGAGCGCTGTCAGCGGCTCGCGTTTCTGTCGCGCGGGCACTTGATCGGACTTGGCACACCGGCAGAAATCGTGACGCAGTTCAACGCCGAGAAGGTGGAAGATGTGTTCGTGATGCTGCAGCAGCGCGATGAAGCGGACGAGGCAGCGGCCGCACGGGTGGGGCGTTCATGAATACGCTGTTCGAGCGCGTGCGCAGATGGACGGTGTGGCCGATGCTGTGGAAGGAGTTCCTGCAGCTGCGTCGCGACCGTCTCACGTTCGCCATGATGACGGGGCTGCCGGCCATGCAGTTGCTGCTGTTCGGCTACGCCATCCAAACCGACGTGCGACGATTGCCGACGGTGGTGGTGGATGAATCGCGTACCAGCGAGAGTCGTGCGCTCATTCAAGTGCTCGCCAACACCGACAACTTCACGTTTGTTGCCGCGGTGCCCGATCGGGCGGCGGCGAAGCGATGGATCGAGCGCGGGGCGGCGCGCGTCGCGCTGGTGATTCCCCCGGAGTATCAGCGCAACATCCGCGGCGGTCACACTGGCGTGGCGCAAATGCTCATCGATGCCGCCGATCCGCAGAGCTCCGGCGCCGCGATCGCGGGCGCGCAGTTGGCCGCGCAGGCGCGCGGTGCGCAGCTGCTGGCCACGCAGTACAAGATTCGGCCGCCGGTCGAGATCCGTGTGCGCCCGTGGTACAACCCGGCGCAGAAGAGCGCGACGTTCATCGTGCCGGGCATCGTGGGGATTCTGCTCACGATCACGATGACGCTGATCACCAGTACCGCCATCGTGAAGGAGCGGGAGCGCGGCACGCTCGAGCAGCTCATCGTCACGCCGATCAGTCGGACGAGTCTGATGCTCGGGAAGCTCGTGCCGTTCGTGTTGGTGGGCTATGTGCAGATGTCGGTGATTCTGATGCTGGGCGTGACTTTCTTCGACATCCCGATCATGGGCAGCCTCGGACTGCTCTATGCGCTGGCACTGGTGTTCATTGTGGCCAGTCTCGGGGTGGGGCTGCTCATTTCCACCGTGGCGCGCAGTCAGGTGCAGGCGATGCAACTGAGCTTCTTTTTCATGCTCCCCAACATCCTGCTGTCGGGTTACATCTTCCCGCGCTCGGCGATGCCCGAGCCGGCGCAGTGGGTCGGTGCGCTGCTGCCGCTCACGTGGTTCCTCGACATCCTGCGCGGTGTGCTGCTCAAGGGCGTTGGCATGCGCGACCTGTGGACGCAACTCGGCGTGCTGTCGGCCGCCGCATGCGTGCTGCTGGTCGTGTCGGTGCGGCGGTTCTCCAAGACATTGGATTGACGGCGGGCCCGCCTCACGCCTAGTCGTGCCCCTTCACCGCGTGCGGGCGATACGACGCTTCAAGCCGCGCGATCTCGTCGGCGGACAACACAATCTCCACGGCGCCGAGCGCTTCCTCCAGCTGATACATCTTGGTCGCGCCGATGATGGGCGCGGTGACAGCCGGCTTCGATAGCAGCCAAGCCAATGCGATCTGCGCCATCGGCACGCCGCGTTCGGCGGCAATCGCGCGCGTAGCATCCACGATCTCCCAATCCTTCTCGCCTTCGTACAGCCCCACCGCGTAGGCATCGTTCGCGGCGCGGGTGGTGGACGTGCGATCGTCGAGCGCGGAGCGGGTGCCGGCCAGGATGCCGCGAGCCAGCGGCGACCACGGCAGCACCGCGATCCCCTCGGCCTCGCACAGCGGAATCATCTCTCGCTCTTCTTCGCGGTAGATGAGGTTGTAATGATTCTGCATGCTCACGAAGCGCGACCAGCCCTTGAGCTCTGACGTGCCGAGGGCGCGCGCGAACTGCCAGGCCCAGCCCGAACTCGCGCCGATGTAGCGCACCTTGCCCGACTGCACGAGGTGGTCGAGGGCGGCGAGCGTCTCCTCGATGGGCGTGTTCGCGTCGAAGCGATGGATCTGGTACAGATCGATCGTGTCCACGCCCAGGCGCCGGAGGCTGGCCTCGCACCCCTGCACGATGTGCTTGCGGGAGAGTCCGCGCATGTTCGGGCCGGCGGCCATGGGCTGGTAGACCTTGGTGGCCAGCACGATCTCGTCCATGCGCCCGAACTCCCGCAGCGCACGCCCCGTCACCTCCTCGCTCATGCCGAGGGCGTACATGTCGGCGGTATCGAAGAAGTTGATGCCGGCCTCGATAGCGCGCCGGAAGAACGGGCGGGCGTCCTCCTCGGCGAGCACCCAGGGGCGCCAGTCAGGGGTGCCGTAGCTCATGCAGCCCAGGCAAAGGCGAGAGACGGTCATCCCAGTGGATCCGAGGGTCGTATATCGCATGGGACGGAATCTCGAGGCAGGTTTTGGGAACGGAATAGCGCGCGGAATGATAAAATGTATGCACCCTATCCTCCCACACCGACGCCCATGCTGATTCGCCGTCCCGACGACATCCAGTCTTCCGAGATCACGCCGGAAACCCTCTACCAGAACCGCCGGGCCTTTATTGGCACCGCCGGGGCGCTGGCGCTGGGCGGATTGGTGGCGCCATCGGCGCTCGAGGCCATGCGCTTCGATAGCGGCACGACCGGTGCCTTCGCGGGACTGCAGGAGGACGACAAGCTGACGCCGGAAGAAGACGCGACCAGTTACAACAACTACTACGAGTTCGGGACCGGGAAGGACGAGCCGAAAGAGCTGGCGAAGAACTTCCGACCCATGCCCTGGACCGTGAACGTCGAGGGGCTGGTGAAGAAGCCCCGGCCGTTCTCGTTCGACGAACTCGTCGGCAAGCTGCCGGTGCAGGACCGCGTCTACCGCCATCGCTGCGTGGAAGCGTGGTCGATGGTTATCCCGTGGCAGGGGGTGCAGCTCAAGGACGTCGTGGCCCGCTGTGAGCCGTTGCCCGGCGCCAAGTTCGTGGAGTTCACCACGTTGTACGATCCGCGCCGGATGCCGGGGCAGGCCCGAGCCGTGCTCCCGTGGCCGTACAAGGAGGCCCTGCGCCTCGACGAGGCCAACCATCCGCTGGCCCTGCTGGCCACTGGCATGTACGGCAAGGCGCTGCCGAACCAGAACGGGGCGCCGCTCAAGCTCGTGGTGCCGTGGAAGTACGGCTTCAAGGGCATCAAGGCCATTGTGAAGATCAAGTTCACGGACAAGATGCCCAACACGACCTGGAATGACGCCAATCCCAGCGAGTACGGCTTCTACGCCAACGTGAATCCGATGGTCGACCATCCGCGCTGGAGCCAGGCCAAGGAGCGCCGCATCGGGCAGTTCCTCAAGATCCCGACGCTGCCGTTCAATGGCTACGCCAGTCAGGTTGCGTCGCTGTACAGCGGCATGGATCTGCGGAAGAACTACTGAGCCCTGACATGCCGTCGATGCTGGCGCGCGCCGAATCGCCGATTCGGCGCCTGATCCGTCCCGCCCTGTGGTTGCTGGTGATCGTGCCGGCCATCGTGCTGGTCGCGCAGTTGCTGCTCGATCAGTTGGGGGCCGAGCCGATCGAGGCGCTCGAGCATGCCTCCGGCGAGTGGGCCCTTCGGTTGCTGGCGGCGTCGTTGGCCGTCACCCCGCTCATGCGGCTCACCGGCTGGGGATGGATGGTGGCCCAACGCCGGTTTCTGGGGCTGTCCGCCTTCTTCTGGGCCATGGGACACCTGACGGTCTACGTCGTACTCGACCAGTTCTTCGACTGGCCGGAGATCGTCAAGGACGTCCTGAAGCACCTCTACATCACGGTCGGGATGCTGGCATTCGTGCTCATGATCCCGCTGGCGCTCACGTCGACCAAGTCGTCCATCCGGAAGCTGGGTGGCAAGCGGTGGAATCAGCTCCACCGCCTGGTCTACGTGTCGGCCGTCGCCGGATGCGTGCATTACCTGTGGGCCGTGAAGAAGGATCTCGCTGAGCCGTTGCTCTATGCCGCGGTCTTCGTGGTCCTGTTCGCGTTGCGCGTCATCCTGCGCAAGCCCGGGCCGCGGTTGCCGCGCCCCCTCCCTCCAGATGCCTCGGTGAGTCTGCCGGTATCGTGACGGTTCGGGTGTGAGGGGCGTCCCTGTTTCGGGAATGCCCTACTCACTCAGCCCCACCTTGCCATGCGCACACCCGCCGACGCCGGCTCGTGTCGATCGGGCAGTGCCCTCACCACGAATCTCCGGGATGCGCTCGACGCCCTCCCGGTGATCGGTGGGCCCGTGTTCAGCGCGCGCTGGGATCGCCCGATGCTGGCCGCGCTCATCGGCTATACCGCGCTGGTCACCACGTGGCTGGTTCTCGGCGCTCCGGGGGTCTCCTCCGATAGCTGGGTGCGCACCGTCGCGCCGCAGGTGGTCGCGCTGGCGGCGATCCTCGTGGCGTGTCGAGCCGGCGGCGAGCTGGCCTTCGATCGGGGCACCCGACGCTTTTGGAAGGCCACGGCGGTCGCGCTATCAATCGTCCCGATCGCCCGCATCGCTATCGATCTCATCGTGCGTCCGATCTCACCGGCCGCCGCCGATGTCGCGGGACTGAGCATGCCGGTCATGGCCGACGCGCTGCTACTGCTCGCGTTCCTCTGGTTGCCGAGTGCGCCGCGCAGCACCGTGGATCGGGTGACGCTGGTCCTCGACGTCAGCTCGGTCGGCGTGGCCGGCGCCCTGATCACGTGGTACGACGTGTGGCTGATCGGGGGTACGGACATCGCGGTCCAGCCCTTCACGATCCTGCATGTGCGCGCGATGCTCGAACTCGTGGGCGTGCTGGTGGCGTCGGTGTTGTGGCGCCGCACGGCCCTGCAGCATCGCGCGCATGGGCTCGTGGTCCTCACCGCCGCGCTACTCGTGCAGTGCATCGCGCACGTGGTCGCGATCACGCAGGTGGCGCTGGGCAGCACGGCGGTGGAGATCACGCGCATCGCCGCGCCGGTGAGTTTCGCCTTGTTCGCGGCAGCGGCCTGGGTGAGCATCGCTACCGTGATGCATCGGGAGATGCGCGTGAGGAGTGAGCGTGTTCCACGGACGTCGAGCGTCATTCCCTTCGCCGCCGTGGTGCCCGGGTTTGCCCTGCTGCTCCAGCTGGCGTTGTCGGGCACGCCCGGCGGCGCGCCGGTCGGTGTGCAGCCGCTGCTCGGTCTGGCGATTGGCCTCGCGGTGCTCACCGTGCTGGCGTTCACGCGTCAGTTCGCGGCCACGCGGGAAGCCGTGCGGGCGCTGGCCGAGTCCACCGCGCGCAACAACGAAGCGCGGTTTCAGGCGCTCGTGCAGCACAGCAGCGACGTCATCATGATCCTCGATCCGGATGGGACGATCCGCTACGCGAGTCCGTCGATGGCGCTGGTGTTCGGACACGATCCAGCCACGCTGGCGGCGGTGCGGATCGCATCGCTGCTGCATCCCGACGATCTCTCCGCGGCACGGGAGTTCCTCGAGGAGTTGGCCCGCTCGAACGGCCCGCGCACCGGTGGCGCCACGCCCGTCGTGCTGAAGCGCGAGTGGCGCTTCCGACATGCGAACGGCACATGGCTGACGGTCGACAACGTGGGCACGAATTTGCTCGACGAGCCGGTGATTCGCGGCCTCGTGCTCAATACGCGCGATGTGACCGAACAGAGCGTGATCAAGCAGCAGTACATGCATCAGGCGTTTCACGATCCGCTCACGGATCTCGCCAACCGTTCGCTCTTCCTGTATCAGGTGGGACACGCCCTGACGCGCACGCAGCGGCAGGCGAACGCGGTGACCGTGCTGTTCCTCGATCTGGACAACTTCAAGACAGTCAACGACTCCCTGGGACATGCAGCGGGTGATCGCCTGCTCGTGGAGGCGGCCCGCCGACTCGCGGCCTGCGTGCGCGACAGCGATCTGATCGCGCGCCTCGGCGGGGATGAATTCGCTGTGCTGGTCGAGGACGCGGCATCCGTGGAGGAGGTACTGGCCATTGCCGGACGCGTGGGCGTTGCCCTCAGCAAGCCGTTCCTCCTCGGCGGGAAGGAAGTGTTCGTGAACGCGAGCATCGGTATTGCGCGCAGCGCGTCGGCTGAGAGCACCGATGAACTGGTGCGTAACGCCGACGTGGCGATGTATGTGGCCAAGACGCGCGGCAAGGGTCAGCACGTGCTCTTCGAGCCGGAGATGCATAAAGCCGCGCTGGACCGACTGGTGGTCGAAGCCGACCTGCGTCGCGCGATCGAACACGAGGAGTTCATGCTGCAGTACCAGCCGATCGTTCATCTCGAAACGGGTGATATCATTGGCGCCGAGGCGCTGGTGCGCTGGATGTGCCGCGATCGTGGTCTGGTGCCGCCGGGGCTCTTCATCCCGATTGCCGAGGAAACCGGTCTGATCGTGCCGATCGGTCGCTGGGTGCTGCAGCGCGCGTGCCGCGAAGCAAAACGCTGGACCGACGAACGCGGGCTGCCGGTGCGGATCACGGTCAACCTCTCGGGGCGTCAGCTGCAGGAGCCCGGGATCGTGGATGAGGTCCGTCAGGCGCTGGCGGACTCCGGGCTGGCCGCGGGGCAGCTCGTACTCGAGATCACCGAGAGCATGCTGATGCACAATACCGAGCTGTCCATGCTGCGCCTGCAGGCGCTGAAGGAGCTCGGGATCTCGCTGGCCATCGACGACTTCGGGACAGGTTATTCTTCCTTGAGTTACCTGCAGCGCTATCCGATTGACATCCTGAAGATCGACAAGGCGTTCGTGGATGTCATCGACAAGGGAGGCGACGGACCGGTTCTGGCCAGCGCGATCGTGGCACTTGGAGAGACGTTGCGGATGAACACCGTGGCTGAAGGCATCGAGACGGAGGCCCAACGTGGTCACCTGCTCGGCCTCGGCTGCGAGCTCGGACAGGGCTATCTGTTCGCGCCGCCGCTGGATGCCGACGACTTCTGGCATCTGCTGCTCAACCGAGGTGCCCGGACGCCCTATGCCACGTTCCGGCGTCGCGAACTGAGTGCCAAAGCCGCATAAGCCCGACAACTTCATCCCTGCGCGACCAGCCCGACCGGCTCGCGTTGCGCGCCCGAGTGCCACGCCGATCCCGACGGAGCGTCCGTCGGGCTTTGATGCGTTCGCCATCGCCGCCCCGGGGCTCGCCCCACTGGTGGCCGCCGAATGCGTTGCCCTTGGCCTGACCCCCCGTGACGTCAGTCCGGCGGGCGTGTCGTTCCATGCCACCGCCGAGCAGCTGTTCACGGTGAACCTGTGGTCGCGACTCGCCAGCCGGGTGCTGGTGCGTCTGGCCGAGTTCGAGGCGCGCGATTTCGCGACGCTGGAGAAGATGGCGGGGCGGGTGCCCTGGCATCACGTGCTCTCGCCGGGCACCGCGGTTCGGCTGCGGGTGACATGCCGTAAGTCACGGCTGTATCACTCGGACGCGGTGGCGGAGCGCGTGGCGCGCGGGATCACCAACAGCATCACGGGCTCACAGGCGCTGGGCCGCGCCCGGGATGACGAGGAGGACGACGACGGCAATACGCAGCTGATCGTGGTGCGTTTCGATCACGACCGGTGCACCATCAGCGCCGACAGCTCCGGTGCGCTGCTGCACCGGCGTGGCTGGCGTCAGGCGATCGCGAAGGCGCCGCTACGCGAGACGCTCGCGGCGGCGATGCTGACCGCGTGTGACTGGCATGGCGAGGGGCCGCTGGTGGATCCCTTCTGTGGGTCGGGCACCATCGGCATCGAGGCGGCGCTGCGTGTCCGTCGCATGGCGCCGGGACTCGGGCGCGAGTTCGTGATGGAGCAGTGGCCCGGTTTCGACGCGCCCATGCATGCACGCGTGCGCGCAGCGGCCAAGGCCGAGGCGTTGCCGTCGGTGGGCGTGCCGATCGTGATGCGCGACCGTGATGCTGGGGCTTGCAAAGCGGCCGTGGCGAATGCGGAGCGCGCGGGCGTGCGGGAGGATCTCGTGATCGAACAGGGGCCGCTGTCGGACACCGCCCTCGAGGCGATCGGCCCGGGCGGATTGGTGCTGACCAACCCGCCCTACGGACTGCGCATTAGCGATGGTGCGGACCTGCGATCGTTGTACGCGCGTCTGGGTGATGTGGTGCGTGCCGGCGGTCGCGGATGGCAGCTCGGGATGCTGGTGCCCGACCGCGTGCTGGCGGCGCAGACGCGACTCACGTTCGATGCCGTGTTGCGTACGGCGAATGGTGGGCTGCCGGTCGAGGTGCTGCGGTCGCGCCGGTAGTGCGACACCTGCCGGCGCGACGGGTCTGCGCTAGACGCGGAAGTGATCGGGGCGCCAGGTCTTGATCTGACTCTTGATCTCCTTGCCCGTGAGCGCCGGATTCTTCACCACCATCTCGACCATCGCGGCCAGTTCGGCGTCGCTCGCGAAGCGCAGCGCGATGTAGTGTCGCGGCGAGAAGGCGGCCTCTGCCCGCGCCGCGAGATCGGCCGACAGCAGGCGCGCATAGCGCAGCTGCTCTTCGAGGCGGATCAGGCGGTCCTGCGCGCGCAACGGCGAAAGGCGTGACACCGAGACCGCCCCGAAGAGCGCCAGCGCGCCAACCAGCAGGTAATGCGTCTCGACGTCTCGGATCGTCATGGCCCGCCATGCACTCCAGATCAGGAAAATCATCGAGAGCGGCGCGGCGAAGAAATGGAACATCGGCATGTACTTCGCGTGGTTGGCGAAGTTCTGGGTCTTATCAGCCATGTTTTTCGGGGGCGAGGAGGATGTCGATCAGTGCGGCGGCCGTGGTCAGTCGTTCGTCCCACGTGCCCTGCACAACGGTAACCGGTGCGTCGAATCGCGCCAGCGTTTCGCGAAAGAGGGCTTGGATATCATCGCGGCGATCTTCGCGGTCGCGGACGCCGTCGGCGATCCACGGCACGTCGATATCGAGCAGTAGGTAATGCGTGGCGCGCCGTGCCCTCGCCGCCTGCTCGATGAATTCGGGACAGCGGCCGAAGTAGTGCTGGCAGTACACGACGGTGCTGATCAGGTCCGTGTCCTGCAACAGCCACGAATCACCACGGGCGATGGCGGCGGCGATGTGCGTATCCTCGAGGGCCATTTGCCCCTTGGCGATGGGGCCCTGGTCGCGGACATCCAGCGGCGCGCCCTTGGCCGCGGCATAGTCGCGCACGAACTCGGGGACGCACGTCACGCCGGAGCGCGCCGCCAACTGCGCACCAAGCGTGGTCTTGCCCACCGACTCCGATCCGGTCAGAACGATGCGGGTGAGCTCGCGCGCTGCGTCCGCGCCGCCGATCGATGCCATTGCACGTAGCCGATGATGGCGAGCACCAGGAACACGGCGTACAGGATCGCCGTGAGCGGAAGCTGCCGGTTGATGAACAGGCCGATGTAGACCACGTCGACGGCGATCCACAGCAGCCAGTTCTCGAGGAGTTTGCGCGTCATCATGTACTGCGCCACGAGACTGATCGACACCAGCGCGGCGTCGAGCCACGGTAGCGCGGCCCCCGGCAGCCGGCGGGTAATCGTAGCCAGGGTGATCCACGTGACCAGGGCGATGGCAGTCATGATCACCGCAGTGCGACGCGACGTACGCGTCACGACCACGGCGTCGTGACTGGGTCCGCCGCGCAGCCAGTGCCACCAGCCGTACAGCGACAACACGAGATACACCACCTGCAGCCCGGTGTCCGAGTAGAGACCGGTGCGCGCGAACACCACCACGTAGAAGCCGGCGTTGAGCACGCCGAGTGGCCAGCTCCAGATGTTCTCACGCGTGATGAGCCACACGTTGAGCACACCCGTGATGAAGCCGAAGAGCTCCGGGCAGGAGCTCCCGTGCGCGACGAGCCAGGCGCAGGGGTCGGACAGGAGGTGGAGCGCCGTACTGGTCATGACAGCCAAAGCTAATTAGGGTTCACCGCACATGACCGGGGTGCCGGCGCCGCCAGTGCGCGTTGGCTGAGAGAGTCCCGTAGAACCTGATCCGGCTCGTACCGGCGTAGGGAGTCCAATCGATGTATCCGCACGCAATCGCGCGCCCATGGCGC
>CANHNQ010000010.1 GCA_947462095.1 Gemmatimonadota bacterium
CGCCAACGGAACCGTCTGAACATGGAACCGACTGACGTCAGCCGCGCGGGGCTCTCGCGCCGTGAACTGCTGCATCGACTCGCCGTCGGCGTTGCCACCGGGGTCGGGGCTGGCGCCCTGATGCCTTCGCTGGTTCGCGCGGCGTCGGGTGACATCGTGGCGCGTGGCCGCATTGACCGTATCGGGCTGCAATTGTACACGGTCCGTCGTGCCCTGGCGACGGACATCGAGGGCACGATCGCGGCGGTTGCGGCGGCCGGCATCACCGAGCTCGAATTCGCCGGCTACTACGGCAAGACGCCGGCATGGTGGTCGGCGCTCATGAAGCAGCACGGTCTCACCGCGCCGGCGACACACGAAGCGCTACCCCTGACTGATGACGGCTGGTCCGTGATCTTCGATCGCGCGAAGGGGATGGGGCACGAGATCGTGATCGTGCCGTTCGTGGGCAACAATTACCGTGGTACGCGTGAGAACTGGCTGAAGTTGTCAGAGCGGCTCAACACCGGCGCGCAGAAAGCAAAGGCCGCCGGGCTGCAGTTCGCGTATCACAATCACGACTTCGAGTTCGCGCCGGTGGGTGACACGACCGGCTACGATTTGCTGACGGCGAACACCGACGCATCACTCGTGAAGCTCGAGCTCGACATATACTGGGCCGTCAAGGCGGGACACGATCCGCTGGCGATCATGACCGCGCACCCGGGGCGCGTGATCTGCTGCCATGTGAAGGACGCCAGTGCCGCCCCCGAGCGGAACATGCTCGATGTCGGCGCCGGCACTATCGACTTTAAAACGCTGCTGGCCAAGGGCCGTGCGCTCGGTCTCACCCACTGGTTCATCGAACACGATGAGCCGGCCGACCCGCTCGCGTCGATCCGCGCCAGCGCGGCGGCAATGAGGAGCTACTAGGACATGAATCCGATGATGACGCGATGGGCTGCTGCCGTTCTCGTTGCAGCCGCCTCGCCACTGATGGCGCAGCGGGCGCCGGTCGGGCCGGCGACACGGTCGTACGTGACGGTCGATACGAATGTGCTGGCGCTCACGAACGTGCGCGTCATCGACGGCACCGGCGCGGCCGCGCGTGAGGGACAGACGATTGTCGTGCGCGACGGCCGGATCACCGCGGTCGGTGCCGCGGGCAGCGTCGTGGTGCCGGCCGGTGCGCAGGTCATGGATCTCGCGGGCAAGAGCGTGATCCCCGGCCTCGTGATGGTGCATGAGCACCTGTATTACCCGGTGGGCGCCGGGACCTACGGCAATCTCACCGAGAGTTTTTCCCGACTGTATCTGGCCGGTGGTGTAACCAGTATGCGCACGGGCGGCAATATGAACGGCTTCGCCGAGCTGCTGATTGCGAAGGCCATCGCGCGCGGCGAGAAGCCGGGGCCGTGGATTGATGCCACGGCGCCCTATCTGGAAGGTCCGGGCATGGGCTTCAATCAGGTCACCATCCTGCGTGACTCGAGCGATGCACGGAAGCTGGTGGACTACTGGGCCGATCAGGGGGCGACGTCGTTCAAGGCGTACATGAACATCACGCGCGACGAGCTCAAGGCCGCGGCCGATGCGGCGCACAAGCGCGGTTTCAAGATTACCGGCCACCTCTGCTCCGTGACCTACCGTGAAGCGGCAGACGCCGGGATCGATGATCTCGAGCACGGCTTCTTCGCCATGAACGACTTCGTGCCCGGGAAGAAGCTCGACACGTGCAGTGGTCGCGGCGGCGCCGCGCAGAGCATGCTGGCGCAGGCTGATCCGGAAAGCGCCGAGGTGCAGGCGCTGTTCCGGTATCTCATCGACAAGAAGATCGCGGTGACCAGCACGCTCACGATCTTCGAAACGTTCACGCCGGGGCGGCCGATGCCTCCCGGCACCGACGTGCTCATCGAACCGTTGCGCGAGCAGTTCGCGCAACGCTACGCCAGCACGCAGCGCAACACCCAGTCGGTGTACGCCAAGGCGTTCCCCAAGGGGATGGCCATGGAGCGCGCGTTCGCCAAGGCGGGTGGGACCCTGATCGTGGGTACCGACCCCACCGGCGGCGGTGGGGTGATTGCCGGCTATTCGAATCAGCGTGCGCTCGAGTTGCTGGTCGAAGCCGGTTTCTCGCCGCTGGAGGCCATTCGTATCGGTACGCTCAACGGTGCCACGTACCTCGGCCGTGGATCACTCACCGGCTCGATCGCCGCGGGCAAGCTGGCCGATCTCGTCATCATCGATGGCAATCCGGCGGCCAATATCGGTGACATCCGGAAGGTCCAGCTCGTGCTCCGCCAGGGGGTCGGATACGACCCGGCGCGGCTCGTCGAATCGGTGAAAGGGAAGGTTGGCTTGTGGTAGTCGCCTGACGCTGTAGCTTCGCCACACGCCTCTCCGTCCTCCCGCCCGCCGGAGCCCTTTATGAGTGAAGCCAACATCCTTCGCAGTCCGCATCCGGACGTCGAGATTCCAGACACGCCGCTCGTGCCCTTCGTGCTCGGGCGCGTGTCGGAGTTCCCCGATCACCCCGCGATCATCTGCGGCGTCACGGGGAAGAGCTATACCTATGCGCAGCTCGACGATGCCGTCCGGCACGTGGCGGCCGGATTACATGCGCATGGCATCCGGAAGGGAGACGTCGTCGGGATCGTAAGCCCCAACCTCCCCGACTTCCCCGTCGTGTTTTATGCGGCGGCGTTGATCGGTGCGATCGCTTCGACCGTCAATCCGATCGCCACGGCGGAAGAGATCGGCGCGCAGTTCGCCGACAGCGAAGCGCTGCTGATCGTCACCATCCCTGAACTGTTCGAGAAATGCTCGGCCGCCGCGCGACTCGCCAGCACGGTGCGCGAAATCGTCGTGTTCGGCGAGGCCGACGGCGCCACGCCGTACCGTGAACTGTTCGCGCATGGCAACACGCCGCCTGTCGTCGAGATCGATCCTGCCACGGATGTGGCCGCGCTGCCGTACTCCAGCGGCACATCGGGCATCCCGAAGGGCGTGATGCTCACGCATCGCAATCTGGTGGCCAATCTCCAGCAGATGCAGGCCGTCACCGAGGTGATCGACAGCAGCAGCCGGGTCCTTGGCGTGTTGCCGTTCTTTCACATCTACGGCATGGTCGTGGTGATGGGCGGCGCGCTGCGTCAGGGCGCGTGCATCGTGTCCTTGCCGCGCTTCGACCTCGAGCAGGTCCTCCAGGTGCTCCAGGACCACAAGATTCGTATGGCGAACATCGTGCCGCCCATTCTGGTGGCGCTGGCGAAGCATCCCATCGTCGCGAAGTACGACTTGTCCCAGCTCAAGTATCTGTTCAGCGGCGCGGCACCGCTCGGCACCGAGCTCGCGGCCGCCTGCCAGGAACGACTCGGGTTGACCGTACGCCAGGGATACGGCCTCACCGAGACCAGTCCCGTCACGCACTTCCATCCCATGGACAACCGCCGCGTCGTGCTTGACTCGGTGGGACCGGCGGCGCCGAACACCGAATGCCGGCTGGTCGATCCCGCCACGGGCGAGGACTGCGCGCCGGGTGAGCGCGGCGAGCTGTGGCTGCGCGGTCCGCAGGTGATGAAAGGCTACTTCAACAAGCCTGAAGCCACGGCCGCCTGCATGACCGACGACGGCTGGTTCAAGACCGGTGATGTGGCCGTCGTCGATGAACTCGGCTGGTACAAGATCGTCGATCGCGTGAAGGAGTTGATCAAGTACAAGGGGATGCAGGTCGCGCCGGCCGAACTCGAAGCGTTGCTGCTCGGCCATCCTGCCGTGGCCGACGTGGCCGTGATTCCCGTGCCCGATCCGGAGGCTGGGGAGATCCCGAAGGCGTTCGTCGTGGTGCGGGCGCCCCTCACCGCCGACGAGGTCATGGCCTTTGTGGCGGAACGCGTGTCGTCGTACAAGAAAGTGCGTCAGGTCGAGTTCGTGGACGCGATTCCAAAGTCGCCATCGGGTAAGATTCTCCGCCGACTGCTCGTCGAGCAGGAACGGCGGCGCGCGCTCCCCTCCTAACTTTCTCATTCCTCGCTCACCGTCATGTCTTCTCCACGTCTCGGTATCGGTTTCATCGGATCCGGATTCAACGCGCGTTTTCACATGCAGGGCTTTCGGCAGGTGCGTGATGCCGACGTACTCGGAGTGTGGAGCCCCAATGCGAAGAACGCCGCCGCGGCCGCGAAGTATGCGCGCGAACTCGATGTCGGAAACTGCAAGGCCTACAAGTCGATCACGGAGATGGTGTGCGATCCCAACATCGACGCGATCTGGTTGAATGGCCCCAATCACGCGCGCATCGAGAATGTCGAAGAGGTGTGCGCCGCCGTTACGTCGGGCAAGGCCACGCTCAAGGGGATCGCCTGCGAGAAGCCGCTCGGCCGCACCGTTGCCGAAGCGAAGCACATTCTCAAGCTCGTGGAGAAGGCCGGTATCATGCACGGCTATCTCGAGAACCAGTACTTCTCGCCACAGGTGAGCGTCGGGCACAACCTCATCTGGAAGCGCGGCGCCGCGAACACCGGCCGCCCGTATCTCGCGCGCGCCGCCGAAGAGCACAGTGGCCCGCATATGCCGTGGTTCTGGAACGGCGAGCAGCAGGGCGGTGGGGTGCTGAACGACATGATGTGCCATTCGGTACTCGTGGTGCGGCAGCTGCTCACGCCGCCGGGCGAGTCGCTCACCACGCTCGTGCCCAAGCGCGTGACGGGCCATATCGCGTCGCTCAAGTGGTCGCGCAAGGAGTACGCCGCGCAGCTGAAGAAGTCGATGGGGGTCGACTATCTCAAGAAGCCCTCCGAGGACTTTGCCAGCGTCACCATCGAGTTCGAAACGCCCAACGGCGGCATGGCGATCGGTGAAGCCACCACCAGCTGGAGCTTCGTCGGCCCCGGCCTGCGCCTCAGCGCCGAGTTGCTGGGCCCCGAGTACTCGATGAAGTGGAACTCGCTCGAGTCCGGGCTCGACCTGTTCTTCTCGCGTGCTGTGAAGGGCAAGGCGGGCGAAGATATCGTGGAGAAGCAGATGGCCGAAACGGGGCAGATGCCCGTGGTGGTGAACGAAGCCATCGCCTACGGCTACGAGGCGGAAGACCGCCATTTCGTGCGCGCGTTCCTCGGCAAGGAGAAGCCGGCGCTCACCTGGCACGACGGACTCGATGTCGTGAAGCTGCTCATGACCGCGTACATGAGCGCCGAGCAGGGCAAGACCATCGAATTCCCGCCCCGCAACATCGACAAGTTCGTGCCGCAGGTGGCGCAGGGGACGTGGAAACCGCGATGATGACGGCGAAGTAGGGAGTAAGAAGTACGGGGTATGGAGTACGCCCTACCCCGTACTCCCGACCCCTTACTGCTTTCGATAGTTGACATCCAGCGCATCCAGCCGCGCGAGATGGGCCGGTAAGCGCGTCGAGAAGTCCGCATAATCCCGCCGCGCCTTCGCGCTCCACAGCACTTCCGACAACGCGACCATGCGCGGATACGCCATGTACTCCACGTGCTTGGCGTTCGGGATGTACTCGGTCCACAGCTGCGCCTGTGCACCCAGCACGTGCTTCGCTTCGGTGGCGGTGAGCTGCGGCGGCACCGGCTCGAAGGCGTACACGCTGTCGATCGGCGTGAAGCCACCGATGGCCAGCGGCTCCTTCGACTTGTCGAGCGACTGATAGTGGTCGAAGTACGTATGACTGCCCGGCGCCATCACGACATCGTGGTTGGCCTTGGCGGCCGCGATACCGCCGTCCATGCCGCGCCATGACATCACCGTCGCGTTCTCGGCGAGACCGCCCTCGAGGATCTCATCCCAGCCGATCATGCGTCGGCCGCGCGCGGTCAGGAACGTGTCCATCTGCCGGATGAACCAGCTCTGCATCTCGTGCTCGTCCTTGAGGCCGAGTGCCGTGATGCGCGCCTGAATCTGCGGGTTCGCCTTCCACTGCGCCTTGCCGGCTTCGTCGCCGCCGATGTGGATGTACGGACCGGGGAAGAGCGCCAGCACTTCGGTGAGTACGTCCTGCATGAACGCCACCGTACTGTCGGTGGGGTTGAGAATGAAATCGCTCACACCCCACACCTGCAGCACGCCGGGGCTCGAGTCGGGGCGGCTGGAGAGGCGCGGGTAGGCGTGAATCGCCGCCTGCGCATGCCCCGGCATCTCGATCTCCGGCACCACCGTGATCATGCGCTCGGCGGCGTACGCGACAACTTCCCGCACGTCGTCCTGCGTGTAGAAGCCACAATGCCGCTTGCTATCGAAGTTGCTCGGCTTGGGATTCGTGATGTAGGGACCAACCAGCGTCTGCTCTCGGCAGGAGCCGATCTCCGTCAGCAGCGGATACTTCTTGATCTCGATGCGCCATCCCTGGTCTTCCGTGAGGTGCCAGTGAAAGCGATTCATCTTGTGACGCGCGAGCAGGTTGATGTACTTCTTGACGAATTCCTTCGACTCGAAGTGGCGCGCGACATCGAGATGCGACCCGCGCCACGCGAAGCGCGGCGCATCTTCCACGTGGACGGCCGCGGCCCGCCACGTGGTGTTGCCCAGGGGCGCGTCGCGGTAGATGGACGCCGGCAGCAGCTGCTTGAGCGTTTCGAGCCCGTAGAACGCGCCGGCCGGACCGCTGGCCGTGATCACCACGCGCGTGGGCGATACGTCGAGCGTGTACGCCTCGGGGCCAAGCGCCGCCCTGTGCACCAACACGATGCCACCACCGGCAGCAGTTCCCGCGGTGGCGCGACGCACCACCGTGAGGTCGAACCCCGTGGGATTGGCCACGTCGCGCACGAAACGGCGCGCAACACCCGCGAAGGCCGGATCGGCGTGCACCACCGTGCGCGCCGTCAGCGTGAAGGCGCCGGCGCGGGGCACCAGGACGACAGGACGCGGCACGATCGCGTACGCGCTGCTGTCAGCCGGCATCGCGGGGGCGGGGGCAGGCAGCGTCAGCAGCGCGGCCACGATCAGATGACGCATGTCGGTCCTTCGGCTAGCGGGTGGCCAACGCCTGTATGACGTCGCGGACAATCGTGGGATCCGTGGCGCGTGCGTGCACTTCACGCACGTGGCTCTGGTCGATGATGCGCTGCACGTTCTCCGCGCGGACGTTCCCCCCCGCCAGCACGACCAGCTGATTGCCGGCGCGCGCCTGCAGCGCCTGCAACATCGAGGCACCGTCCAGCGCGGTGTGGCCGTGTCCCGACGTGAGGATGTAGTCGACGTCGAGGAGCAACAGCTGCTCCAGCGCCTCCAGCGCATCCGGGGTCCGATCGAACGCCCGGTGAAACGTCACTTTCATCGGGCGCGCCAGTGCCACGAACTCGGCGAGCTGACGCATGTCGACCGTGAAGTCGCTGTGCAGTGGACCGAGCACGACACCATCCACGCCCAGCGTCTTCGCGGTGACGATGTCGTTGCACATCACGTCCATGTCGTCTTCGTCGTACAGAAAGCTGTTCGTGTGCGGACGGATCATCACATGCAACGGGATCGTGAGTTCATCCCGGCAGCGCACGATCAGGCCGAGCGACGGCGTGGTGCCCCCAGGGCCCGGTCCGCACAGTTCCACGCGTCCGGCGCCGAACTGCTCGGCTGCGCGTGCGGTCTGCACGGAATCACAGCATGCTTCCACCAACGTGGCAGCAGACATACGCCCGTCTCAGTGTGCGGCCGCCGCCGCGTGATCGACGCGGGCGGACGGACGGAAGAGGAACAGAAACACGGCAAACACCGCGACGGCGCCGATGGCCGCTACCTGCCACACCTGCAGCCAATCGTGCGCGGCGACGCCGGCAGTGCTGCTGGCGTAGCGGTTCACCACGCTCCCCGAGACCGACGCGCCAACGAAGTACCCGACGCCGTTGGTCACCAGATTCAGGAAGCCCTGGGCGGCCGCGCGCACCTTGGGGCCGGCCACTTCGTCGGTGTAGATCTGTCCGGCCACGAAGAAGAAGTCGTAGCAGATGCCGTGCAGGAGGATGCCGGCGTAGATCAGCCACATGCCGCCCCCCGCGTCCCCGCGGCTGAAGGCGAAGTAACGCAGCCCCCACGCCAACATGCCGACCAGCATGATCCACTTGATCCCGAGCTTCCGCAGCGCGAACGGGAGCAGCAGCATGAAGCCCACTTCCGATGCCTGACCGAAGGACATGATCCCGGCCGCATTCGGTACGCCGATCTCGTTCATGAACGGATTGGCAAAGGCGTAGTAGAACTGCAGTGGGATGCAGAGCAGGAACGAGCCGAGCACGAAGATCACGAAGTCAGGGCGCTTCAGCAGCTGGAGCGCATCCAGGCCGATGGCATCGCGGACGCTGAACGGCGCCCCGGCGGCGCGCGGCGGCGTGTGCGGCAACAGCAGGGCGAAGAGCCCGAGGGCGATCGAGCCGGCGGCCGAGATCTGCATCGGGACGGCGAGTTTGTCGGCGTGCAACACGAAGCCGACCAGAATGCCCGACGACACGATCCACCCGATGGTGCCGAATACGCGAATGATCGGGAAGTCGCGCGTGGAGTCCTTCACGTTGTGCAGCGAAATCGAATTGGTGAGCGACAGCGTGGGCATGTAGCAGAACGCATACGCCAGCAGCAGCGGGTAGAAGCCGCTCCACTCGGTTTGCTGCGACATCAGGTACATCAACACCGCGCCGATGAGATGCAGCACCGCCAGCAGCTTCTCACTCGCGAAGAACCGGTCGGCCACGATACCCATGAAGAACGGCGAGACGATGGCGGCGATGGCCGTCGCCCCATAGGCCGCGCCGATCTGGGTATCCGTGAAGTGCAGCGTCTGGCCGAGGTAGGTGCCCATGGTGACGAACCATGATCCCCAGACGAAGTACTGGAGAAACATCATGATTGACAGGCGTCCCTTCGTTCCCATTATGGCAGCTCCCGGAGGCGGGTGTGACGGGGTACAACGCAGTGGCCGTGATCGTCAGGGCTGGAAAGCCCCGACTGGCGCGCCCAAAAGTGTATGACCGGTGCTGGATATGCGGAAGGCATGAGGCCACCTTCAGGTATGGACCATTCCCCCGGATTTCTCGCCCACGTCGAGGGCCGTCGCCCGAACGTGCATGAAGTGTCGATCCCCGAGACGCTCGCTGCCCTGCAGGCCGACCCCGCCGCCGTCCTGATGGACGTGCGTGAAGATCGCGAATGGCACGCGGGACATGCGACGCACGCCATCCATGTCGCGCGCGGCGTGATCGAGCGCGATATCGAAAAGCTCGTGCCTGATCCGTCCACGCCGCTGTACCTGTACTGCGGCGGTGGCTTCCGCTCCATTCTGTCGGCCGACTCGCTTCAACAGATGGGGTACACCAACGTGCACTCGGTGATCGGTGGCTGGCGCGGATGGCAGGACCAGCGTGCGCCCATCACCATGCCGGGGCGCGACACGCCGTAGGCACCGCCGTGCCGTGGATAGCGTGTCCGTGATCCACGGTCTCCGCCGTATCCGTGCGTCCCTTTCCGCTTTCCCTTGGGAGTCTGTCCATGTCCGGCACGCCTGACGTCACGAGCGACGCGCAACGCTATCCGATCGGCCGCTTTCAGCGACAGGCGGAATTCTCCAGCGAACAGCGCGCCGGCCACATCGCGCGCCTGGCCGCGCAGCCCGCCGACCTGGCAGCGGCCATGAGCGGTCTCGACACGGCCGACTATGCCGCGCCCTATCGCGACGGCGGCTGGACCGTGCGCCAGCTCGTGCATCATATGGCAGACAGTCACGCCAACGCCTACATCCGCGTGAAGCTGGCGCTGACCGAGCACGAGCCGATGATCAAACCGTACGATCAGGATGCATGGGTCGCGCTGGCCGACAGCGAGCTCGTGTCGCCGCTCGTGTCGCTCACGATGTTCACGGCCGTGCACGAACGGCTGGTCGCGGTGCTGCAGTCGCTCACCCCGCAACAGTTCGCGCGCCGGCTCGTGCATCCGGAGAATGGTCCGATGACCATCGATCAGCTCGTGGGTCTGTATGCATGGCACGGCGATCACCACGTGCGGCACATCCAGCGGTATCGCGAAACACGCTGAGCGTACGGGACGCCTACGGCTGTCCTTCCACGATGCGCGCGCCTTCACCGACGAGCGCGACGCCGGCGGTGTTGGGAATGCCGAACATGGCGTAGATGTAGCCGCGTGCCGGGGTGGTCAGCGTCTGCCACCCGGTGCCGGTGAAGCGCAGCACCGTCCCGCTGTCGCCCGCGGCGTACACTTCGGTGGGGCCACGGCCCCAGAGCGTGCGCAGGTCGCGCGTGGTCGGCGCCGCGAATTTCTCCCAGGCCACGCCGTCGTACCGCAGCGCCGTCCCGGAATCGCCCACGACGAACACGTCGCTCGCGCCCGTGCCCCACACCGCGCGAAGCCGGCTCGTGGACGGCACCGTCAAGGATTGCCAC
Organism: Gemmatimonadota bacterium; assembly: GCA_947462095.1. Classification (GTDB taxonomy): domain Bacteria; phylum Gemmatimonadota; class Gemmatimonadetes; order Gemmatimonadales; family Gemmatimonadaceae; genus Gemmatimonas. Next base: position 10,380 of record CANHNQ010000010.1, read on the forward strand.
CGGCCACCGTCGAAACGGAGCACCGTGCCGCCGTCGCCCACGGCATACACGTTGGCCGGATCGGTCCCCCAGACCCCGCGTAGGAACTGCTGGGTGCCACTTGGTTGCGGCGACCAACCGGTGCCGTTGGAGCGGAGAATCGTGCCGCGCTCACCCACGATCACATGCTGTCCCCCGCCGCTCCAGATCGCGCGCAGCAGTAACGACGTCGGCGCCGTCTCGCGTGACCACGCGCTGCCGTTGTACCGCAGCACCGAACCGGTATCGCCGACGGCCACAATATCCGTCGGCCCGTTGCCGCTGATGCCGTACAGATCGTTCACCGAAGGTACCGGCTCCTGCAGCCACGAGGTGCCGGCCCGGCGATACACCGCGCCGCCGAAGCCGACGGCGAACATGGCCCCACCACTCGCCCCGTACGCCGACAGCAGGGCGGGGTCGGACAGCTCCGTGCTGGCCGTGGCCGCAGCACCGGCGCCACGCAGCGTGATCACCGTCCCCCACCAGCCGGCCAGGCGCAGCGTGCCGTCGCCGCGCGCGGCGATCGCCCGCAGGTTTTGTCCGGAGCCGATCGACAGGGCGCGCCACGTGGTGCCGTCGAAGTGATACGTGGCCCCGCCATTCCCCACGGCGTACAGGTCGTTGAATGCCCGGCCGCGCATCGCGAACAGATTGGCGCGCCCGGGGGCCGTCATCGCGCTCCACTGCGCGCCGTCGAAGCGGAGAATGGTGCCGGAGATGCCGACGGCAAACACGTTGCCCACGCTCGTGCCCCACACGTCGAAGAGCGGATTGGCATTGGGCGTGGTCATGCGCTGCCACGTCGCGCCGTTCCAACGCAGGATCACGCCGTTGTTGCCGACCACGAACACGTTCGTGCCGTTCGCGCCCCAGATCCCCCACAGGTCCTCGGTCACGGGTGTCGGCTGCGGGCTCCAGGTGGTGCCATCAAAATGCAGAACCGTGCCCCGGTCGCCGGCAATGAACACATCGTCCGCGGCGAGTCCCCATACTTCGAGTAGCGTCGCGGTGGTCCCACTCGACATCCGCGTGAAGCTGACACCGTCGCCATGGAACAGCACACCGCCGGCCCCGACGATCCAGAGATCGGTCGGCGAGGAGCCCCAGACGCCGGTCAGTGTTTCGGTGGTCCCGAGGGGGACCACGTCCCACGGACCATTCGCGCGCGACCGCAGCATGATGCCGTTCTGCCCCACGGCATAGCTGCTCCCCGCGCCGTCGTCCCAGAGTCCAAGGATGGTGACGTCCGACAAGCCGGCGCGCGCCATCCGCCATTGCGCAATGCCCGGCGCCGCGCCGCTCACGCCGACCTGCACGAGCGCGCTGACAGCCCCCGATGTGGCGGTGATCCGTGCGGCTCCCGGCGCGATGGCGCGGATCATCCCCGACGCATCAACCGAGGCCGTGGTGGGCGCATCGCTCCGCCACGTGACCGACGGGGTGCTGATCAGCTGCCCCGTGCCGTCTCGCGCTTCGACCGTGATGCCGCGCTGCTGGCCGGGTTGCAGGTTCACCGACGCCGGCAAGGCGATCAGACTGCTGATCACCGGTCCGACGGTCGGGGGCACCACGTCGGTCGGTCCGCTGTCACGGCACGCGCCCAGCGCCGGGAGCAGCGCGCCAAGCGTGAGCCGCAGCACCGAACCGAAGAATCGCGAGGGGGGCAGGAGACGCCGCATAGTATGGTGGAGGCTAGCCGCTCCCGCCCTGCGGACGCAACGGCTGGTCCGTAGCTTTCGGGCATCGCTCCGCCATCGGTGATGTGTGCACTCTTTTCCGGTTGCTCCGTATGCCTGCTGTGACGCCGTTCCGTCGTTGGTCGCTCGTGCCGATGCTGCTGTTCGGCGTCGTCGCCGCCGCGCCATCACGTCTGCTCGCCCAGGTGACCCCGGCTGCCCGCGCGGCGGTGCCTGATCCCGATGTGTATCTGGTGCCCCTCACGGGTCGTGGCGACGCACTCAAGATTGGCGTGCCGGCCAACGTCTCACGCCGCGCGGGCTACGATAATCAGCCCGCATTCCAGAAAGACTCGCGCGCCCTCTACTTCACCTCCAACCGCGGCGACGGACAAAGCGACATCTACCGCCACGACTTCAGCACGGGGCTGACCACCCCGCTGCGGGCCACCAAGCCGGAGAGTGAGTACTCGGCCATGCCCACGCTCGACGGCACGGCGGTCACCGTGATCCGCGTGGAGGCCGACTCCACGCAACGGCTGGCGCAGTTCCCCCTCACTGGCGGTGTTGCCGGAAGCGCACCGACGGTGCTCTTTCCCGCCATCAAGCCGGTCGGCTACTTCGCGCAAGCCGACGACAGCACGTGGGCCCTCTTCGTGCTGGGCTCGCCCGCCACGTTGCAGCTGGCGCGCACGGGTGTCGGGCGCGAGCACACCACCGGCAACGTCATCGCCGCGAATGTGGGACGGTCGCTGCACCGGATCCCCGGCACCGCGCACGTGAGCTACGTGCAGAAGGGCGGCCGCGTTTCGTACGTCATGCGACTCGATCCCGTCTCCCGGCGTGCCGATACACTGATCGCGTTGCCCGCGGGCAGTGAGGACGTGGCGTGGGTGGACAGCACGACGCTGCTCGTGGGGCGTGGCAGCCAGCTGCTGCAGTGGCGTCGGGGGGCGACGGAGTGGAAAGCCCTCGGCGATCTCGCCTTCGCGCATCTCGCCAACATCACGCGGTTGGCGGTGAGTCCGAACGGCCAATGGCTGGCGCTCGTGGCCGAGCCGCAGCCGCGGACCGCCATGCCTGCGGCGGCGACGCTGCCCCTCGATCGCATCGACGCCGCGTCGGTGCGGCGGAATATCGGGATTCTCGCCGCCGACTCGATGGAAGGACGCCTGACCGGATCGCGCGGCCAGGAGCGCGCCGCGGTCTGGCTCGAGCAGCAGTATCGGGCGGCCGGTCTCATTCCGGCGGGCGACTCCGGTACCTTCCGGCAGCACATCCCGTTGCGGGTTGCGCAGGGGCCGGCGAATGCACCGGGACGTACGCGTCCCGCGCCCGTTGCCTCATGGGCGGCCTGGGATTCGCTCCCCGCCGATCAGCGACTGCGGACGTCAAATGTGGCGGCGATGATCCGCGGCAGTGACCCCGTGCTACGCGACGAGGTCGTGCTGGTGACCGCGCACTACGATCACATCGGCATCCGCGAGCCGGTGGATGGGGACTCGATCAACAACGGGGCCGACGACGATGCCTCGGGCAACGTGGCGCTCATCGAAATGGCGAAGGCGCTCATGAACGGACCGCGCCCCAAGCGGACGATCCTGTTCATGTCGATCACCGGCGAAGAGGTCGGCGGCTTCGGCACCAGCTGGTACATCCGTCACCCGTTGCTCCCCCTCGAGCAGACGGTGGTCGATCTCAACGTGGAGATGATCGCGCACGTGGACTCGCTGGCCGGTGGGTTCGGCAACGCGTGGCTGACCGGCTACGAACGGTCCTCGCTGGGCGACATGCTCGCGGACAACGGCATTCCGCTGGTCCCCGATCCCCGGCCGGGGCAGAACTTCTTTTCGCGCAGCGACAACGTCGCGTTCGCGCGCATCGGCATTCCGGCACATTCACTGTCGTCGTACAATCTGGCGACGCCGTACCACTCGCCCAAGGACGAGGCGTCGATTGTGAACATCGACCACATGACACGCGTGATCGCGGCGACCGCGAAAGCGGTGCGCCTGCTGTCGGATGGCCCAAAGCCGACGTGGCATCCCGGCGGTCGCCCGGACGCTCCGACGCCGCGCGTCCCGCGGTGACCCGCCGCGATGCGGTGACGGCATGCCGATGCCGTCACCGCACCCGCGGCGCTACACCTTGGTGACGTTGCGGAAGCGCGGGGTAAAGTCGGGGAACACCACCGACAGGTTGCTGTTGCCCAGGCGGTTCTGCACGATCTCCGCGAGAATGTCACGGTGATCGAGCGTGACGCGGAGATCCTGACCTGACTCGAGATTCTCGCGCGCCAGTCCCGGCCAGCCGTTCGTGAGCACACGGCCGCCATTGATCTTCTTGCCCATCGCGAACGCCACGTTGCCGCGGCCGTGGTCGGTGCCGCGATTTCCGTTCTCGCGCGCGTTCCGCCCGAACTCGGAGATCACGACCACCGTGACGCCGTACGACGTGGTCCCCTGAATCACGTCGGCGTGGAACGCCGCCAGCGCGCTGGCCAGATCGAGCATCTTGCCGTGCATGTAGCCGCCGTCGAGCGTGGCCACCGGCCCCTGCGTGGCATGCGTGTCCCAGCCGCCGTTGAAGGCGTGAATGGCTTCCACGCCCACGTCCGCCTTGATTAGCGCCGCGGTGGAGCGCAGCGCCTGTCCGAAGCCGCTGTTGGGGTACGACGCGCCGTTGGCGGCCGCATACCCGGTGAAGTTGATTCGCTGCAGCAGCGCGATCGTGTTCGTCGCGTCCAGCGCGTTCGACGACACCGGATTGATCGTGCTCGCATGATTGGCGGACAGCCACTGCGCGCGTGACGCGGCGGTCGTGGCGCTGCCGCCGATCGCGAAGGTGGCTGGGCTCGGAATCGGCAGCGACTTCGGGCCGCCGGCCAGTGTCTGCGGCAGGCCGCCCGTGAAGCTCATCCCCCGCAACGACGCATCGGCGCGCATGGGCGTGCTGGTGGCGAGGTGCCGCCCCAGCCAGCCGCCGGCGATGCGCGCGTCGCGCGGCTTGCCGACTTCGATGTAGCGCTGCGCATCGAAATGCGAGCGCGACGAGTCCACCGAGCCGGTGGCGTGCGCCACGAGCAGATCGCCGTTGCTGTAGGCACCCATGAGCGGCGCCATGCCCGGGGAGAATCCGAAGAAGTTGTCGAGGGCCACCGCCTTCGGCCCGGCCCCGGCGGCGTCGGGGCGCGCAATCGCGATGTTTGGTCGGCCTGTGTAGTAGTCGGGATCGCCGAACGGCACCACGAGCGAGAGACCATCGGTGCCGCCGCTCAGGAACACCGACACGATGATGTCACGCGTACCGCTCGAGCTCTGCGCCATCACCACCTTGGGCAGCCAGGTCGGGAGCAAGGCGCTCACGCCGATGCCACCGGCCAGCGTCAGGAAATCCCGGCGCGCGAGCTCGTGATATTCGTGGCACCCGGCTTCGGTCGATTCTTCACTCATGCGGCGACTCGGCTAACGTGGAAGGGGCGCATCAGAACCACTGGAACTCCTGCGCGCTGCCGGCCAGCGCCAGCGTTTCGCGCACGCGCGCGTCGTTGTACGTGCCGCCGCGCAGATACGCGAGCAGCTGTGTGCGGAGCGTGGCGGTCATCTCCCCGCCGTACAGGCGGGTACCGATCTGGGCCACGACGCCATCGGCGGTGTCCGGTGTCCGGAACGGCATCGAATCGATCTGCGCCGTCGTGGTGCTGGTCAGTGTGGACAAGTACTGCATGTACGCCCAGCGCGTGAGCACGAGGCCGCTCCACCAGTCCACGCGGTCGGGGTACCCGTTGGGCTGCTCCCACATGAACACCGGCATCCCCATGCGGTCTGCGTTCTGGCGCACGGTGCGGACGTTCACCACCGAGGCCCCCATACTGCGCATCGCGGAGATGGCGAGATGGAACGGCCGCTTGTACTTCGCCGGCGCCGCCATGAGGTTCTTTCCGGACAGGATCGTGCGGATCATTGCCGGGATGTCACCGCCCGTCGACAGATACGTCGCGGCGGTCGCACTGACCACGGCCTGGGGCGGCTCGTACGACAGCAACCAGCGCGCCATCTTCAGCGAGATATAGGCGGCGGTGCTCGGATGCTCGATCAGCATCTGAATCGCGGCGTCGCCCTCACCCATCATCTGGGCATCGGTGGCCGTCGTCGGCATCGCCGGAAACACGCGCCCCAGAAACGTCTTCGCGTTCCGGTCGTGAAAGGTGCGATTGAAGGCGAACGTTCCCGGACCCGTGATGCTCCAACCGGTGAGAATACGCGAGAGCTCCGCCACGTCCGTCTGCGAGTAGCCGCCGTCCACCCCAAGGGTGTGCAGCTCCATGATCTCGCGCGCGTAGTTCTGGTTCGGGGTCGGCGTCCGGCTCGTGTTCTGGTCGAGATACATGAGCATCGCACCACTGCGCGCGGTGGCGCGCAGCAGTTCCGGGAACGTGCGCATGGCGAACGGCCGGATCACGTCGCGGTCGTCCACGAGCTTGCGGTAGCCCACCTTGTTCAGACTGATCGTGAAGTGATCGGTCCAGAATTCCACCATACGTTCGCGCAACTGCGCCTTCGAAAAGGCCGCGCGATACCATGTGGCGTCGGAGAGCTGATTGGCGACTTCGTTGCTATCCTGCGTCGCGAGCATCGCCGGCGACATCTGCGTCATCGGCAGGCGGGCCGCAACGAGCGATTCCACCGCGCTGTCGTCGATGTCGGCAACACGGAGCTGATGGTCGAGATACCCGGCGTACCCGAGCCGGCGCGCCAAGGCGACTTCGTCAGGGTTCATCCCCATCGTCACACGCCGCACCAGACGCAGCACCGGATCGTTCCACGTCGTGGACGGATCGGGCGCGCTGCCTGCCGGCTGGCTGGTCGGGAACGGGCTCGTGCCGCGGCTCTTCGGGCGTTGGGCCTCGAGCGTGTGCGCAGCAGCCAGACCGGCCGCCGCCGATGCGCCCAGCGCGAAGAAGCGGCGACGGCTTGGACGGCGGTCGTCGATGGTCGCGGCTTCGGTCACAACTTCCGGTTGATCAGCGTCGTGCGTCGACATGTCGGTCGGCAAGAGGGCGACTGGGAGGGATGGTACTGAGGCGCCGTGTACAGCGAACCCCTGAAATGTTCTGGCTTTCTGGCTCGCCTGTCAATCAACAAATCGCCTGAAACGGCGTCTGGAACGTATCGAATTTGACGGGAGTGCGACCCAGGGCCCGGACCGTGACGGTCAGAAGCTGCTGGCGTTGATCCCATAGATCGCCTGCAGCAGGGCCAGCGCCACAAAACCGACCACCCCGCCGAACCCCAGGATCATGACCGGCTCAATCAGGGCGACGGCATTGGTGATCGCCCGCTGCACCTGATCGGTGGCCGCTGCCGCCGCCCGACGGGACAATGGTGCCAGCGCGCCTCCCTGTTCGCCGGCCTCGAGGAGTCGCGTGGACAGCGCGGGGAGTGAGCCGGCGAGCGCCTGTGATACCGCACCGCCGTCGCGCACCTCGACTTCCGCACGGAGGAGGCGCTCCACCAGGTCGGTGTTCCCAACGGTGCCGCGCGCCAGTGACATCGCGCCCAGGAGCGGCACCCCCGACTCGAGGGCCACGGCCAGCGTGCTCAGGTATGCCGAGGCTGCCTGCTCGCGTTCAAACCGCCCGATCAACGGCAGTCGCAGGCGCGCCGCGTGCCAGCGACGGCGCCGCGGCGCGTCCTGCAGCGACTGGCGCAGGGCGGTCCCCGCCAGCATGAGGGCGATCGCCAGCAGCCACCCGAAGCGCGAGAGCAGGGTGCTCAGGCCGGTGAGCAGCTGCGTGCTGGCCGGCACGGTCCCGCCCGCGCCCGCAATCAGTTCGGCAAAGCGCGGAACCACCACCACGAGAATGACCAACGTGCCGACGGTCGATGCGGCCGCCAGCAGGGTGGGATACACCAGCGCCGCGCGCACCCGGGACCGGAGCTGACTCCGGTGCTCGAGATCGTCGGCCAGCCGGGCAAACGTGTCCGCCATGCTCCCTGACGCCTCCGCGGCGGCCAGCAGCGGGGCGTAGGCGCGCGGCAGCGACTCGACGCGCCCCGCCGCCTGCGAGAGCGACTCGCCGCTTGTCACGGCCCGCTGCAACCCAAGAAAGACCCCCTGCCAGCGCGGGTCGGTCTCGCCAGACGCCGCAAAGGCGAGCGCGCGCTCCAGCGGCACCCCCGACGCCAGCAGTGTGGCAATCGATCGGGTCAGAATCGCCAGCGATTCGTGGCCGTCGGTGGTGCGGCGCGCAATTCGGTCCAGCAGATGGCCCGACGACGTCGACACGGGTGGCACTGCCGCCGTCGGCACCGCCGAGGTCGTGGTCGGCTCCAGATCGATCACCCACAGCGCGCGCCGGCGCAGCAGATCCACCGCGGCCTCGGCCGACGCCGCGTCGATCTCGCCACGCGTCATCGTGCCCTGCGCATCGGCGGCCTGATAGCGATAGCGCGTCGTGCCCGCCGACGCCGTAGAGCGGGTGCTCACGCGCCGTCGTCCTCGCTTACCATGCGCTCCACTTCGTCGATCGTCGTCTCGCCCGCCACCACACAGCGCCAGCCGTCGTCGCGTAACGAGCGCACGCCGCGCGCACGGACCATCGCGCGCAATTCCACCAGCGAGGCCCCTTGGGTGAACGCGCCGCGCAACGCATCGTCGAGTACGAGCAGCTCGGCGATGGCCACCCGACCGCGGAACCCGGTGCCGGCGCACTGCGCGCAGCCGCCCCCCTCGTGCAACTGCGTGATCGCGACCTGCGCGGCCGCCGCGCGAGCCCGCTCGTGCGGCGTGAGCGCGCGCCAGTTGCCGCACTCCCTGCACACCCGGCGGACCAGCCGCTGTGCCAGCACCCCCTGCAGCGTCGCGCTGAGCAGGTACGGCGGCACACCCATCTCCTGCAAGCGCGCGAGCGCCGCGGTGGCGTCGGTGGTGTGGACGGTGCTCAGCACCAGATGGCCGGTCAGCGCCGCCTGCACGGCGATGTCGGCCGTCTCGGTGTCGCGCATCTCCCCGACCAGGATCACGTCCGGATCGTGCCGGAGAATCGCCCGCAGCGCATTCGCGAAGCCGAAGCCGGCGCGCGCATTCACCGGCAGCTGCACGATGCCGTCGAGCCGGTATTCCACCGGGTCCTCCACCGTCACCACCTTTACGCCGGAGGTGCTGCGCTCGCGGAGCGCGGCGTACAACGTCGTGGTCTTCCCCGATCCGGTCGGCCCGCTCACCAGCAGCAGCCCCGAGGCGCGCTGCAACAGCCCGCGCCACTGCACGAGTACGTCGGCGCCAAGCCCCAACGCTTCGAGCGACGACGGCTGCTCCGCGTCGCCGCCGTCGAGCAAACGGAGCACCACGCTCTCGCCATGCAGCGCGGGCAACGTGGAGACGCGGACGTCGAGCTCGCGCTCGCCGACCCGCACGCGCGCCCGGCCGTCCTGCGGCAGGCGGCGTTCGGCGATGTCGAGACCGGCCAGGACCTTGAGCCGCGAGATGACCGCCGAGCGGAACTCGGCCCCCAGCTGCTGCGCGTCGCGTAAGACGCCGTCGAGCCGCATACGCACGCGCAGGCCATCGGGGCGTGACTCCACATGCACATCGCTGGCACCGGCACGCGACGCTTCCGCCAGCATCGCGTTGACCACTTGAATGACCGGCTCACGCGAGGCGAGCGCGCGCAAGTCGTCGAGCGACTCGGTGAGCTCCCCGCGCAGCAGGTCCCCGCCCCCAACGCTCACCGTCGTCGCAGGCCGCTCAGCCCGCGGCACCGACAGCACGGCCGCGCGAATGTCGCCGGCACCGTACGTCACGACGCGCACGTCGGCGTCGAAGGTGCGCTCGAGCGCATCCTGCACCGCCGCCGGGATGGCGCCGTCGGCCGCCACCACGAGTGTGCCCCCCTCCAGCTCGAGCGGCAACACGGCGTGCTCCTCCAGCCACCGCGCCGGTAGTCGATCCGCCAGCGCACCGGCCGCTGCCGCCCGCAGGTCACGGGCATCGCCGCTCATTCGGGTGGCTTCCGGGTCAGTGGCGTGCCGTCGAGCACGCCCGGCGAACGATCCTCCAAGCGCTTCTTTACGCGCTCGCGGATCGCATCCGCCTCGGCGTCGGAGCGCACGAGATACGGCGTCACGAAGATGGCGAGTTCGGTGCGTTGGCGGGTCGTGGATTGCCGCTTGAACAGCGCCCCGACGAACGGAATGTCTTTCAGCAGCGGAATCCCTTGATCCCGCCGTTCCGTCGTCTCGCCGATCAACCCCGCGATGACCACGGTCTGGCCATCGCGCAGAATCGCCCGCGTGGACGCTTCGCGCGTGGAAATGACCGGCGCACTCTGGGCCGCGGCCACCGTTTGGGAGGTGAGCGAACTCACTTCCTGCAGCAGCTGCACCGAGATGTAGCCGTCGTCGTTGATGGTGGGAATGATCGACAGCTTCGTGCCGACATCCTGATACTGCACCGCACGATCGATCGATACGTCGTTGCCGAGCCGCGTCGAGGCGACAAACGGCACCTTGCTCCCCACCAGGATCGACGCCTCGCGATTGTTGGCGGCGATGATCTCCGGCGTCGACAGGACGCGCACATCGCTGGTGGATCCGATCATGCGCAGCATGGTGCGCACGCCGGTGCCATCCAGCCGCACCATCCGCAACAGCGCTGACGTGGACCCGGTGTCGGGAATCTCCGGGTAGCCGAACTGTCCCTGCACATCACCGCCCCGATTCACGGCCGACCAGTCGACGCCGAATTCTGTGCCGCGCCCCAGCGCGATCTCGGCGACGGTGACTTCGAACAGGACCTGCGACGGACGGGTGTCGAGGGCGTCGATCGTTTCCCGTAACAACGGAAAGTTCGGGGGCGCCGTGCGGATCACCAGCGCATTCGTGGGCGTGTTGGCCACGATCGTGGTCCGGCCGACCAGCAGCCCCGACGCGGAGTCGCGCGGGGTACCCGCCGCGGGGGCACCGCCCTGCTGGCCTCCGGTCGTCGCGCCGCTCATCCCGCCCGAGTTCCGCGACTGGAACGTCTCCGTTTCACGTGCCCGGAACGAGTCCAGCGCGCGCGACAGTGAGCGATCGGCCAGCGAGCCGCCGCCGGCGTTGGCGACTTGCGCGCCGTACAGCTGCCCGAGGGCGCCGGCAAGATCGTCGGCCGCGGCATACTTGAGATTCACGACATACGTGCGCAGCCCCGACTCGCCGGCCGGCGCGGCGTCGAGCGTGCGCAGCAGCTCGAGATAGCGCGCCACGTTCGCGCCGCGATCGGTGATCAGCAACGCGTTCGAGCGTGTAACCGTCTCGATGCGCGCGCCTTTCCCCATCAGCGCGCGCAGGGCATCGGCACCTTCGTCGGCGCGGATGGACTGCAGCGGGACGAGCTGCGTGACCAACCCCAGCGGCGGTGGATCGGGAAACGCAAAGCCGGTGCGCAGGGCACCGGTGGCCGGCGCCTTCGCGGTGGGAAGCACCTGCGCCACCGTGCCGCTTGGCACCAGCATCAGGTCGTGCGATTCCAGCAGCGACTCGAGAATACGCTCGAGCTCCGCGGTGGTCAGCGGTGCCGGTGTCGCGAACGTCACCCGCACATCGGGAATGTCGCTCATCAACACGGTGCGCCCCAGCATAGTGGCCAGCGTTCGAATCACGTCAGCCAGCTTCGCGTTGGCGAAATCGAGCGTGTTCGTGCGCGACGCGGACGTGGCGGTCTGGGCGTGCAGCGTGTGGCTGCCGACCGACAGCGCCGCAGGAGCGAGCAGGGCGCCCAGCGCCGCCAGGCGCCAGACACGTGGAAGCGGGAGAACGATCACGGCACTTTCTCGCTGGAATCCGGCGCGGCGCGGGACAAACGCAGAGTGCGCGTCCCGCTGGAACCTGAAATCACCACGCGATCACCGGCGATGCGCACCACGCGCACGCCGCCGAACGCGTCTCCAACACCGAGCAGCCGGGGCGGCTCGCTCGAAGAATGCAGCTGCAGCAAGGCGCGTGGGGTGCCGCCGACGGACACGATTCCGAACAGCTGCGGTCCGGCGTCACTGTCCGATATCGCACCCGTTGCACCGCCCGCATCGAACACGGCTCCCCCCGTGACGGCGGGGAGTGGTTCGGCGCCCGGTGCCACAAAGCGCGCGGTCGGCTCCGTGCGGCTGGCACTGAACGCATTGGTGCGTACGATCGCGCGCGCGAGCGAATCGATCGCGGTGGCCGGACCGCCCGCGGCCCGCCACGACGTATCCGTCGCCGTCGCCACGCGCAGGTCGTCCGGCGCCACGGTCGTCGATACCGGCCACGCGAGGAGCACGAGCGTGAGGACGCCGCACACCGCGGCCAGCGCGTCCACCGCGCGATGCCCGCGCCATCCGTTGATCGGGCTCATTCCATCACCATTGGCGCGCGCACGCCGAGCGTCATGCGCAGCACGTCGGGCGCACCACGCAACGCGGGATTGATCTGCACCGTCAGACGCTCCACCGCGGTGATGCGCGGCGCATTGGCCAGTTGCGCGAGCAGCGCGGCCAGGCCGTGAATGTCCCCATACGCCGACAGCGTGGCGGTCAGGTCACCGGCGCTCGTGCGCTCCGTGCCGACATCCACGCGCTCGACGACCAGCCCACTCGCATCGGCCGCTCCCTGCAGCAGCGCCTGCAACGCGCTCGCCCCCAGCGCGCTGGAGCGTGCGTGAATCACGCGGCGCGGCGCGCCGGCCAGCCGGGTTTCCCCCGCGGAGGCGGCCGCGTCGAGCGCGCTCGCCTGCTGCTGCAGGCCTTTGAGATGCGCCACCTGCGCCCGCACGCGGTCGAGTTGGACCGCACGCGCGCGCCAGCGGGTGACGGCGGGCAGCACGCCGTACGTGGACAGCAGCGACAGGGCCATCACGAGGATGCCACCGAACACCACGCGACGTTCCCGCGACGGTCCAGCAATCGCCGTCATTGGCCACCTCGCGTCACCGGGCGCTCGTCACTCGTCTGGAACACGATCGCGAAGGAGCTGCGCGATCGGCCATTCTCGACGTAGCGCATACTCGGGGCGGCCGCGCGCACATTCACGAACAGATCATCGGCATCGAGCAGCGGTACCAACGCCGCGGCGTCGGCGGCGCTGCCGTCAATCCGCCACTCGGTGCCGTTCCATTCGAGCCGCTGCATGAAGGCATCGCGGGGCAGCACCGCGCCCAGCCGCGCCAGCACCGCTGGCGGTGCGTCGGCCAGCGCCGCGCGACGAGCCGCGCCGGCGATGGCCGTCTGTTCGCCCTCCGTGCGCCGCATGCGCTCCAGCGCCGCGCGCGCGCCGGCGGTCGATTGCTCCAGCGTCTGCGCCTCGCGCTGCAGCGCCACCAGTTCCCGCTCGCGCCGGCTGTCCAGGCTCCACGCCAACAACATCAGGGAGGCCGCTGCGAACGCCATCGATTGCCACCCGCGTCGTGACCGCTGCCGCTGCACGCGCTCCCGCATCGCGGCGTCGAGCAGTTGCCGATCGAGCGTGCCGGCCGATGCCCGCCACGCACCGTCTGCCAACTCCGCGATGCGCAAGGTGCGATCGGCGTCCGCGCGACGCCCCCGCGTGCGGCGGGCGCTCTGCACGCGGTGGTCGCGAATCGTCAGCTGTCCGGCCGAGCCCGGGCCGGCGTCCACCGCCCACTGTCCGTCGTGCCCGCCCAGCGCGGCCGCTTCGGCCACCGTCACCACCGCGCGCACCGGACTCCATGTCGCGAGCGCATCCACCCACGAGGTCAGCAGCGCACTCGGCATCGCGAAGGCAATGGTGCCGTCGGTGGCCACGGCCGCCGCGTCGCGCAGCGCGAAGTAGCGGTCGCTGTCACGTTGCAGCATGCGCACGCGCGCGTCGTTCGGCACGGGAGGGAGCTGCGGTTCGGCGATTTCGAGAAACGCGAGACCCACGATCACCGTCAGCGCCGTCGGCGCGCCGAACTGCGTGCGCAGGGCGTCCACCATCGGCGCCGGCGCCGATGGGTCCCACGCCACGCGGACGGCGTCACCGGCACCGCCGCGGGGCAGGGCGTGCACGACATCCGCTTCGAGCAGCAGGCAGACCGGGCGACTCATCGATCCTGTTCCCGCCAGCGCACCAGGCGCAGCTCCGTACCGTTCACATCGAACACCGCTTGAATCTCCCGGGTCAGCACGTGGTCACGGCGCCAGCCGCGTGAGATCAACAGCAGGCGCGACGGACGATCCACCAGCGCGCCCGTGGCTGCGGCAAGCACCCGCCGCGATGCGCCGCGGCGATTGACCCGGCCATCGCCGTCAACCGTGAGATCCGCCGCAATCGCGTCGAGCCATGCCGCCTGCATCCCGGGTACAGTAAGCAGCTCATCAAGCGACGTGAACGGTTGCATGGCGCGCGAGGTCGGCTCGCGTCCGAGCAGGGTCGCCGCCACCGAGTCGCGCATCCGACGCTGCTGTCTCGCCGGGTCGCCGATGGACGGCCCCCCGGACCCGTCGCCACGCACGTGCGCCTCGATCGCCTCCGCCACCCGTCGCGCCTCTTGTGGCGGCGCGACGACGGCGAGCAGCTGCTGCAGGCCATCGGCACCGGCGCTGTTCACGTCGAGGCGCGCGCTCACATCCACGACGGCCGTGGAAAACACCCCGTCGCCGACGGTGTCCTGCACGACGGGCCCAGTCCCCGAGGTGAGCGCGTCGAATACACGGTCGACCTGGGTGGTATCCATCCCGGCGTCGCGGAGACTCGACTCGATGCGCGCCCGCGCCGCCACCACCCCGCTCTCGGCCATCGCCCGGGCCGTCGCCTGTGAACGCCGATTGTCGACCACTGCCGCGCCGCGCCGCGCCCGGCTACTCGCAATCGCCGTGACGCTCGCCAACACCGAGATGGTGACCAACGCGACCACCAGCGCCGCGCCGCGGCGGGGCCGCCGGGACGATGTCATGCTCATGAGCGCGGCCGCTCCAAGGGGGCCAGCACCACGCGCAGGGGGAGCGACGCCGCATTCGCCGACGGCGCCCACGAGAGCTCGATCGCGCGGGGACGGTCTTGTGCCACGGGCCAGTCGGTGCGCCACGTCGATGCGTCCAACGCCGTGCCGTACTCCAGCACGCGCACATCGAACTGGCGTACCGGCATCAGCGTCGCGGTGAGGGGGGCTGCCCCCAGGTCACGACCCGTGGGCGTCGCGCGGACCATCAGCACGGAATCCTGCAGCGCAACCTCCACCACCCACGCCCCGCCGGTGCCGTACGGTTCGCGCACGCCCGTGGACAGGAAGCGGAGCACCGGCGACCCTCCCGCGCGGTCCACCACCAGCAACGGCTCATCGACCTGCTCGGCCTGCGGTGCATGACGCAACATGTCCGTCAGCAGGGCGCGCACGCGACTGTCGGCTGCCGTGCGTGCTTCGTGGGTCTGAATCCGCGCGGCGGTACCACGCGCCGCCGACAGCGCCATGCCGGCGGCGGTCAGCGAGAGGCCGGTCACCGTGATCGCAACCATGACCTCGAGTAGCGTGAACCCCCGACGCCCCGCGCTCACGGCGTGCGCTCCACCAGCCGCGTGAGTTGGAAGCGCGCGCCCCCCGCCATCGGGACGTCGACCTCGATCAGCTCCAGGCCATCGCGCCATGCACGGCGTGATACGCGCGTCGTGCGCAGTGCGAGGCCCCCGCTGCTCACCGTGGCCAGCTCCGATTCGGCCTGCGCCACGGCCTGTGTCCAAGCGGTGCTCTTCTGCTGCAAAACGGCGGCGCCGCGGGTCGCATCGAGGCACACGACGGCGGTCACGGCCAGCAGGAGGCTGGCGATGATGGACTCGAGCAGCGTCACGGCACCACGCCGGCGGTCGCCGCGAGCGTGGGGAGGTAGCGGCAGCCGAGCATGTCGAACGACGCGGTGGCGCCGGTCACCGCGGCCGCGGCCAGATCGGCCATCGGTGGCGCGCTCCCGGGCTGGCAGGTGCCGAGCGCATCGAGCCGCAGCGAGACCGCAGCGGCGGGTGGGACAATTCGCCCCGTCTCGAGTACGTCGCTGCCGTCGCGGGCCGCCAGCACCCACGCGCCATCGGTGTCGACACGCAGCCGTAAGCCCTCGCCGCGACGGATGGCTTCACGCCGCGCGCGCTGCGTCAGGACGTCGAGGGCGTTGCCATCGTCGGCGCGCGATGGCCGCCACGCCAACGGCACGACCGCGGCGGCGATCGTGAGAATCACGAGCACCACCAGCAGTTCGAGCAATGTCAGCCCCGCTCGGGGATGGGACAGGAGGGCACGCACAGAGGTTCAATCTCGGAGGCGATCGGGGGAAGTCAATAAAGCACCCCTCCCCCGGGCGTGCTGCGTCACTTCTTGATCAACGGCTTCACGGCATCGGGGATCTCGAACGCTGTCGCCGGCGCCCCGTTGATCACCACGTTGGTGATCGTCATGATCAACTTGTTCGCCCCCATGTTCACCTCGGTCTTCATCGGAAACTTCACCCCGCCGAACTCCTTGTAGTCGGAGAGCAGCGACGAGACCTGCACGGTCCCCATCTGTGACTCCTGCATCGTCTCCGCGCCCACGATCAGCCCTGTGGTCACCGAGAAGTACTGCGTGGTCATGCGCCCCGAATCCTTGCGCACGAGCTTGACCTTGTAGCTCTTCTCGCCGTTGAAATCCACGACGCCCAGATTCTCCATCGTCGCGTAGCGGTCCACCGGGTAGAGCATGTTGCCGTAGAAATCGGCGCCCTCGAGCGTCTGCGCGAGCTCCTTGTCGCTCAGGAGACGCGGCCCCTGCATCGGATTCGCATCCCACGCGACCACGCCATTCGTGCCCTGAAGCATTTCGCCGACACCCGGGATCGTGCTCTTGCTGGCCATTTTGTTCGGCGCGGCCTGATAGGCCTCCACATCGGCGGTCAGCCCAACGGCCGGCACCTGCATTGTCGACGTCTGCTTGATCGACGTGATCTTCATGATCGCGTCCTTGCCGCCGATCGCGGCCACGTACTTCGCGAGGACGTCAGCCGCCGACGGGGCCGCCTGGGCCGCGAGCGGAGCCGATGACAACACCAGGGCCGCCGCAGCGACCGCAAACGAGCGTAAAGCCTTCATGTGACGCAGCTCCCAACGAGGAGGTGATTGAAACCTGAGTGAGTTGTTCGCCCTGCTCCCTTCTCCCGTACTCCGGACCCCTACTTCGCCGTGATCGGCCCGATCGCCCACGCGATCGCCGCGTCGAGCGCCGGATCACGCCTGGCCAACAACGCCGCCCGCGTCAGCGGTACGACGCGGTCGGGCGTGACGCCCGCCCCTTCCAGTGGCTTCCCCACCGGGTTGAGGAAGTCGGCGATCGCGTGGTACAGGATATCGCCATTCGGCAGCCGCTCGGGCACCGAGGGCAGGGCCTGGCCTGACGTTTGTACCCCGAACACCTGCGCTCGGCCAAGCGCTTGCATGCCGCCCGCGAAAATCTCGGTCGTGCTGATCGACAGTTCGTCCACCACGATCGCCAGCGGACCCGCGAACGGCGTTACCCCCCGCGAGCGCGTGTCCACCCGGCGCGGGTTGGCCACGAACTTGAGCGTGGCGCCTCGCTGGATCATCGTGCCGATCGTGCGCGTGCTGTCGAGGAAATGGCCCGCGATCCCCATCGACATGCCGCCCACCCCGCCGAAGTTGCCGCGGATGTCCAGAACGATCGCGTCGGCATCGCGCAGGGAATCGACCGCCGCATCGAACTGCGGCGAGAGAATCGGCATCCAGATGTTGAACCGGATGATGCCCACCGTCTTGCCGGCCGTCTTCACCCGCTCGAACGTGAGCTGCGCGTTCATGGCCGGCAGGTTGCCGAACTTCGCCACCACCCCGGGCTCCGGCGCGCGTACGATCCGCACCGTCCGGTCGGTACCGCGCTCGTCGGCAAACACCACGGTGGCCGTGTCGCCCACGGCACCGGCGAGGGCCTGCGTCGCGATCGCGTACGCGTTGAGGGCCTCGCGGCGCGCGTCGGGCTCGCTGGGCATCCGGGCCAGCCGGGCGGACATCGGGCACCCATTCACCGATTGCACCCGCCAGCCGGTGCGGACGCCGGCCCGGGCGGCGGGACCCTCCCGATCGATCTGCGCGATCACGATCGTGCCGTCGAGATAACGCACCTCCGCGCCGATCGACCCGCTCCGGTCGGGAGCGGGTGCGCTTCCCGAACTGCCCCCCGTCGCATCGGCGATTTCGCGCGGGATGATCGAGAAGTGCGACTGCTTCAAGCGCCCCACCATGTCCGACAGCACCGCCCGCAACGCGCCGGTCGTCGTGGCCGCGGCGGCCCTGGGGCGCAATTCGTCCCGCAGGGCCGACCAGTTCACGCCGTTGTATGTCGTGTCCCAGTGCGTACGCCCGATGATGCTCCACGCGCTGTCGAAGGTCACCAACGGCTCCGTGACCGGCGACGACGCCAATGAGGTCGACACCGCCCCCGCCGCCGGGCCGCCGGCGGCCGGCATCGGTGGGTCGATGGACCGGCTTGGTGCTCGGTCGGGCGTCGCCGGGGACACCCGGCCCCGGCACGCGCCCAACAGCGAGGCCGCCAACAGCGAGGCCGCCAGCAACAGGGGCGCCGTGCGCCGGTCGATCGGGATCACGCGTTGGAAGGAGGAAAGGGGCACAGATGGGGGAACAAGGTGGGCACGCACTCTGGACGAATACGACCGGCGGTGAGCCACGTTTCACAAAGGTCGGTTTTCCAGTAAATGGAATGCACGTGAACGGCACCGAATCGGCCACACGCCAACATCCGTCACCCCTCGGCCTCGCCCGGGGGCGGTGTAGCACGTTACCATGAAAGGTTGTGCGGTCACTCTACGTTCGCGCCCTATCCAACACCATGTCTACTCGCCTCCACGCTCTGCACGCGGCCGGACAGTCGCTCTGGCTTGACTATATCGATCGGGCCATGCTCTCCAACGGCGATCTGTCGCGACGGATCCGCGAGGACGCGCTCACCGGGCAGACGTCCAACCCCACGATCTTCGAGAAAGCCCTCGCGGAGGGCGCCGCGTACGACGAGCAGCTCGCCACGCTCGATGGCGCCCGGTCCGATCGCGACGCGTTCGAGCTGGTGGCCACGACCGACGTCCGGAACGCCTGCGACGCCTTTCGTACCGTGTACGACAGCACCGACACGATCGACGGCTATGTCTCCCTCGAAGTCTCGCCGGATCTGGCGCGTGACACGGCCGGCACGGTCGCCGAGGCCCGGCGCCTCTGGAGCATCGTCGATCGCCCGAATCTGATGATCAAGGTGCCCGGTACCCCCGAAGGCGCCGAGGCCATCCGCCAGCTCATCGCCGACGGCATCAACGTCAACGTCACGCTGCTCTTCTCGATCGACGCGCACGCCCGCGTGATCGAAGCGTTTATCGCCGGCCTCGAAGATCGCGCCGCCGCCGGCCAGCCGATCGCGCGCATTGCGTCGGTCGCCAGCTTCTTCATCAGCCGCGTCGACTCCGCCATCGACAAGCAGCTCAGCGCCATGGCCGCCACGAATCCGGCCGCGGCCGATACCCTCACGGCGCTGCAGGGGCGTGCGGCGATCGCCAACGCGAAGCTCGCCTACCGGCTCTTCACCGCCAGCTTCTCCGGCGCCCGGTGGGCGGCACTCGCGGCGCAGGGCGCCCAGGTGCAGCGGCCGCTGTGGGCCAGCACGAGCACCAAGAACCCGGCCTATCGCGACGTGATCTATGTCGAGGAATTGATCGGGACCAACACCGTCAACACGCTCCCCCCGGCCACGCTCGAAGCCTTCCGCGATCATGGGGAAGTGCGGGCATCGGTCACCGAACAGGTCGCCGAGGCGGAACGGGTCCTGTCGGCGCTCGAATCACAGGGCGTGTCGCTGCAAACGGTGACCGACACACTGCTGGCCGAAGGGCTGGCGTCGTTCGAGCAGTCGTTCGTCACGCTGCTGGCCGGCCTGAATCGCAAGCGCGCCGCGCTCGCGAGTACTGCCTCTTCCACCGGAGCTCCCGCTATTGCCAGCCTCTGATAATGTCCTGACCATCCCGCGGACGGGTCCTGAGCGCGCCGCTGCCGCGGCGCCGCACGGGGCAGCCCCGTCGACGTTTCGTCGCGTGCATGTGCCGCGCACGAAGATCGTCGGCACGCTCGGTCCGGCCAGCAACTCGGCCGAAGGCGTGCGCGCGCTGATCGAGGCCGGCCTCGATGTCGCGCGCATCAACTTCTCGCATGGCACGCACGAGCAGCACGCCCGCACCATCGCCACGGTGCGTGACGTCGCGGAGCAACTCGGCCGGCCGGTGGCCATTCTCGGTGACCTGCAGGGCCCACGCATCCGCATCGGCGTGCTGCCCCAGAAGCGCGAGCTCGAGCCCGGCACGTCGGTCGTGCTGGTGCCGGAGGAACTGGCGTCGGGTGACGAAATCCCGATCACGTACGCCGATCTCTGCCACGACGTCTCGCCCGGCAACCGCGTGCTGATCAACGACGGCCTCTTCGAGCTGGTCGTCACGACGGTCGAGGCGCCGCGGGTCACCGCGATGGTTGTGCATGGCGGACTCCTCTCCAGCAACAAGGGGATGAATCTGCCGGGCATCGCCGTGTCGGCGCCGTCGCTCACCGACAAGGATCGCGCCGACCTCGCGTTCGCCGTCGAGCACGAGCTCGATGCCGTTGCGCTGAGCTTCGTGCGTCGGGCGCAGGACATCGAGGAGCTGCGTGAGCTGATCCCGAAGTCCATGCTGATCTGTGCCAAGATCGAAAAGGACATCGCGCTGCAGAACATCGAAGAGATCATGCGGGCCACCGATGCCGTGATGGTAGCGCGTGGCGATCTCGGCGTGGAACTGCCGTACGAGCAGGTGCCGAATGCGCAGAAGGACATCATCGCGCTCGCCAACCGCATGGGCCGCCCCGTGATCACGGCCACGCAGATGCTCGAGTCGATGATCGATAATCCGCGCCCCACACGCGCCGAAGCCAGCGACGTGGCCAACGCGATTCTCGATGGCACCGACGCCGTGATGCTCTCCGCCGAGACGGCCGCCGGCCACTACCCGCGACTGGCCGTGGAAGCAATGCGGCGCATCATCACGGAAATCGAGACGCATCCGCGCCCCGGCATCTCCAATCGCGCCGAACGCCGCACCACCAGTGGTGTGAACACCGAAGAGGCCATCGCGGCGGCGACGGTCGCCGCCGTTCGCATGCTCGAGTCGCCGCTCGTCGTGGTGTTCACCAAGAGTGGATTCACCGCGCGCATCGTGGCCTCGCACCGGCCCAGCGTGCCCATCCTGGCCCTCACCGACGAACCGCGCGTCTGCCGCCAGCTGTCGCTGGTGTGGGGCGTCGTTCCCCGCCTCGTGCCGACGGCGCGCGGCTACGACCACATGGTAGCGATGGCCCTGCGCGAGGCGCTCGACATGAGCCTGGTCACCAAGGGCGACCGCGTGCTGGTCACCGCCGGCGTGCCGTTCGACGTGCCCGGCACCACCAACCTGCTCAAGGTCGAAACGGTGTGATCCGGCCCGCCGGAGTCGGTCGCGGTTGCGGTTGCGCATTCCATCCGTGAACCCATCCGTGCGCCTCACCTTTCTGGGAACCGGCACGAGCTTCGGCGTGCCGCAGATCGGGTGTGGCTGTCCCGTCTGCCACTCCGCCGATCCGCGCGATAAGCGCACCCGGTGCGGTGCCGTCATCGAAACCGGGGGCGGCACCCGCCTGCTCATCGATACGCCGCCCGAGCTGCGCTTGCAGCTCGTGGCGGCCGGGATCGCCCATATCGATGCCGTGTTGTACACGCACGAGCATGCCGATCACATTCATGGCATCGACGACCTGCGTGCCTTCACGGTCCGTCGCACCACGTCGCTGCCGTTGTACGGCGAAGCGGCCACGCTCGACACGCTGCGTGCACGGTTCCCGTACATCACGGACGAGCAGTTCCGCCCGTTACCCGGCACCACGCGCCCCGAAGGCACCTTGATGCCGATACAGGCCGGCGTCCCGTTTACCGTGCAGGACACCGAGGTCCTGCCAATCGCTGTGCCCCACGGTCGCGCCTCGGTCGTCGGCTATCGCGTCGGCGACATCGCCTACATCACCGATGCGAAGCTGCTCCCCGACACGGCGCGCGCGGCCCTCGCCGGTGTTCGCGTCCTCGTGATCAACGCGCTGCTACGCCACCCGCATCCGACGCACCTGTCGATCGACGAGGCCGTCGCCGTGGCACAGCAGATCGGGGCCGAGCGTACGTTCCTGACGCATCTCACGCACGAGAATGCGCATGCCGCGCTGGCCGCCGAGTTACCCGCGGGGATTGCGCCGGCGTACGACGGGCTCGTCGTGAGCCTTCCGTAGCCCTGTTTCTGTCGTTTTCGATCTCACGCGTTGTCGGGAGTGTGTTGTCATGACGTTGTCGCTCGATTTCACCAACATGATGGGCGCGGCGCTGCCGCACGGCGCCGGCATCACCGCCGCGCAGCTCACGGAGGCGGCCGGGGCATTCGCCACGGCGCATGCCCGCGTGCATGCCATGCAGCAGGAGCTCGGCTTCCTGACCTTGCCCGTGAACGACGCGCTGCGTGACGCTACGCTGGCCGTCGCGGAGCAGGCGCGTGGCCGTTTCGACGACGTGTTGCTCCTTGGTATCGGCGGCTCCGCCCTCGGTCCGATCGCACTGCGCACCGCGTTGCGTCCGCCAGCCTGGAACGCGCTCGGCGCCGAGGCCCGCGGCGGCGCGCCGCGGTTGCATGTCCTCGATAACGTCGATCCGGCGACCATCGCCGCCACGCTTGCCCGCCTCGAGCTGCCCCGCACCCTCGTGCTGGTCATCTCGAAGTCCGGCGGCACGGTGGAAACCATGGCGCAGTATCTCATCGTGCGCGACGCTCTGGCGCGCACGGTGGGGGAAGACGCCGCGCGCCGGCATCTGATCTTCATCACCGATCCCGAAGTCGGCGCCCTGCGCAAGATCGCGCGCGCCGAGGGGATCACCACACTCGACGTGCCACCCAATGTCGGCGGCCGGTTCTCGGTGCTCTCACCGGTCGGCATGCTCCCTGCCGCCCTCATCGGCATCGATGTGAAGGCGTTGCTGGCCGGCGCGGCCGATGTCATGACCCGGGCCGCGAGTCCCGACCTCGCCATCAACCTCCCCGGCACCTTCGCCGTGCTGCAGCACCTTGCCGATACCCATCACGGCCGTTCGGTGCAGGTGCTCATGCCCTATGCCGATCCGCTGCGCGACCTTGCCCTCTGGTTCGTGCAGCTCTGGGCCGAGTCCCTCGGCAAGCTGCGCCGCGATGGCACGCCGGTGGGGCCAACCCCGCTGCCCGCCGTGGGGGCCACCGATCAGCACTCGCAGGTGCAGCTGTTCATGGAGGGGCCGCTCGACAAGACGGTCACCTTCATCACCGTGAAGGGGCGGGAGCAGGACGGCCCGATTCCCGCGCGTCACGCCGACATTCCGGAGCTCAGCTATCTCGCGGGACATACGCTGGGTGAGCTCATCGATATCGAACAGCGCGCCACGGCCGGCGCGCTGGCGGCGCGCGGGCGGTTCAACGCCACGCTCTCCATCGACACGGTGGACGCCTTTCACCTGGGGGCGCTCATGCAAACCTTCGCCCTCGCCACGGCCTACGCCGGCGTGCTCTACGACGTCAACGCCTTCAACCAGCCCGGCGTCGAGCTGGGCAAGAACTTTGCGTACGCCATGCTTGGACGGGCTGGCAGCGAGCAGGCGCGGGCGGAATGGGACGCCCTGCCCAAGCCAGATCCGCGCTTCACCGTCTGATCGGCCGACGGGGCGCGCGGCGGACGTCCCCCCGACCAAACGGCCGGGGAACGCCGGACTTGCCGCAGCTGTCCCTGCAGTGGGAACTTTCACCAGCAGACGCGGCGGACTCCGGTGCTCCGGAGCCGCCACTCGATTCACCCCGACCCGCTCCGGCTCGCGCCGGGCAGGACTCACCACGCGAATGTCCGATACGACGAATCCCACGACGTCCTTGTTTGGCGGTGCCGTTACGGTGGAAGGAGGACGCGTGCAGCTGCATGACGCGGCCGTCCTGACCTCCGCGCACATGGATGCGCTGGTTCATCAGGCTGTCTTCGGGAACGAAGGCGAGCGCACCTTTGCCCGCTGGCTCGTGTGGGAACTGGGTCAGACCGTCGGCGTGCGGGCCGCGTCGATCCATGAACTCTACGTCGCGCGTGGTGATGGCAAGTGCAGCGGCTTCACCGTGCCCGCGATGAACATCCGCGCGCTCACGTACGACACCACCCGCGCCGTATTCCGGACCGCCAATGCGCTGCAGGCCGGTGCGTTCATCCTCGAAATCGCGCGCTCCGAGATTGCCTACACCGATCAGCGCCCCGACGAATACGTGTCGGTGATTCTCGCCGCCGCGCTGCGCGAAGGCTACCGTGGCCCGGTGTTTATCCAGGGCGACCATTTTCAGGTCAACCACAAGAAGTTCGCGGTCGATCCGGCCACCGAAGTGAACGCGGTAAAGGCGCTCGTCACGGAAGCGGTGGCCGCCGGCTTCTACAACATCGACGTCGACACGTCGACGCTGGTTGATCTTGCGAAGGAGACGCTCGCCGAACAGCAGCGCCTCAACTACGAAGTGTGCGTGGATATCACCCGCTTCGTGCGCGCGGCCGAGCCGGCCGGCGTGACGATTTCCATCGGCGGTGAAATCGGTGAAGTCGGCACCGAGAACAGCACGCCGGAGGAGCTCGAAGCGTTCATGGACGGATTCAACGCCACGCTCGAAGCACAGGCTCCCGGGACCGCCGGGCTGTCCAAGATCTCGGTCCAGTCGGGCACGTCGCACGGCGGCATTGTGCTCCCCGACGGATCCATCGCCGACGTGGCGCTCGACTTCGACACGCTCGAGAAGCTCTCGAAGATCGGTCGCGATCGCTATCGCATGGCCGGTGCCGTCCAGCATGGCGCGTCCACGTTGCCCGATGCGGCGTTCAGCAACTTTCCACGCCTCGAAACGGCGGAGATTCATCTCGCGACGAACTTCCAGACCATGATGTTCGATCACATCCCGGCCGCGCTGCGCGCCGAGATGTATGCGTGGCTGGATGCCAACGCCAAGGATGAGCGGAAGCCGACCGACACCGATGAGCAGTTCTACTACAAGGCCCGCAAGAAGGCGATCGGACCGTTCAAGAAACAGTTGTGGTCGCTTCCCGCCGACGTGCGTGGCACGCTCGGTGCGGCATACGACAAGAAGTTCACGTTCCTGTTCGAACAGCTGGGCATCGCTCGGACCCGCGCGATCGTCGAGCAGTTCGTCACGATCCCTGAACAGCATCGCCCGTTTCCCACGGGAGCCAGCACGATCGTGGCCGCCCCGGACGACGCGGATCTTTCGGACTGAGTTGTCAGTATGGTGTCGTGAGTGGCTCGCGCCGGACCGGCGTGCTCGCCACTCGCGGCACGCAACTCATCACTGCTTGTGAGGTGTGATATGGCCCGGTACGACGAGTACGACGATGACCGTGTAGTCGTGATCGAACGGGGGAATGGCACCAATGGCATGGGCACCTTTCTGCTCGGGCTGGCCATCGGGGCAGGGGCCGCGCTGCTGTTCGCACCGGCCAGTGGCGCCGAAACGCGCAAGCGTCTGCAGGATGAAGCGCGACGCGCCGGACGCAAGATGAAGGACATGACCGACGAGCTCGGTGAGAAGGTGGCCGATTCGGTCGAGAAAACGCGTTTCCAGTTCGACGAGCAGGTTGGACGCGCGCGTGATGCGGTGAATTCACGCGTGCAGGCCGTTGGTGATGCCGTCTCGGCCGGTCGCGATGCGGCCGCTCAGGCGCGTGTCGAACTCGAGCGGGCGGTCGCCGACAGCAAGCGTGCCTACGCCGATAGCCGACGCGCGTATCGCGACCACGGTCGGCGCCACGGTCCCGATGACACGGGTACACCGGACGATATGGTCTCCACCTCTGCGGAGGAGTCCGCTGGCGCTCCGGGCGAAGGCTGACAGCTGGTGGGACATTGTCCGACGCGTCTGGATTCAGGGCGCCGAGGACAATGTGCTGTTCCTGGCGGGCGGGCTGGCCTTCAATGTCCTGCTCGCCCTTCTGCCGTTCGTGCTCCTCCTCATCTCCGGGCTCTCGTTCCTGTTGGGAAGTGAGACCAATACCGCGGCGAATACGGTCATCGCCCTCGTTGATCGGCTGCTGCCCAGCGGCGCCGACGCCGCCGGTGAGTTGCTGCGGGGGATTGTCGCCGACGTCCTCAACACGCGCGGTGCCGTGACGGCGTATTCCGCCGTCGGCTTCGCCTGGTTCTCCACGCGACTCTTCGGCTCACTGCGCAGCGTCCTTGCGCTGATCTTCGATGGCACCGATCGCGGCATTGTGGCCGGCAAAGTCTTCGACGTCTTCGCCACCATCGTCGCCACCGTGGCCATCGTGGTCTACGTCGCGATCTCCACCTACGTCGATCTCGCCACCACGCGCGGCCTTGCGCTGCTGCAGGAAACGGGGCTGCGCACCGATGCGATGGGGGGCGTGGGCTACCTGCTCGGCCAGCTGATGGCGCTCAGCGTCGTGTTCGTGCTCTTTTACGCGCTCTACCGGGCGCTGCCGCGTCGTCGCCCCACCATGCGCACGGCGGCCGTCGGTGCCTTCACCGCGTCGATCTTATTCGAACTCGCGCGGCACCTGTTCGTGATCTTCCTGGCGCGGTTCGATCCGAGTTCGCTGTACACGGGCACGATTGCCGCCATCGTCGCTATCGTGTTCTGGACATATTACGGCGCACTGCTGTTCCTTATCGGCGGTGAAGTGGCGCAGGCCTTCGATCTCCGACGGAGCGAGTTGGCCGCCCTGCAACGGGCAGAGGAGGCGATTCGCGCCACCGCTGCCACCACGCCGACACGCGCCAGACCTCCCAAACGTCCTCCGACCAAACGTCCGTGACCGAATTCGCCGCTCCCTTGCTCGATGTGCGCAGTGACACGGTAACCAGGCCAACCGCCGCCATGCGTCGCGCGATGGCCGATGCCGAAGTCGGTGACGATGTACTCGACGGCGACCCCACCACACGGCGCCTCGAAGCCGTCGTGGCCGAGCGGCTGGGCAAAGAGCGCGCGCTGTTCTTCCCGAGCGGCTCGATGGCCAATCAGGCCGCCATCTGGGTGCAGAGCACGCCCGGGACCGAGATTCTGCTCGACGCCGACGCGCACATCGTGCACTGGGAGATCGCCGCGACCGCGGCGCTTTGCGGAGTACAGGTGCGCCCGATCCGCGGCGCCACCTCCGTGTTCCGTGCCCCCGATCTGGCCGCCGGCATCCGCGCGCCCTCGATCCATGCCATCGAGCCGTCCATGGTGTGCATCGAGAATACCCACAACGGGGCCGGTGGCGCCGTGACGCCGCTCCACGAACTGCGCGCGCTCACCCAGGTCGCGCGCAGTGTGAACCTGCCGGTGCACCTCGATGGGGCGCGCCTCTGGAACGCGGCCGCGGCCACCGGGACGTCACTCGCCGATTTTGCCGCCTGTGCCGACACCGTCATGGTCTCCTTTTCCAAGGGACTCGGCGCCCCCGTGGGCGCCTGCCTCGTCGGCCCCAGCGATGTCATCACGCGGGCGCATCGCGCGCGGAAGCGCTTCGGTGGTGGCATGCGGCAGACCGGCATCCTTGCCGCCGGTGCGCTCTATGGCGTGGAACACCATCTCGATCGGCTCGCCGACGATCACGAAGCCGCGACCTATCTCGCCCGCCTCGTCGACGGCGTCGGTGGGGCCACGGTGGTCATGCCCGACACCAACATCGTCATGATCGACTTGCCCCGTCCGTGCGCCGATGACGTCGTCGCGCGCGCCGCCGCGCTCGGCGTGCGGATCTCCAAATGGCACAACAGCCGGGTGCGCGCGGTGGCGCACCTCGATGCGCCGATCGCGCGCATCGCCGAACATGGTCCCAAAATCGCGCAGGCGCTCGCCGACGCCCTCGCTTAGCGCCGCTGCCGGGCACGAAAAAGCGCACGGGAGGTCCGCTCTGTCGAGCGAATCCTCCCGTGCGCAGTGCTCCGGGCCTGACGAAGCGACGCCAGACTCCACGTGCCGCTGCTACCTTCGGGGTCCTGACGGATTTGGCGGGCTGTCGCCCTCCGGGACCCGGAGCACTGTGAAGGTAACCCGCGACGGCGTGAAGTGGTACCGACCCTCGCGAGACGCCGGCCGGGAGCCCCGCCAACCACGCCGCTCCTGCGCCCGTCGTCCGCCCGCGTCTCGGCCGTGTAGATTGCACGTATGTCGCTTGCTCTCGCCCGTAAATACCGCCCTCGGACCTTCGCGACCGTGGCGGTGCAATCGCATGTCGCCAACACCCTCAAGGGTGCCATCGCCAGTGGACGCGTCGCGCACGGTTACCTGCTGTGCGGCCCGCGCGGCACCGGCAAGACCACGCTGGCCCGCGTGCTGGCCATGGCGCTCAACTGTGAGGAACTCGCCGACGCCCGACGCGTGAGCGGCACCGCCTCCGCCACCGAGTTCAGCGAGGCCATGGCCGCCGCCGGTGAACCGTGCGGGCGGTGCGCCAGCTGCCAGCGCATCTGGAGCGGCAGTGCCTCGCTCGACGTCGTCGAGATCGATGCCGCGTCGAATGGCGGCGTGGCCGATGCCCGCGAGCTGCGTGAACGGGCCATGTATGCCCCGTCTGGCGACGATCGCTACAAGGTGTACATCGTCGACGAAGCGCACATGCTCTCGCGCGATGCGTGGAATGCGCTGCTCAAGGTGCTCGAGGAGCCGCCGCCTCGTGTGGTGTTCGTCTTCGCCACCACCGAAGCGCAGAAAGTGCTCCCCACGGTGATCTCGCGCCTCCAACGGTTCGACCTCAAGCGTATCGGACCGGCGGAAATCCGTGAACGACTCGCCGCCGTGCTCACCGAAGAGGGCGTGCGGTTCGAGCCCGACGCGCTGGGGATGATCGCCGGCGCC
This sequence comes from Gemmatimonadota bacterium, assembly GCA_947462095.1. GTDB lineage: Bacteria > Gemmatimonadota > Gemmatimonadetes > Gemmatimonadales > Gemmatimonadaceae > Gemmatimonas. Next base: position 39,027 of record CANHNQ010000010.1, read on the forward strand.
GCCGACGGTGGCCTGCGCGACGCGCTCTCGCTCACCGACCAGGTGCTGTCCCTCGGAGAAACGGCCGAGGTCACGGCGGAACGCGTACGCACCGCGTTGGGGCTCGTTCCCGAAGACGAGTATCTGCTGCTCCTCGACATCATTGCGCAGCGTCGCGCCGTCGATGTCTTCGACGCGGTCCAGCGTCAGGCCGACGGTGGGGTCGATCTGATGCTGCTGCTGGCCGGTATCGGTCGCATCCTGCGCGCACAGCTCACGATCGCCCTGGGCGGCGTTCCCCCCGAGCTGTCGGAGCGCATGCGCGCGGCGCTCACCGAGCGGAAGGGACAGCTCTCCGCCGGCGACTTGCTGCGCATGCTGCATGCCCTGCTCGAACTCGAGCCGATGTATCGCCGCAGCGGGCAGCCGCAGCTGTTGCTCGAGACACTTCTCGTGCGCTTTGCGTTGCTCGATCGGACGGTGGAGCTCGAAGAGGTCATCAAGGGATTCGGCACCGGTAGTCACGACGATCCACCCCCTCGTCGCGTGGCGCACGAGCCGCGCGTGGCGTCGGCGCACGCGATGCCGCCGTCACCACCGCCGGCTGTCGCGCCCGCGATCGCGCAACACGCACCGGTGGTGATGGCGCCGCCCCGTTCGGCCACGCAGCAGGTGGCGGAAGCGGCAGCTGCCGCCCAGATGGCCGAGCAGCGCCCCGCGTCGCGGGCCGCCGCGACCGCCCCGCGCGTGGGACCGCCGCCTTCCGTCGAGCAGCTCACGGCGCGCTGGGTGAGCGTGAGCGATGCCATCAAGACGGCCGGCCGTGGCATGCTGGCCCAGGCCGTCGCGCGGATGGTGCCGGTGTCGGTGTCGGCGCACGGGAGTGTCGCGCTGAGCTACGATCCCGCCGACGACACCTTTGCCCGCGCGGCCGACGGCGCACGCCCCGACGTGCTCGCCGCGCTACAAGCGTGCTTCGATGGTATCACCGGCGTCACCGTGGTGTCTTCGGTGAATGCCAATGCGCAGGCGCAGGCCCACGCGCCCCGCGATACCACCAAGCGCCTCACCGCGCACGACGTGCAGCAGCAGCGCACCCAGCAGCTGTCCTCGAAGGACCCGCTGCTCGACGCCGCCGTCCGTGCGCTCGACCTCGAATTACTCGACTAACGCCTCAGGGACAGTCATGGATTTGTTCAAGATGATGGGCCAGTTCAAGGACATGCAGTCGCGCATGCAGACCATGCAGGACGAGATGTCACAGCGCACCTTCTCGGCGCTGGCCGGCGGCGGCATGGTCGCGGCCGATGTCGACGGCAAGATGCAGCTCAAGCGCATCAAGCTCGATCCGGCCGTCGTGAACGGCCAAGACATCGAGATGCTCGAGGACCTCATCGTGGTCGCCGTGGCCGAAGCGCAGAAGAAGGCGGCCGAGGCGATGCAGATGGAACTCGGCAAAGTCACCGGCGGCATCGACCTGCCGTTCAAACTTCCGTTCTGATCGGATCCCGTTGAGCGTCATCGACGAACTCACGAGCGAGTTGGCGCGGCTCCCCGGCATCGGCCGGAAGACCGCGCTGCGGCTCACGTACCACCTGCTGCGCCAGCCGCACGCGCAAAGCCGCCGGCTGGCCGAGGCGCTCGTGCTGCTCACCGAGCGCGTACGGGCCTGTGACCGGTGCCACAACCTCACCGAGTCGCCGCTCTGCGCGCTCTGCGTCGATCCGCGGCGTGACCCGACCATCCTCTGCGCGGTCGAGGAAGCCTCCGACATCGCGTCCATCGAGCGGGCGGGGGAGTTCCGCGGGCTCTACCACGTGCTGGGAGGGCGGTTGTCTCCCCTCGATGGCGTCGGCCCCGACGACCTGTCCATCGGCGCCCTCGTGGCCCGGATCGAACCGGAAGGGGTCAAGGAGGTCATTCTGGCCACCAATCCGTCGCTCGAAGGGGAGGCGACCGCCCTCTATGTGCAGCGGCAACTGCTGCCGCTCGGGGTCCGCATTACCCGGATCGCCCGTGGTCTGCCCGTGGGTGGTGACCTGGAATATGCCGATGGCGTGACGATCGCTCAGGCGCTTTCGGCCCGCCGTGAGATGCGCTGAGATGGAGAATGCGCGGTTTGGCGTTACCTTCGGGCACGTCCGTGCGTTGATTCTGTGCGGCTCCGTGACACCCGGCTGCTGATCCCGATCCCTTCTTCGACCCCCTGTTCATGCCCGTCGGCGCCGCCACCTGGTCGTTCACCGAGGACGACTTCGGGGCCATCACCGTTACCCTGCAGCGGTTTCTCTACGACGCCAAGGCGCGGTGCGCCCTGCTCGTGGACCGGAGTGGACAGCTCGTCGCCACGGTGGGTGAGCCACCCAACTTCGACGCGACCGCCTTCGCCACGCTCACGGCGGCGGATTTCAGCGCCAACGATCAGCTGGCCCGGCTCATCGGCGAGAGTGACTTCAACGTCCTGTTCCATCAGGGCGAGAGGGAGTCGATGTATCTCGCCGATATCGCCCGCCGCGTCATCCTGGTGGTGCTGTTCGACAATCGCACCACGCTCGGACTCGTCCGGCTGCGCATGAAGGCGGCCGTCGACGAGCTCACGAAGACGTTCGAAGGGGTCTTTTCCCGCGGTGGGTCCGCGTCCACGCCGCCGCCAGGGTTCTTGGCTGGCGCCGAGGACGAGATCGATCGGCTCTTTCAGTAAGGGGCCGCCATCGATGTCGATGATCAACTATGCGTCCCGCGAGATCAACTGCAAGATCGTGTTCTACGGCCCGGGACTCGGTGGCAAGACCACCAATCTTGAGTACGTGTACGGCAAGGTGTCCCCGACCACCCGCGGCAAGTTGATCTCGCTGGCCACCGAGACCGAGCGCACGCTGTTTTTCGATTTCCTGCCGGTCGATCTGGGCACGATTCGCGGATTCCGCACCCGATTTCATCTGTACACCGTGCCCGGTCAGGTCTACTACAATGCCAGCCGCAAGCTCATCTTAAAGGGCGTGGATGGTGTGGTGTTCGTGGCCGACTCCCAGGTGGAACGGGCCGAGGCCAACGTCGAGTCCATGCAGAACCTGTATGACAACATGGCGGCGTACGGGTACGATCTCACGCGCATGCCGTTCGTCATCCAGTACAACAAGCGCGATCTGCCCAATGCAGCGCCGCTCGCGGAACTGCAGGCCATGCTCAATCCGGGATGGGAAGTGACCGACCCGGCGCGGATGCGCGCAGTGGCGGATCCGTTCAAGCAGGGCGAGCTTCTGGTAAGCCAGCTGCCAACCGGCGAGTGGGTGGAGCGCGTTCCGACGTTCGAAGCTGTAGCCGTGACCGGCGAGGGCGTGTTCGACACGCTGAAAGCCGTTTCCAAGCTGGTGCTCAAGACGCTCGCCTAGCGGAGGGCGCGGCGGGCATCCGACCTCCCCCGCCACTCGATACTCCTGTGAACCTTCCGAACGCAATCACGCTGGGCCGGATCGCCCTGACGCCGCTGATTGCGTGGTTGCCGTTCACCACGTCGTGGACCGCGCGCCTCCTCGCGTTTCTGTTGTTCACGGTCGCCGCCGCGACCGACTACTGGGATGGCCATCTCGCCCGGTCGCGCAATCTGGTCACCGATCTCGGGCGCTTGCTCGACCCGCTGGCCGACAAGCTGCTGCTCGTGGCCACGCTCATCCCCATGTACTGGCTGCAGCGGCATTACACGTTCGTCGTGCCGGACGGCACCGTGCCGCACCCCACGCCGTTGCTGTTTCAGACGCCGTTCGGGGGCGTCTCGCTGCCGCTTTGGATCGTGCTGGTCGTACTTGGCCGTGAGGCCTTCATGACCGTGTTCCGCCAGATCGCCGCGCGGCGCGGCCTCGTGATCTCGGCCATCGGTCCGGCCAAGTGGAAGACCACGTTTCAGAGCGTGTGGCAGGGCGCCGCGTATTGCTGGTTCTTCGCGGCCACGCTGGCCGCCCGTGAGGGATGGGAGAGCGACGGCGCGTGGAAGGCGTTCGCGTACTTCAACGGCGTCGTGGGCGTGATCAGCATGGTCGCCGCCGTCCTACTGACGCTCTGGAGTCTGTGGCTGTACCTGCGCCGATACGGACGGCAGGTCGCGCAGATGGTCTGAGCGACCTCGAGCGTCGCGCACCGGTGCCGTTGCCGTTCATGGTACTTTTCCTCCATGAACATCGAAATCGTCACGATCGGCGACGAGCTCCTCCTCGGCTTCACGATCGACACGAACGCCGCGCATCTCGCGCGTGAATTGGCCGCCCTTGGCGTGCGCATCGTGCGCCGCGCCACCTGCGGCGATGACGCCACCGCCATTGCCACCGCCGTGCGGGAAGCGCTCGAGCGCACCGGCGCCGTGATCACCACCGGCGGCCTCGGGCCCACCGCCGACGACATGACCAAGCCCGCCATCGCGTCGATTTTCAGACGCGGCATGGTGCTCGACCCCGAGATCCTCGCCGCCCTCGAAGCGCGGTGGCTCAAGCGCTTCGGCCACGAGCTCCCGGCCAGTAATCGCCAGCAGGCCATGGTGCCCGAGGCATGCACCATTCTGGCCAATCGCCACGGCTCCGCGCCGGGCATCTGGCTGGAAGACGCGCAGCAGCGGTGGGTCGCCATGCTCCCCGGTGTTCCCCGTGAAATGCGCGGCATGCTCGCCGACACCGTGATTCCGCACCTGCGCGAACGGCTCCCCGTAGATGGTCCCGTCATCCGCGCGCGCACGCTGCGTACGGCCAACATTGCCGAGTCGGCGCTGGCTGATAAGCTCGGTGATCTGGCCCGCGGTGTGCACGGGCTCTCGCTGGCGTACCTCCCCGGCAACGACGGTGTCGACCTGCGGCTCACGTCGTACACCCTGCCGGCCCGCGAAACCGAGGCCACGCTGACCGAGGCGGCGCTGCTGGTGCGTGAGAAGGTGGGGCGGTTCATCTACGGCGAAGGGGACGACGATCTCGCCGCCCTCATGCTGGCGGAGTGCGCGGTGCGCGGCGCCACGCTGGCCGTGGCCGAAAGCTGCACCGGCGGCATGCTCGGCATGCGCCTCACCGCCGTGCCGGGCTCCAGTCGGGTCGTACAGGGCGGAACGATCGCCTATGCGAATCCGGTCAAGGTCCGCGAGCTCGGGGTCTCACAGGGCGATCTGGACACCCACGGTGCCGTGAGTGAACCGGTGGCGCGCGCCATGGCCACCGGGGCGCGTCTTCGGTTCGGCACCAATATCGGCATCGGCATCACGGGGATCGCCGGCCCTGACGGCGGCACTCCCGAGAAGCCGGTGGGTACCGTGTGGGTAGCCGTCGATCTCGATGGGGAGGTCCACGCCGTGCGTGCCATCCTGCCGGGTGACCGTTCGGAAATCCGGTATCGGGCAGCCCAGTTGGCACTCGATCGCCTACGTCGGGCGTTCGAGCGCGATCCGGAGGCCATCGGATGGACCGCCCGGGGCTGACGCCCGCGCCCTTCGGTCCTTTTCTTTGAAGCACGTAGGTGAAGCAGAGTACGCAAACTTTCGTCGATGACTCTCGTACGCATATCATGACCGACCCAATGTCTGACGCTCCGGTGGACAACATGGATCCGATGGAAACGCAGGAAACCTCCGCGGTGCAGTCGCCGATCGAATCCGGCGATGAGCTGCCGCAGGCGCAGCGCGAGCTCGAGGCGCAGAAGGACAAGTATCTGCGACTCGCCGCCGAATACGACAACTTCCGTCGTCGCGCCGTGAAGGAGCGGCAGGAAGCGGGGTGGCGCGCACAGGGCGAACTCGTGCGCGGCCTGCTCGATGGCCTCGACGACATCACACGGTTCGCCGCCGTCGACCCGAATACCGTCGATGCGAAGGCGGTCATCGACGGCATGCAGCTCGTGGAAAAGAAGCTCTTCAAGTCGCTGGCCGGGCACGGCTTCGAAGTCATCGATCCGACCGGTCACCCCTTCGATCCCGCCAGTCACGAAGCGGTCAGTACCGCACCGGCGTCGCAGCCCGAAGAAGACGGCGTGGTCGCGATCTGCTTTCAGGTGGGCTACGTCATCAATGGCCACGTACTCCGTCCGGCGCGCGTGGTGGTAAAGCAGTGGACCGGCGCCTGAGGGCGCGTTGAGCATGGCCAACGGCAAGGACTACTACCAGGTGCTCGGGGTCTCGTCCACGGCAACCGCCGACGAGATCAAGAAGCAGTACCGGCGACTGGCAAAGCAGCATCATCCCGACGCGAATCAGAACGATCCCAAGGCCGCCGAACGCTTCAAGGAGATCTCCGAGGCACACAACGTCCTCGGCGATCCGGACAAGCGGAAGGAATACGACGACATGCGTCGTATGGGGGCCTTCGGCGGGATGAGCGGCTTCGGCGGCACGCGCGCGTCCTCGCGTCCCGGAAGTTCAGGATCCGCGCGACCTGGTCAGCCGGGGGCGGGCACGTTCAATGACTTCGACGTCGGCGGCATCGGTGGACTCGGCGATCTGTTCTCGTCGATGTTCGGCGGCGCCGCTGGGGCTGGGCGCCAGCGCGCGCGCGGTCCGGAGCGCGGTCAGTCCATCGAGCAGACGGTGGAGGTGCCGTTCCGCGTGGCGGCGGTCGGCGGCAAGGTGCCCGTCGACATCGAGGTGAACGAGGAATGTGTGACCTGCCGAGGCAACGGTGCCGCTCCCGGCGCTCAGTTGCGCCCGTGCGGGGAATGCAGTGGCCGCGGTGTCATCTCGTTCGGGCAGGGGAGCTTTGCGGTGAATCGTCCATGCCCGGTGTGTGCCGGACGTGGTAGCGTTCCCACGGAACGTTGTCCCACCTGCCGTGGTACCGGAGACACGCGCGTGTCGCGCAAGGTCCTCATTACGGTACCATCCGGTGCGGAAACGGGCGCCAAGGTTCGGCTGAAAGGCCAGGGTGGCAAAGGCGCCGCAGGTGGTCAGGCGGGCGATCTCGTGATCACCTTCACCGTGACTCCAGATCGCTTCTACAAACGCGATGGACTCGACGTAGTCGCCACGGTGCCCATCAATATCGCGCAGGCCACGCTCGGCTCGCGGATCAGCGTGAAGACGCTCGACGACAAGAAGGTCGCCATTCGCATTCCAGCCGGCACCTCGGCGGGCAAGCGCTTCAAGATCACCGGTCAGGGGATCGAAAAGGACGGGAAGAAGGGGGACTTGCTGGTCGAAGTCACCATCACCGTCCCCGAGACGCTCACCGAAGCACAGGAGAAGGCCATGCGGGAGTTTGCGGAAGCCGGCGGGATGAAGTTCTGATGCGGCGCTCGCGCTCGATCGCTTCAGCGATGGCGTTCGCAGGGTGTGTCGGCGTGTCGGTCCTTGGGACGCCGGCTGTGCAGGCGCAGGTCACGCCCGCCCCGGTCGGTGCGACGGCCCCAGCGACGCCCAGCACGCCGGACATGCGTTGGCGCGTTGGGCAGTGTATGGGCGGCATCACCTACGGGGCGCCGTTCAAGTGGGCGCTGTCGTACGGCGGGGGCATGGTCTACGAAGGCGACCGAATCGATCTCTGTGCGCTCGCGGTCGCGAAGGTCGGTCTTGGTGGCGCGGGGGCGTCGATCGGACTCGCCAAGTCCTATGGATCGTTGGGCACCGGCAGCGCCATCACCGGTGGCATCATCCGCACCTTCGGTGATCCCCTCAATGCGACCGCGCGTCGCACCTATGTGGGAGGGGCCGTGCATCTCTGGCCGTTGCTCGCGCTCGGTGGCGAGATCGGCTACTACGTGCGCCTCGGTGACGACGCCGGTGCCTCGTCGCATGGCAAGAAGGTGGTCACCTGGTCGGCCGGCTTCGGCTTCTAACGGTGCCCCGCTCGCGCAGTCGTGCGCGCTGAAGTAGGTTCGCGCGCATGGCCACCGCTCCAGATTCAGCCAGCACGTCCCGCCGCCATCCGCTGAGATCGCAGGCCGTTCAGGTCACGCTTGGTCTCCTGCTCGGCCTCGCGCTGGGTATGTGGCTCTCGCAGGACGGGGCGCCCTCCGCGTTCACGCGCGGGCTGATCGGCGTGCTGGACATCGTCGGCACGGCCTGGATCAATGCCGTGCGCATGACCGTCATCCCGCTGGTCGTGCCGCTGCTGATCGTTGGCGTTGCGGGCGGCGGCGACACCAGCATGACCGGCCGCGTGGGCGCGAAGGCCTTCGCGTGGATGCTGGGGCTGGCGATCGCCTGCGCCATCTTCTCCGCGGTCGTGTCGCCGCCGTGGTTTGATACGCTGGTGCTCGACCCCGAGGCCACGGCGCGGTTGCGCGCCACCGCCGCGATCGACATCCCCCCTGCCGACGCCCTGTCGCTGCGTACGTGGATTCTGGGGCTCATTCCCCTCAATCCCATCAAGGCCGCCGCCGACGGCACGTTGCTCCCCGTGGTGTTGTTCACGTTGCTCTACGCGTTTGCGCTCGGGCAGGTGGCCCCCGGCCCGCGCGCGGCCCAACTCGCGTTTTTTCGCGGGATGGCCGACACGATGCTGGTTGTGGTGCGCTGGATGCTGGCCATCGCCCCGGTCGGTATTCTGGCGCTCGCCACCGTGCTCGGGCAAAAGCTCGGCACCTCGGCGCTCAGCGCGATCGGCTTCTACATCATGGTGCTGATTGTGCTCCACTTGGTCGCCACGGCGGCGCTCTACGGGGTCATGGGCGTCACGCGCCGCGTCCCGCTGCGCGACTTCGCGCGCGCGCTGATCCCATCGCAGGTGGTCGGCATGGGCACGCGCAGTTCGCTGGCCTCGCTGCCGGCGATGGTGAAAGGCGCGACCGATGTGCTGCACCTGCCCGCGACGGCCACCGGCTTTGTGTTGCCGCTGTGCGCGTCGGTGTTCAAGCTCACGAGCGCGATCTACTGGGTGGTGGGCGCGCTGTTCGTGGCCAAGCTGTATGGCATCGAGCTGCCCTTCTCGAGTATCGCGCTGGTGGCCGCGAGCAGCGTGGTGCTCAACTTCAGCACCCCCGGCATCCCCAGCGGCGGCATGCTGTTGCAAGTGCCGCTCTACACCAGCATTGGCCTCCCGGTGGAGGGGATCGGCATCATGATCGCGCTCGACACGCTCCCCGACATGTTCAAGACGCTGCTGAACGTCACTGCCGACATGCTGGTGGCCGTGATGACGGTGCCGGCGGGGGAGCTTGCGGCGAGGGTGGAGTGAGACGCGAGTTCGTGAACTGATCACACAGAGACAAAGAGCAAAAGAGAAAAGGAGACGTGGAGGCAACGGGCCTCTTTGTCTCCTTTTCTCTTTGACTCTGTGTGATCAGTTCAACGATCCAGCCGAAGCACGAGCAACTGACGCTACGCCGCCAAGATCGGCAGTCGCCGGCTCGGTGCCGTCCGCATGCCGCGCTCAATCACACCACCACCGAGCACGATGTCGCCGTCGTAGATCACCAGCGACTGCCCAGGCGAAATCGCGTGCACCGGTTCGTCGAGCGCGAGTTCAATCGCGTCACCCGACAGCCGCACGATCGTAGCCGGCGCCGCGGCGGCGCGATTACGCACCTGCACCTGCACCTGCGCCCCGAGCACCGGCGGCTCCACCAGCCAATTGAGTTCACGCGCTTCGAGCCCGCGCCCCAGCAGCGCCTCACGCGGGCCGATCACCACGGCGCGTTCGCCCGGCACGATCTCCACCACGAACATCGGTTCCGCGAATCCACCCGGCAGCCCCTTTCGCTGGCCGATGGTATAGCGCGCAAACCCCTGATGCTCGCCGATCACTTCGCCGCTGACCAAGCGCAGCGGACCGGCCGACAGGGCAGGGGCGTCGGCGCCCAGCTGCTCCTCGAGCACGCGCACGTGATTGCCGTCGGGTACGAAGCAGATGTCCTGACTCTCCGGCTTCTCCGCCGTGCGCAGGCCGAAGCGACGCGCAATGTCGCGCGTCTCCGCCTTGGTCTGATTCCCGACCGGCAGCACGAGGCGTGAGAGCACGGGGCGCTCAATGCCCCACAGGAAGTAGCTCTGATCCTTGGCGGGATCGAGACCACGCAACATCACGCGTGCATCGCCGCCGTTCGCCACGGTCCCCATGCGCGCGTAGTGTCCGGTGGCCAGCCACGGCGCGTCGATGTCGTCGGCCGTCTGCAGCAAGTCGCGGAACTTCGTGAACGTATTGCAGCGCACGCAGGGAATCGGCGTGCGGCCGCGGGCGTACTCCTGCACGAAGTCGTCGAGCACATCATGGCCGAACCGATCCACCAGATTTGTCACGTAATGCGGGATGCCAAGCTTCTCGCACACGCGTCGTGCATCGCTGGTGCTGTCCAGCGAACAGCAGGGACGGTCGGGGATGTCCTTTCCGTCTTCGTGCAGCTTCATCGTCACGCCGACCACGTCGCAGCCGGCGTCTACGAGCACCGCCGCCGCGACCGACGAATCCACGCCGCCGCTCATCGCCACCAGCACGCGCGCTCCCTTCTGCGGCAACAGGCCGTGCACCGACGCGTTCGACATCACGCTGCTCAGAAGTCGACGGGCTCGAACGCGCACGACGCGCTCGCCGCCTTGCCCACGCGCGACTTCTCAGCCAGCGTGGTCAATACGTCGAGCGTGCGCTGCACGTCGGCATCCGTGCTCAGGCAACCCAGCGACAAGCGCAGCGCGGCATTGGCGATGTCGGGTGACACCCCCATGGCGCTCAGCACATGCGACGCCGATACGCTACCGCTCTGACACGCCGAGCCGGCACTGCAGGCGATGCCGCGCAGGTCGAGGGCCATGAGCATCGACTCGCTGCTGGTGCCCGGAATCGAGATGTTCGTGATGTGCGGGGCACGCGGTGCGCCCGCCGCGTGGATGATCACGTCGGGAATCCGCTCGCGGAGCCCCTGCTCGAGCATCGCGCGCATGGTCGACAACCGCGCGTGCTCGGCCTCGTGCTCGGCCAGCAACAGCTCAGCCGCCGTGGCGAGGCCAACGGCGAAGGCCACGTTCTCCGTGCCCGGGCGACGGCCACGATCCTGTGAGCCGCCGTGAAACATCGGCTCGAGCGGCGTGTCCCGGCGAATGAACAGGGCACCGATGCCCTTCGGCGCGCCGAACTTGTGTCCCGAAATGGTGAGCAGGTCGAACGGTGTCGTTCTGGCGTCGATCGAGACCTTGCCGAACGCCTGCACGGCATCGGTGTGAAACACCGCCCCCGCGCCCTTGGCCTGTGCCGCCAACGTGGGCACATCCTGCATCACCCCGACTTCGTTGTTCACCCACATCGCACTGGCCACGGCCACACGACCGTCGAGCAGTTCGGCGAAGTGCGCTATATCCACGAGGCCGTCATGCGACACGCGCACGATGCGTTCGTCACCGCCCTCGTGCGCCACCTGATGTACCGCAGCGAGCACCGCCTTGTGCTCGATGGGCGTGGTGATCGCGGCATCGCGCCCCTGCCCGCGCAGCGTCCGAAAGACGCCCAGAATGGCGAAGTTGTCGCCCTCTGTCCCGCCCGACGTAAAGCACACTTCGTCGGCATGCGCGCCGAGACACGCCGCCAGTCGCTCACGCGCCTCGTCGAGCGCCACGCGCGCTTCCCGGCCCCAGCGGTGCACGCTGGAGGGATTACCGAACCGCGCGCCGAAGAACGGCGCCATGGCGGCCATGACCTCGTCGCGCACCGGAGTGGTGGCGGCGTGATCCAGGTACACGGGCTGAGTCATCGTGGAAAAATAAGGGAAGTCGGGACGGAGGGCACCCGTCTCTACTGCTCCTTTTCCCGGATCGCGCGCAGCAGCGCCCGTACCGGTGCCGCATCGGCGCCGTGCACCGCCAACGGCTGCGCCAACAGTTCGTAGCGCCCCACCGGCACGAGGTCGAGTGCAAGATTCTCCAGCACGAACGCGCCGCCGCCGAAGATCGCGTTGTGCACCGGCAAATCGGTGCTCGTGCGACGATCCACACTGGGGGCATCCACGCCCCACAGCGTGAGTCCGTGCTGCACCAGCCACTGCGCTGCGTCCTCGCGCAGCGCCGGCCAATCCGCCGGGAATGTACCGCCAGCCACCGAGTGCCCCGTGCGCACGATCACGCGTGTGGGCACATGCGCGCCGAGCAATGTCTGCAGGATCGGAATCGTGATGTCCTGCGACGCCTCATGATCGGCTGGCAGCGCAATGAACTGCACCTCGCCCACGAATACCGACGCTGGCAAGGACTCCGACGCCGGCCACGACG